>JBJTIO010000104.1:0-2864 GCA_046095045.1 Actinomycetota bacterium
CCGAGATCGTTGACCACGACCTTGGCTCCTTCAGCGGCGAAGAGCAGTGCGTGTTCGCGGCCGAGACCGCGGCCAGCTCCGGTGATGATGGCCACACGGCCGTCGAGTGTTCCCATAATCGTTCTCCTTCGGGTCGAGCAACCTTATTCGCGCGACCGACGAACGCGATAAGTCCGGCGGGAATCAGCCGTAGTACACGATGTCGACCACACTGCCGCGGGGCAACTGCTGGCCGGTCGCGACGATCTGTCCACCGACCAGAGCCGCGATCGGCGCCCCGCGAACCCGTCCGGTGACCGTGCCGAGCGTGAGACCGGCGTTCGTGAGCGACTGCTTGACGAGGTCGAGATTGCCCGCGGTGGCGAGATTGGGCATCGCCACGAGATCGGGGCCCTTCGACAAAGCGACGGTGACCGAACCGCCCCGCTCGAGTGACCCGCCAGCCGCCGGCAATTGGGTCGACACGCCACCGATCGGAATGTCGGGCGAGAACTCATCGTCCGCGCGATTGATGATGAGTTGCAGATCGTTCAATGCGGCGGTCGCCGCGTCGAGGGTCATGCCACGCAGATCGGGCACCACCCGCGGAGCCGGACCCTGCGAAACCACGATGTCGACCGCCGTGCCCTTCACGACCTCCTGGCCCGCGACGAGATTCGGCTGCAGGCCGACAGCCCAGCGCACCACCATGCCAGCAGGCACGGTTTCGCTGAATTCGGGAACCTGTTGTCCGAGCACCAAACCGGCCTCGGCCAACGCGTTGGTCGCTCCCGCCACATCAAGAGTGTTCAACTCGGGCAACGCCACCGGAGGAGGTCCGGTCGACACGATGAAAGTGATGTCCTTGCCCGACTGCAACTTCTTGCCCGACTCGGGTTCGGTGCGGATGATCGAACCAGCGGGCACGGTCTCGCTCGCTTCGTCGATCTCGACGATCGTCCAATCGAACTCAGTCACCATGTTGGTGGCCTCGCCGAGTTCGACGCCGGTGAGCATCGGAACGGCGTACGAATCCTTCTGGATCACGTTGAACAACAGGAAGCCACCAACCACGACGACGAGAGCAGCGACGGCCGCGATGATCCAGCGACCAATCAACGGAGCATCCTCGACGGGCTGCTCGATCTCTTCATCGCTGATGCGCATCTCGGACTCTACCGCAACGACATCTCGATCGACGGGACGCGCGATCTCTCCCGTGCGATCGGATTCGAAGATCGTCGCCGACACGATCGGCAACGGTGCGGGACGAGGCAACGATGGCGCCGCTTGCACCAACGCCCGTCCCATCTCGGCGGCACTCGACCGTTCGGCCGGATCGGAGCGACCGGCGCGCTCGAGCACCGAAGCCAGACCACCGAGATCGGCCGACACCGGGAACAACTTGTCGACGCGGCCGCTGAGAGTTGTCACCACCGAGTCCGATCCGAACGGCAACACTCCGGTCACCGATTCGGCCAGCACCAGCGCCAAGGCGTAGACGTCGGACTTCTCATCGAACGGTTCGCCATTCGCTTGTTCCGGCGAGCAGTACCGGGCGCGCTCGAGCGACACCGAGGTGGTGTCGACCCAGGCGTCTTCGGCCACGACTGACGCAACCGCCATGTCGCTCACTCGGGCGCGGCGATCATCATCGAACACGATTGCCGACGGGCGCAGATCGAAGTGGGTGAGACCGCGCTTGTGCGCGTGATCGAGAGCTCGACACACCTCGACACCCACCATCACGGCCTGGCTGGGCGTGAGCAAACGACCACGGTCGATCATGTCCTGGAGCGAACCCCCGGTGGAGCGCTGCTGCACCACGTACACGCGCGTCGCCGTGCCCACCTGGGATCGACCATGGGCGAGGGTGGGCAGGATGTTCGGGTGACTCAAGGCCGCGGCGGCCCGCGCCTGCTCGATCAGGGCATCACCGCGGTTACGACTCACCTCGGCCGAGAACAAACGAAGCGTCACTTCGGTGTTGTCGCGCGTGTCGGCGGCGACGAAGACTTTGCTCGTGCTCGACCGAGCGATCTCGGTCTTCAGCCGAAAGCGACCGTCGATCATCTGATCGATCAGGGCCTCCGGATCATGGTTCTCGAACACGGACATCGCCGCGAAACTAGCGGTGTATGACGAATGTGTGACGATCGCCCCTGTCACGACGTGCAAAAGTCCAGCACATCGGGCGAGAATGTGATTGTGACTGATGTCCACGTGCCCGCGATCGTCGACGAACAACCTCGCCGTCGCCGTCGACCGTCGCTCGAAGTGGTGCTCATCAGCGCCGGTCTCGCGATCGGACTCATGATGGTCATCCTCGGATTGATGTCGGCCACCACCGGACGCGATGCACTCGGTTACCCCGACGAGATCATCAGCGTGTCACCCGCACCCAACGATCGACAGGTGTTGTCGCAGACCGAGATCTCGGTCGACCTCGTCGACGGATACGAGGCCGAGCTCACACTCGACGGCATCGCGATTCCGACGACTCGTCTCGAGGACGCGGCACCGACCGACGTCAAACCGGGTCAGCAAATCGAGCTTCCCAAGACCGCCATTTACGATCAGGGCAACTCGTTGATCCGCTTCGAGCCCACCGAGGGCGCGGCCGTCGAGCGCTACAACGTCGGTGTCCACCGCGTGATGGTGACTTACTGGAAGATCGAGGAAGGTCGCACCACCGCGCGCAGTTTCTCGTGGTCGTTCGAGGTTCTCTAGGAACCAGACACTTCGCCGGTCTCGAGCAGACGCACGAACTGCGCTTCGTCGAGGATCGGCACACCGAGTTCCTGGGCCTTGGTGAGTTTGCTCGCACCCGGTTCGGCGCCGACCACCAGAGCGTCGGTCTTCTTCGACACTGACCCGGGGCTCTT
>JBJTIO010000105.1:0-3829 GCA_046095045.1 Actinomycetota bacterium
CCTGCTCGAGAAACGCCGCGTATTGCCCGGTTGCGGTGACCCCGTGGGCCGGGCTTCCCGGCGGAGGAATCCGCAGGTCGTATCGCATGACCACCATTGCCATGGGGCTACCTCCTCGTTGACTTCATCTTCACACTGACCGACCTCGGCCGCCCATTCGCCGAATCTCGCTGAATCTCGCGATGCGTGAGAAACGGTGGGGCCAGGGCCGAATAATCCCACGGGTCGTGGTATTTCACCTGTTCACAAGCATATTTCTGTGACATCCACCACATTTGCGAACCCATCTTCATACGGTGCGATTGCGGTCGAGAGGCCGCGAGACCCGAAGGGGAAAGAACCATGTACATCGTTGCAGTATTCATCGTGATGGCGATCCTGCTGGAGGCGGTCATGACTGTCCTCCACTCGATCCTCGGGACCGTTGGTCTCGGCGACACAATCAAGAAGATCCCGGTGGTCGGCGCGAACTTGACGCTCATCGTCTCGTGCCTCGTCGTCTGGCTGCTCGAGGCCTACCCCCTGTCAGGCTGGGGACCACTCTGGGGCGACGACTGGAAGAACATCATCGTGAACGGCGCGATCATCGCCGGCATGATCCCGCTCAAGGACGCCGTGTTCGGCGCGATCCAGAAGGGTCTGCGGGCCTGACGGCCAACAGCCCAACAGTTTCATCACCTCGACGAACGGGGGTCGGCCCACTGGGTCGGCCCCCGTTTCGCATTCTCGGGACGATCACCCCACGCGGCAGATGTGCCCGACCCGCGGATCGACCGTGCCGGTGACCATCTGGTCATAGAGCGCCCGCACGGCCTCGGGCCCCACGGTCTGGTCGTAGGTCAGCCACCCATCGCTCCACGAGGCGAAGGCCCGCCACGCGGCGTCGACGCGCTGTTCGAGACCGTCTTTGCCCCATTCCTTCGTGCGTCGAGCAATCTGGGCCGGGGCGAAGAAGAACTCCGGCTTGGGTCCGGCGAGCGCGGACGATGCGGCGGCGTCGGTCGTGTTCCAGTGAGTGCCGCCGACGACGAGGCTGAGCGTGAGTGCGTCGCCGTAGCGGGCGTGCACCGCATGAGTCACGGCGCGATTGCCCGCGATGTCGACGTACACCGCCGGCCCGTCGGGAAGTGACGATTCATCGCCGTACACCACGACCGTGTCGTAGCAACCGAGCGACTCAACGAAGGATCGATTGCTGGCCGAGGTGAGTCCGACCACCACGACGCCGGGTCGGCTCTTCATCAAAGGGGCGGCGGCGATCGAGGTCTTGCTCGACGCACTCGAGATCACGGCGACCGAAGCGCCGAAGAACTCCGGCCGGTCGTCGGAGCCCGCGGCCACGAAGTCGTCGATCATGAACGAGGTCATGAACAGGGGCCACAACACCATGCGATGGTTCGCCAGTGCCGCCCCATCGGCCGAATCGTTGGTGGCGTTCGTGTAGCGGTTGTAGGCCGTGGCCATCGGCTGGCGATGCGGCGAGACGTCGATGAATCCCGTTTCGTCGACGCGGCCCGGAGTCATCACGAGGGTGGTCGACATCGGCAAGTAGCCGTACACCCGCGTGCCGACCGGCACCTCGGCGCGTCGACTCTCGACGGCGCGGGCGAAACCCCACACCGGCACCCGCCCCCACGCGTCGGGCGTGTCGGGGACCGGAAAGAAGTCCCAGTAGCGAAGGCCGTCGCCGAACACGGCGTAGGTGATGTTGTTCGACGTGAGGGCGAACTGTTCGACCGCGAACCGCACCTGCCCGTCGGCCAACTCGCCGTGCGGATACGACGAGATGCGGCTGTTCGTCACCGCATGCCGATCGACTTCGATCACGTGTTCCATGTGTCCCCCACTGTCGTTGTGCTCTGGTCGTCTCAGGCGCGCCGCTCGCGCGCGGCGGGCATCCAATTCGGACCCGCGGTATCGTCGATGCGCTTCAGCAGTCTCTCACCGATCGGCTCGACCCATCGCAGGAACGCGAGGGTCTCGGATTCACCCACCGACCTCCAGACGCGCGAGCACAATTCGTTGGTGCGCTCCTCGATGAGCTCCCGCACGGCGAGACCCGCCGTGTTCACCGTTCCGTCCTCGGCCAATCCGCGCGACTCGAGATCGTCCATCGCGGCGAGCATCGCCGCCTCGTCGGCGCCGCGGCTCTGCGCGATCCAGCCGCCGTAGTTCAGATGAGCGTCGTGCAGAATGCCGGCCTGAACGCGCGAGATGTCCTCGCTCGTGAGGATCGCGAAGTGGGTGTCGCCACGCCATTCGCGGATGCAATTGACCGCCAGCCACGCCGACACCAGCGGGTCGTCGACGCGCGGCGCCTGACGATGGGCGGCAAAGCACACGCGACCCGACTCGGGTAGGCCATCGGCGACCGACCACAGATGCGGTCCCATGGCGGCCAGATCGTCGCAGATCTCGGGCACCCATCGACGAAGTCCCTCTCCCACGGCCACGTTGCGCGCGTCGTAAATCTGCGTCCACGTTGTGTGCGCGAGTGCGGTCTCGATCGCGAAACGGAGAAAGTCCGGGTGGATCGAATAGAACGCGGCCGACACCGGCTGGGCGCCCGCGGGAAGCAGCGGTGCGGCACGGCTGGCGGCGTAGTAACCGAGTCCGTTCGGCACACCGAGCTCGGAGTACAACTCGATCGCTCGGGGATCCCAATAGATCCACCCGATCAAACGGTGCGATGCGAACGAGGCGCGTGCCGTCAGTTCGACCCAATCAGTCATGTCTCCCCCGTTCGCAATCAACTGGCACGCTGACTGACAGTTATAGTCGGTTTCGGAGAGTCGGGGGAAACGATGCGTCGAAGGTTGGCACTACTGATCGTTGGCGGTCTCTTGTCGGCCTGTGGTGGCTCGAGCGACAGTGCCGCAACCACTGAAGCGACGACATCGACCGACTCCGCACCGTCGGTCACCGAAGTGACGATGGCGCCGACCTCGACGACGGTCACGCCGGCCTATCCGATGGTGCGCGGCAGTCGTTACTGCGAGTTGCTCTTCCTGCGAGCGACCCAGACCGGCCTGCAGGCGACCGTGTACGGCACCCAGGGTCTCAGTTATTGCCCCGAAGCCGACTGGCAGAGCATCGACGCCGCGGCGGAGGCCGTCAAGATGAATGCGATCATCGCCCTGCGCAACGGTCCACGAGGTTGGCTCGTCGACAAGGTCGTGAAGAACGACATCGACGCATCCGAGCGGCGCACTTTCGGCACGCTCGAGATGAACCGACTCGCGGTCGTGAACATTTCCGATCCCGGCAAGGTCGGTCAGCCCTACTCATGGCAGGAAGTCGATCGGCGCGCGATCTTCACGTTCGCCGCCGGATCGATCGAGTACTTCCTCGTCGACCCGGACGGGAATCGCTGGATCATGCAAGCGTTCAGCCAACAAGTCGATCCCACGATCGATGAAGCATCTCTCGAATCTCTCGGAGAGCGACTCGCGCTACCCGAAGGTTGGACGTATTGGGTCGAATATCTCGACGAGGATTTGGTGGTCGACACCATGAACGTCAAGGCGCGGGTTCTGCAAGACGAGTTCCAGAACAGTTACTCATTCGTCGCCCCTTGACAAGGGATCCCAACTACTGCGTGGAGCTAAAGGGAATTGAACCCTTGACCTCTTCCATGCCATGGAAGCGCTCTGCCAACTGAGCTATAGCCCCTCTCGGGTGCGCCTCACGATACCGCCCGTGCTGGCTCGCCCCAAACGTCAGGCGCGCCAGTCGAGGCGGGGCGCATCCTTGTACAGGCGCTCGATCTCGTAGAACTGGCGCATTTCGTCGAGGAAGACGTGCACCACAACGTCGCCGTAATCGAGCA
>JBJTIO010000106.1:0-14144 GCA_046095045.1 Actinomycetota bacterium
TTCTCGCGCGGGAAGGTCTTCTTGTCGATCATCACCACGTCGAGGCCGTGGCGCGCCAGCCAGTAGCCAGCCGCGGCTCCCGCGGGTCCGGCACCAATGACGAGGACGTCGTGCTGGGAGGTCATGTGGTCAGTGTGCTGCCCACAGGGCGATCACGCGAATCTGGGGGCCAGACCGGGTTGTGATGTCCGGCTCAGGACTCGGCGGTGATCTCCTGGTCGGCCGATGTGCCGAGGCGGGGGGCGGTACCGACGCCGGGGAGCATGTCGAACGACATCGAGCCGTCCTCGAGACCGAGGAAGATCTCGCTCTCGGGCGAGCACCACTTTTCGTACTCTTCGGCCCATTCTCCGGTCTCGTCAGCACCGGAAATGTCATAACGGATGTGACAGACGAGGCCAAGAATCTCGTATTCGGTCAGGCCACCGCCCGCCATTTCGCCCTGAGCAGGCATGGCACTGCCGTTGTACGAACGGGGATAGTGGGCGCCACCTTCGCGGTTGGGGTCGCCGTACGAGGCGATTCCGGCGGCTTCGTACGCCTCGGTACCGGCATAGACCCAATTCAGCATGTCCTCGATGTGCGGGAACGTCTTCAACGACTCGCCGTCTTTCAGCACTCGACCGGCCCCGCCGCCTCCGTCACCGCCATGGCAACTGGCGCAGGCCCCGTACTGTTCGATGCCGATGGCAATCGGACCGGAAGCTTCGGCTTTTTGGGGCTGCAGACCGCGGACGTACATGAACAAAAAGATGGGCATGAGAGCGAGAGTGCCCATCGCCCAGTACGGAATCCGTCCGCGGGCCTTGGCGGCGGCCACATCGGGGGAGTCGGGCTTCGAAATAGGCTTCTGAGCAGGGGTTTCGGCTGCGGCTTTGGGGGCCGGGGCGGCCGATTCCGTGGTGGCGGGCACCGGGGCCGAGGAGGCCTCCGACGAGGCGCCTCCCGCCCGTCGGTCGCGAGAGCGCTTCAGCAGGTGCTCGGGGATCTCGGTCACGGACGTCCTTTCGGATGTTTCGGGGGTTTGAAGAACGATACGAAATTCGATGGTCGCCACTCGCGACAATCCGCCTCAACACTAGATGGCGCGACAACCGTGAATGGAATTCCTCGCGCGGATTTTCCGAGTCGGTACGTTGCACTTGCGCACAACCTCGGTGACCCCGAGGGGTCGCGTGATAGACCACTCTCAGTCGCGGAAAACGCACGTTCCACCCCTCAACTTTCGGATCGTTCGACGGTCGCAGTCATGTGACCCTCAACCTTTCTCGGATTCGTTGTGAGTTGGGTCGTGAGAGACCCTCGACGACTACAGTTCCAAGCGGTGACCCGACACGTAGACGCAGGTACACGCGTCGTTGTCGCCGATGGAAGACGAAGATCGACAGACATATCCACCGCGTGCAAACGCGGCGAAGGAAGGGATGACCGGCTCGATGCTGGCGATTGACATTCTGAAGTGGCCGGGCATGAATCAGGCCTTCCTGTTCTCCCTCGCTGCCACGCTGATCCTCACCGGATTGATCTTCGTGTACGGCAAGCGCCGTCCGCTCGGAACGCCGGTGTCGTGGGGCGAAGCCATGTTCGGCGCCACGTACGCGTTCTTCGTCATGTTCCTGGCGTATGGCGTCGTGCCCCACCAGTGGCTCGTGCACGTGCAGAACGAGTTGGGTTGGCAGTCCGACAAGATGCTGTACGGACCGGGAGACATCTTGAAGTCGCAGGCGAAGGGCGGAAGTTTCCCGTTCGACATCAATTACCTGCAGGTCGGAGACATCATCGTCACCGGCATCTACGGATTCTTCCTCGGTCTACAGATCTACATGTGGTCCTGGTGGCAGAAGCGCGGTCAATCGAATTCGACCGAGCTCGAACAATCGTCGTACGGCCGTCCGTTGGTGAAGAAGGCCTGATCCATGGCACGCACCGACGCCAATCCCCCGATGATGCCGTACTCGGATCAGTACCAGCTGGTCGAGGTCGACGCGGATTACCTGACCAAGGCCGTCAAGCCGAAGCAGTTCATCCACATCGATCAGACCGAGTGCATCATGTGCGAGGGATGTGTCGACATCTGCCCGTGGAAGTGCATCCACATGGTCACTCCCGATGCGGTCGTCGAGGCATCGGGCACCGAACGACCCGGCATCGATCCCAACGACAATGTTCTCTTCATCATCGACGACGACGTGTGCACGCGTTGCGCGTTGTGCGTCGATCGATGCCCCACCGGAGTCATCATCCTCGGCAAGGCCGGGGCGGCGTTGGCGACCGGTGACACTCACGCTCGCACGAGCAATCACGGTTACGCGTACGGAATGCGGTTCTAGGAGAAGCACCCATGGCAAAAGTCATCGACGATCCCCGACCCACTGCGAAAGAGCGTCTGAACAAGACGGTCGAGAATGTTCAAGGCAGCCAAGCCTGGAACTCGATCTTCCGTCCGGGTTCGATCTTCCGCAAGGGATATACCGACAGCCCACGTAACCGCTCGTACGTGATCATGAACTCGGTGCTGTACCACTTGCACCCGGTGAAGGTGAAGCGTCACGCGGTGAAGGTCAGTTACACCTTGTGCCTCGGCGGGCTGAGCTTCTTCCTCTTCATCTTGCTCACCGTCACCGGCATCTTCCTGATGTTCTTCTACCGACCCGAGGCGACCGCGGCGTGGAACGACATCAGCAGCCTTCAGACGTCGGTTGCGTTCGGGCTCTTGATACGCAACATGCATCGATGGGGCGCGCACTTGATGGTGCTCTCGGTGTTCCTGCACATGGCGCGCGTCTTCTATCACGGTGCGTACAAGCCGCCCCGCGAGTTCAACTGGGTGATCGGTGTCGTTCTGCTCACGCTCACGTTGTTGCTTTCGTTCACCGGATACCTGTTGCCGTGGGACCAATTGGCGATGTGGGCCGTCGCGGTGGGCACCAACATGATGGGTTACACACCGGTGTTCGGTTCACAAGTGAGATTCGTCTTGCTCGGTGGAGTCGAGATCGGTTCGGAAACTCTGTTGCGTTGGTACGTGTTGCACGTGTTGATGCTTCCGTTCGTGATCGTGATCTTCATGGCAATCCACTTCTGGCGCGTCCGCAAGGACGGCGGCATCTCCGGACCACTCTGATCGGGAAGGACACACAGCAATGACCGAAATCCCCGAACACCTCCTGAAGCGAGCGCAGGCAGCGCGCGAGAAGGCGACCGCATCGTCGGACAACGCCGCCGCGGCGGATACTCCCGCCTCGGATCCGCGTATCCCCGCGCATCTGCTCGAGCGCAGCAAAGCAGCGCGCGCCAAGACCGACGATGGCGGTGCGGTGGCTGTCGCCGACAAGGTGACCGCGGTCGTCGCCGCGGCTCCCTCAGCCGGCGGAGTTCCCGTTGGCGCCGGTCCCGGCGGTCATACGCAACGGTTGCTCACCGTCGTGAAGTCCGGTTCGATCCAGGACGTGAAGGCGACACCGGTCGACAAGGTGCACACTTGGCCGCACCTGTTGGCCGTCGAATTCGTGGCCGCTCTGGCGTGCACTGCGTTCTTGTTCTTCTTCTCGATCTTCGTGAACGCACCGTTGTTGCAGTTGGCCAACCCCAACCAGACTCCGAATCCGTCGAAAGCCCCGTGGTACTTCCTCGGTCTGCAGGAGTTGCTCACGATGTTCCACCCGATGGTGGCCGGCGTGACCATTCCGGGCATCGCCTTGTTCGCCCTCATCCTTGCTCCGTACATCGACAAGAATCCGTCCAACAAGCCCGAGGATCGCAAGTTCGCGACGTCCATCATGACGGTTCACCTCATGTTCTGGGCGGTGCTCGTGATGATCGGTTCGTTCTTCCGCGGACCCGGATTCAACTTCGTCTTCCCGTGGCGTGACGGCCTGTTCTTTGAGTTGTGAGGAATCACCACACATGACACCAGCAACAACAATCATCATCGCCGTGGCCGTGTTGGTCGTGGCCGCCGCCGTGGTGCTGATCACCTCGGCGCGTCGGTCCGACGTGCGCGGTGCGGGCGCCTTGGCTCGTGAGACTGTGAAGCGCGACAAGTCGATCAAGGCCGAGTCGGGCATTGGTCCGAGCGGGTCGGCGTACGAGAGTGCCGAAACCACGGCTCGTTCGACTGCTCTGGAAAAGGCCGCCGAGGTCGCTCCGGTGGCGTGGCAAGCTCCCGACGAAGAAGCGTTGGGTGTGTCGCGTCGACAGTTCTTCAATCGAGCGACCGTCTCGATGATGACGGCCAGTCTCGGCGCATTCGGAGTAGCGGTGGTCGCGTTCTTGTGGCCGCGCGCTGGTGGCGGATTCGGTTCGAAGGTCACCGTTGGTCGCCTCGACGACTTGCTCGTGCAAATTCGTAGCGAGAAAGGTTTCGTGTACAAGCCCGAGGCGCGTACGTGGTTGACCGCATATCCCTCCGACGCCTTGCCCAAGGCGCGTAAGGCTTACATCACTCAGCCGTCGGTGCTCTCCGGAATGGAAGCGGGCATCGTCGCGCTCTATCAGAAGTGCCCGCACCTCGGGTGCCGAGTCCCCGAGTGCAAGAGCTCGCAGTGGTTCGAATGTCCCTGCCACGGCTCGCAGTACAACCGTGTCGGCGAGAAGAAGGCCGGTCCGGCACCGCGTGGTATGGACCGCTTCGGTGTGTCGATCAGTAACGGCAACGTCATCGTCGATACCGGCACCGTGTTCAACGGACCTGCCATTGGAATCAACACCACCGGTCAGGAAGCCGAAGGCCCGCACTGCATCACCGGTGGAGGAGGTCACTGATCATGATCGCCCTCGCCACCACATCCATCGCGATCGTTCTGTCGATGATCTTCATCGCCGGCTGGCTGTTCTACGCGGTGATGAACCGCGGAGCCGGACGCGCCGAGATCGGCTCGGAAATCGAACTAGCAGCCAACCGCAAGAAGTATTTCGAGGACGAAGAACTCGAAGGTAAGCGCCTCGAGCGTGTGCAGTTCCTCGGTGTGATACTGCTCGCGACGGTCACCATTGGTTTGCCCGCCTATTGGGTGATGGAGCCAAGTCGTCAGGCTGGTGCAATCAACGGCAAAGAATCCCGATTCGTTTCCTGGGGCTCGAACCTGTTCGCGTCGACGGCCGAAGGTGGCTTCAACTGCGCCGGTTGCCACGGTGGAATGAACGCCACCGGAGGCGCCGCTCCATGGACCGTGACCGACACCAAGACCGGCGAGGTCAAGTCGGTCACGTGGAAAGCACCGGCTCTGAACACGGTCTTCTACCGATTCGACGACAGCGAGGTGCAGTTCATCCTCGAATACGGCCGGCCGTTCTCGCCGATGTCGCCCTGGGGCACCAAGGGTGGTGGCCCGATGAATTCCCAACAGATCGAAACCCTGATCGCATACCTGCACAGCATCCAGATCCCGCGCGAGGATTGCATCGTGGCAGACGCCGATCCGGTCGGTTGCGAGGGTGGTCACTTGCCGGTGAGCGAGCAGGAGAAGATCCAAGCCGCCGCCGAGAAGGCCGTCGAGGACGGCACGTACGACTCGATCGGCGAGGCATTGTTCAATCTCGAACTTGGGGCAGGCGCTTACAGTTGCGCTCGTTGCCACACGCCGGGCTGGAGCTGGGGAGAACCCGGCAACACCGGTGCGGGTGCGTTCGGCTGGAACCTCACCGGAGGTGCAACCAACAGTCACTTCGCCACCGAGCAGGAGATGATCGACTTCATCAAGTCGGGTTCGAAGTACGGCGTGAAGTACGGTCTGCAAGGCCAAGGAAGCGGTCGCATGCCCGGTTTTGGAAGCCTGCTCACTGATGAGCAGATCCAAGCGATCGTGAACTACGTCCGGAACGAACTATGAGCCCACTCCTGAGCATCACCTGGGAACCCGAGATCCGGGGAATCCTCACCGTCATCATCGGCACCGTGGCGTTGTGCGGCAGTGTGTACTTGTTGCTCGGCACCAACCTCGGAGTACGTCTCGGGTTCCTGGTGTCGATGGCAGGACTCTTCGGCTGGATGATGTGCATGGGCATCATCTGGATGAGTTATGGCATTGGCCTCGTCGGTAATTCGCCGTCTTGGAAACCAGCAGATCCTTTCTCGATCGTGCGTGAGGGTCGTTTCTTACTCGACGCTGAGGTGATCGACGTTCCGATCGACACCCCCGAGGGAGCTTCGTTCGCCGAGACCGCCGATGCTGCCGGCGAGGCGATGGAGTCCGAAGGTTGGCGTCTGCTTCCGTCCGACGACCGTGGTCGCGGTCAGGCGATCGCCGCAGCCGACGAGATCATTCAGGTCGAAGCCGAGATGTACGCCGCGGGAGAATACGAGGCCACGCGCGTCTACGTGCGCGGCGGAGAGCGCTACCCAAAGATCGGCGATGAGATCGACTTCCTCGCGTTTTTCCACAAGCCGTCGTACGCGATCGTCGAGATCGCCCCGTTGGTACCACAACGCACCGAGCCGGGTAGAGCGCCGGCCCGACCGGTGATCGACGAGAACCAACCGCACCAGTACGTCGTCATGATTCGCGATCTCGGATCCAAGCGTCAGCCCGCGACGTTCATCACGATCGGTTCGACGTTGATCTTCGCGATCTGCTGTTGGCTGTTGCACCGTCGCGATCGCATCGTCGCCATCAACCGCGGACTTGCCGTCCCATCGAAGGTCTGACCGATGGGCCAGTACCTGCCGGTGATCGCCCTGATGATCTTGGGCATACTCTTCGGCGTACTGAGCTTCATCGCATCACGAATTCTCGCTCCGCGCCGTCCGTCGGTGGCCAAAGAGGCACCGTACGAATGTGGCATCGTGCCCAGTCGCGAACCACCGGAGCGTTTTCCTGTGAGCTTCTACATCGTCGCGATGTTGTTCATCATGTTCGACATCGAAATCATCTTCATCTATCCCTATGCGGTGAATCATTCCGAACTGGGTGCGTTCGCGTTCTGGGAGATGGTCGCTTTCAGCGCGGTCTTCTTCCTCGCGTTCGTGTACGTCGTCGCGCGGGGTGCGCTCGACTGGGGCCCGGTCGCCAAGGCGCGTCGACTCGTCGACGGAGTCTCCGACACCCGCACATCAACTTCGACCATTCGCCGTGTCGGTCTCGAGGGCCGCGTCGACGACGACCGGGCAGCCTGATCGGCGGAGGTTCGACATGAGTGTGGTTCGCAACGTGCTCGACGATGGTCTCGGCGGCCTCGATCACAACGTCATCACCGGCAAGATCGAAGACCTGGTGAAGTGGGCCCGCAGTCGTTCGAGTTGGGGTGCGACTTTCGGACTTGCGTGTTGCGCGATCGAGATGATGGGCACCGGTGGTCCGCATTACGACCTCGCTCGCTTCGGAATGGAGGTATTCCGCGCGTCGCCGCGGCAGGCCGACATCATGATCGTCGCCGGGCGCGTGAGTCAGAAGATGGCGCCGGTTTTGCGTCAGGTGTACGACCAGATGATGGAGCCCAAGTGGGTCATCTCGATGGGTGTGTGTGCCTCGAGTGGTGGAATGTTCAACAACTACGCCATCATCCAGGGCGTCGATCAGATCGTTCCGGTCGACGTGTACGCCCCCGGTTGCCCACCAACGCCCGAAACGTTGATTCACGCGATCGAGACCTTGCACCAGAAGATCGAGGATGGCGAGATCATGCGGCGTCGTGCTCAGACCGGCGCGGGTGCCAACCTTCAGATCACTGAGATCGCCGCCCAGTCCTCGCCGGTGCAACTGACAGCGTCACGCGTGGGAGCCACGTCGTGAGTGACGACGTCGGACCGGAATCGTTGCACGGTTGCCCCGTTTCGTATTCGCGTGGTCAATGTGTGGTCCACCCGTCGCGCACCGAATATGTGAAGGTGCTCAAGAAGTTGCTCGATGAGGGTTACGCGATGTGCAGCGACCTGACCGCGGTCGATTACCTCACCCATCCCGGTCGCGAACTCCCCGATGGCATAGCGGCCGAGCGCTTCGAGGTTGTGCTGAATCTCACTTCCATCGCCACGCGGGATCGTGTCCGCGTTCGGGTGCAGGTGCCCGAGTCCGACGCCACCATCGCTTCAGTGTTCGAATTGTGGCCGGGCACCGAGGCCATGGAACGAGAAGTATTCGACATGTTCGGCATCGTCTTCGACGGTCACCCCGACCTCACGCGAATTCTCATGCCCGAGGACTGGGACGGTCATCCGTTGCGCAAGGACTACGCGGTTGGTCGCATCCCGGTGCAGTTCAAGGGAGCCAACTCGTGACCGCGGTCGAGAACGTTCGTCAGACGAACGAAGGCGCGCAGGAGATGCGCTCGCGCAGCGAGATCGGCGCGCGCGAGTTGATGCGCGAGGTTGGCTCGGTGTTGCGCATGAGCGAAGCCGAGGCCGCCAAACTCGGCCAGATTCCGTCCGACCCCGACGAGGATCAGACGATGATCATCAACATGGGTCCGCAGCACCCGAGCACCCACGGCGTGTTGCGTCTCATGCTCGAGTTGCAAGGCGAGACCGTGCTGCGATGCAAGCCGATCATCGGCTACCTGCACACCGGCATGGAAAAGACGGGCGAGGAACTGACCTTCTTGCAGGGTGGCACGAACGTGACTCGCATGGATTATCTCAGCCCACTCAACAACGAGTTGGTGTTCTCGATGGCGGTCGAGAAATTGCTTGGCATCGAGAACGACATCCCCGAGCGTGCGGTCTGGATGCGCATGCTGTTGAGCGAACTCAACCGCATGAGCAGCCACTTGCTCTTCCTCGCGACGAACGGTATGGACATCGGCGCGGTGTCGATGATGCTCTACGGCTGGCGCGAGCGCGAGGAAGTGTTGCGTTTCTTCCAGAAGGTCACCGGTCTGCGCATGAACCACAACTTCATTCGGCCCGGCGGACTCGCCGCCGATCTTCCAGCAGGTTGGCGCGATGACGTGTTGGCGATTCTCGAACTTCTCCCTCCGCGGTTGGCCGAATACGACGTGCTGATGACCGATCAGCCCATCTGGCGCGAGCGCCTGCAAGGCGTTGGCGTGATCACGGCCGACGAAGCACTCGCGCTCGGCACCAGCGGACCGATCCTTCGCTCGACAGGCGTGGCATGGGACCTGCGACGTGATCAGCCCTACCTGCGCTACGAACAAGTCGAATTCGACGTCATCGTCGGTACCTACGGTGACGCATTCGATCGCTACGCCATCCGGCTCAACGAGATCCGCGAGTCGATCCGCATCGTCTATCAGATCCTCGATCGCATGCCGATGGGTGATTACCGCATCCAGAACAAGAAGGTCACTCCGCCTCCGCGTGCTCGCATCGACGAGTCGATGGAAGCATTGATCCACCACTTCAAGATCTTCACCGAGGGATTCAAGGTGCCCGAGGGCGAGGTGTACGTCGGAATCGAAAGCCCGCGCGGTGAGATCGGTTGCTACATCGTGAGTGATGGCGGTCCGAAGCCGTACCGCATCCACATGCGTGCGCCGAGTTTCGTCAACATTCAGGCGCTCCCGCACATGATGCGCGGTGGTCTCGTCGCCGACGCCGTGGCCGTGATCTCGTCGGTCGACCCGGTGTGGGGGGAGGTCGATCGCTGATGCCTCGTCTGTCCGAAGAGAACGTGCGATTGGCCAAGGAGATCATCGGTCGTTACCCGCGTCCGCGCTCGGCGACCATTCCGCTGCTGCACCTCGCGCAGCAACAGGACGGATACGTCACCAACGACGCGATGGCCCACATCGGCGAATTGGTCGGTGCGACATCGGCCGAGGTGTACGGAACCGCTTCGTTCTACGAGATGTTCAAGTTCGAACCCGTGGGCAGATACCTCATCAATATCTGCGGCACCATGTCGTGCGCGTTGATGGGTGCCGAGGACCTGATGCATCATGCCGAACATCGACTCGGCGTGAAGTTGGGTGGCACCACCGACGACGGCATGTTCACTCTCGAACGCGCCGAGTGTCAGGCCGCCTGCACCGAGGCTCCATGTCTGCAGGTGAACTACCGCTACCGATTCCGCGTCACGAATCAGGATTTCGACGCCTTGGTCGACGACCTGGCATCAGGTCGACTGAACGATGAAATCCCGGCGCACGGCACATTGGCGAGAACTCGACAGCACATCCCGGCCGATCGAGGTGTCGGAGCCGTTCCTCCCGAGGACGTCACCGATGCGCCGGCGTGGATGGATGGAAAGGCGGCGTTGTGAGCACTTACCCGCACGCGCCCGGTTTCATCGCTGGTGATCGTCCGCGCATCGTCACGTCGCGGTTCGAGTACGCCGATTCGCACACTCTCGAGCGATATCTCGCCACCGACGGTTACGCCGGTTTGCGCGCCGCTCTCAGTCGTCCGGCCAACGAAGTGCACGACGAAGTCAAGAACGCGACGGTGCTCGGCCGTGGTGGTGCGGGTTTCCCGGCGGGAACGAAGTGGGGTCTCACGCCACAAGGCAAGTTCCCTCGTTATCTCGTCGTCAACGGAGACGAGAGCGAACCCGGCACGTACAAGGACCGACTGCTCATGGAGCGCGATCCGCACCAGTTGATCGAGGGTTGTCTCATCGCGTGTTACGCCGCCGGTTTGTCGCAGTGCTTCTTGTACATCCGCGGCGAGATGGCGGTCGCTCAGGAACGAGTCGCGACCGCTCTCAACGAGGCCTACAAGGGCGGATACGTGGGCAAGAACATTCTCGGATCGAAGTTCTCCGTCGACATCGTGTTGCACTGGGGTGCGGGCGCCTATGTGGTGGGCGAGGAAACCGCACTGATCGAGAGCCTCGAAGGCAACCGAGGCATGCCGCGCTTGAAGCCGCCGTATTTCCCCGCGGCGATCGGTCTGTACGGTCAACCGACCATCGTCAACAACGTCGAGACACTCGCGAATCTTCCGTGGTTGATGCGCAACGGTGCCGAGGCGTACACGTCGATCGGAACCAAGACGTCTCCCGGCACTCGCATGGTCGCGGTCAGTGGCCACGTGAAGCGTCCCGGTGTGTACGAGATCATCAACGGCGTCACGACGTTCCGCGACCTGATCTTCGGCGAGGACTACTGCGGCGGAATCCGCAACGGCAACAAGTTGAAGGCTTTTGTGCCCGGTGGGGGATCAGCGCCGTGGTTCACCGAGGATCAGCTCGACGTGCCGTTCGAGGGACCTCAGGCCGGTGCCGCCGGTTCGATGCTTGGTTCGGGCGCGGTGATGGTGATGGACGAGACCACCGACATCCCGGCCGCCGCTCTCACGCTGACGCGGTTCTATGCCCACGAGTCGTGCGGCAAGTGCACGCCGTGTCGCGAGGGTGGCACGTGGCTAGAGCGCATTCTTAGCCGCATCGTCGACGGCAAGGGTACCGATGCCGATCTGGCTCAACTCGTCGAAGTCGGAACGTCGATTTGTCCCGGTGACTTCCCACACGCTTCGAGCGCGCGTCTCGGACTCGCGGCTGTTCCCTTCCCGTACAAGATGAACACGATCTGTTTCGTCGGTCCGTCCGCTTACGCGCCGATCAATTCCGCACTCGTGTTGTTCCCCGAGGAATTCGCCGCGCGCGTCACCAAGCGCACGATGATTCCCGTCACCGCGGTCGGAGCAGCATCGTGACCACCACCGAGCCCACACCCGAGGTCGTCGTCGACCCGAACGCGGTCAACATCACGATCGATGGTCAGCCGGTGGTCGCGCGCAAGGGTGAACTGATCATCGCCGCGGCCGACCGCAACGGCGACTACATCCCGCGCTTCTGTTATCACCCGCGCATGAACTCGGTCGGCATGTGCCGGCAGTGCCTCGTCGAAGTCGAGGGTCCGCGCGGTCCGATGATGGTCGTCAGTTGCATGACGCCGGTCGCCGAAGGTCAGGTCGTGCGCACGACCACCGATCAGGTGAAGCGGGCACAAGAAGGCATCATCGAATTGCTGCTCGCCAACCACCCGCTCGACTGCCCGGTGTGCGACAAGGGTGGCGAGTGCCCGCTCCAGGATCAGGCGTTCAGCCACGGTCCGGGCGAGAGTCGGTACATCGAGGAGAAGCGTCATTACGAGAAGCCGATTCCGATCAGCGAATTGGTGCTTCTCGATCGCGAGCGTTGCATCCTGTGTGATCGCTGCACGCGATTCGCCGACGAGGTCGCCGGCGACGCGTTGATCCACTTCACGTCGCGCGGCAACAACACGCAGGTCCAGACCTTCCCCGACGAGCCGTTCAGCTCGTACTTCTCCGGCAACACCGTGCAGAACTGCCCGGTCGGTGCTCTCACCGCCCGCCCGTATCGCTTCAAGGCGCGCCCGTGGGACCTCGAGAAGACCGAGAGCACGTGCACCACGTGCTCGGTCGGATGTCGCATCACTCTCGAGAGCAGTCGCGACGAGTTGTTGCGCTACCAAGGCGTCGACAGCGATCCGGTCAACCACGGCTGGTTGTGCGACAAGGGACGTTTCAACTTCGAATCGGTGAAGTCGTCCTCGCGACTGACGACTCCGCTCGTGCGCAACGGCGATTCGCTCGTCGAGGCGTCGTGGAGCGCCGCACTCACGACCGCGGCCAGTCTCATCACCTCGGCAATCCGTTCCGGTGGTGCTGATCGAGTGGCGATCCTCGGTGGAGCGCGGGGCACGAACGAGGATGCTCACGCATGGCACAAGTTGGCGACGGCGCTCGGCATCGACGCTGTCGACGCCCAGTTGGGTGACGGACTGCCGAGCGAAGTGTTCGCGTACTCCCAGGCGACCATCGACGACGCAGCGAACGCGCCGACCGTGATTCTGTTGTCGCCCGATCTCAAGGAAGAGCTGCCGATCCTGTACTTGCGTCTGCGTGACGCGTCCGAGAAGCGTCGCACTCGACTCATCGAGTTCACGCCGAAGACCTCGGGCATCTCGCGCTACGCGTGGAAGTCGGTGAATTACTTGCCCGGCAATCAGTCGTCGGTCGTGTCGACGACGTTGTCCGACTCGAACGTGGCCGCGCAGTTGGCCAAGGGTCCGGTCGTCGTTGTGGTCGGACGCGCGAACCTCGCCGAGAGCGACGAGTTGACGATGGCGGCGCTCGCGACGGTGATGTCCGCGGTCCCCACGGCGACGGTGTTGCCGGTGTTGCGTCGCGGCAACGTTCGCGGTGCGCTCACCGTCGGTCTCGATTCGCGCGATGCTCGTCGGATTCTCTCCGACGCGGCCGATGGTCGCATCGATTGTCTGGTGCTCGTCGGTTCCGACCCTATCGCCGACTGCCCGGACAGCGATCTCGCCCGCTGTGCATTGGCCGCCGTGCCGAACGTGATCGCTGTCGACACCTTCGCCTCGCCCTCGACCGCCAAGGCCTCCGTCGTTCTGCCCGCCGCGGCGTTCGGCGAGAAGGACGGCACGACCACCAACCTCGAGGGGCGCGTGACGCGCCTCGCGCGCAAGGTCACGGTTGCCGGAACGTCTCGTCCCGATTGGATGATCGCGCTCGAGTTGGCCGACATCATCGGTCACGATCTTGGTGTCGCATCGGTCGCCGATGTGCACGCCGACCTGGTGGCGACGAACTCCTCCTTTGCTCCGGCCACGCGCGCCGCATTGTCGGCTCAACCGGACGGTGTGTTGCTCGCGCGTTCCTCGGGCTCGCCCGCGACCCGCACGAATCCGCCGGTCGCCGATCGACCCGGTTTCGGTTACCGACTCGTCGTCGGTCGCACGTTGTACGACACCGGACGCAACGTCTCGGAATCACCGTCGCTCGCCTCGTTGGCTCCGGGTGCGACGTTGCGGATGCACCCGCTCGATCTCGAGCGCCTGGGCGCATCCGATGGTTCGACGGTGAAGGTGAGCGGATCGCGCGCCTCGATCGTGATGAGGATCGCCTCCGACGATTCTGTTCAACGCGGAACGGTGTGGTCGGCGTGGGCCCAAGCGGGTGCGAACGTCGGTGAACTGATCGATGCGAACGCGCTCGTCAATGATGTGAACGTGGAGACGATCTGATGTTGTTCGCTCTCGACCCCATTGCGATCGGCGACCTCATCTGGGCGCCACTGCTCATCATCCTCCTGAAGGTCCTCGTGATCTTCGCGCTCGGTCTGATCGTCACCATGTTCATGGTGTGGTTCGAGCGCAAGGCGATCGCTGGCATGGGCAACCGCATCGGACCCAACAAGGCCGGCCCGTGGGGCTTGCTTCAGACCCTCGCCGACGGCATCAAGTTGTTCTTCAAG
>JBJTIO010000107.1:0-8071 GCA_046095045.1 Actinomycetota bacterium
AGATACCACCGCATGGCGTCGGAACCGTACGAGTCGAAGATCGCCATCGGATCCGGATAGTTCCGCAGGCTCTTCGACATCTTCTGTCCGTCGTCGCCGAGCACGATGCCGTGACTGACGCACGTCGAGAACGCCGGGCGATCGAAGAGCGCCGTCGCCAGAACGTGCAGGGTGTAGAACCAGCCCCGGGTCTGCCCGATGTACTCGACGATGAAGTCGCCGGGATAGTGATTCTCGAACCAGGCCGCGTTCTCGAACGGGTAGTGCACCTGCGCGAAGGGCATCGAACCGCTCTCGAACCAGCAGTCGAGCACCTCGGGCACGCGACGCATCATCGACCGACCGGACGGGTCGTCGGGGTTGGGTCGCACCAGATCGTCGACCGCAGGACGATGCAGATCGGTGATCGTGACGCCGAAGTCGCGTTCGAGTTCGGCGAGACTGCCGTACACCTCGAGGCGCGGGAAGTTCGGATCGTCGCTCTTCCAGACCGGAATCGGCGAACCCCAGAATCGGTTGCGGCTGATCGACCAATCCCGCGCGTTGGCGATCCACTTGCCGAACGACCCTTCCTTCAGATGTTCGGGCACCCAGGTGATCTGCTGATTGAGTTCGACCATGCGTTGCTTGATGGCGGTCACCTCGACGAACCAACTCGAGATCGCGCGGTACACGAGCGGTTCGGCGCAACGCCAACAATGCGGATACGAGTGCGAGTACGTGTCGTGCCGCAGCACCACACCGTCCGCTTTCAGATGTTTGATCACCGAGGGATTCGCTTCGAACACGTGTTGCCCGGCCCAATCGGTCACGTCGGGCGTGTAACACCCATGGCTGTCCATCGGACAGATGGTCTCGATGCCCGCCGCCTGACAGGCCAGTTGGTCGTCCTCGCCGAAGCCGGGAGCCATGTGCACCACACCGGTTCCATCGTCGGTGGTGACGAAGTCGCCCGAAAGAACTCGAAAGGCGTTCGGCGTCGCGGCGAAGTAGTCGAAGAGTGGGCGGTAGCGGCGACCGACCAGATCGGACCCCGACATCGTGCCCACCCGCACCGCTCCGGCCAGTTCGCGTTCGTACGCGCCGAGCCTCGCCTCGGCGAGAATCAATCGCTCCCCATCGAGTTCGAGCACGCAGTAGTCGACGTCGGGATTGACCGCGAGCGCGAGATTCGAGGGCAACGTCCACGGCGTGGTGGTCCAAGCGAGCAATTGCTCGCCGGACTCGAGAGCGAAACGCACCGTGAGTGCGGGGTCCTGACGATCGCGGTAGACGTCATCCATGCGCGTCTCGGTGTTGCTGAGCGGGGTCTCGCATCGCCAGCAGTACGCGAGAACGCGGTTGCCCTCGTAGATGAGTCCTTTGTCATGGAGCGTCTTGAACGCCCACATCACGCTCTCCATGTACGGAAGGTCGAGCGTCTTGTAATCGTTCTCGAAGTCGACCCAACGGGCTTGGCGGGTGAAGTACCGCTCCCATTCGTTCGTGTACCGCAACACCGACGAGCGGCAGTAATCGTTGAACTTCTCGATGCCGAACGCCGTCACCTCCGGATGCCCGGAGATTCCCAATTGCTTCTCGGCCTCGACTTCGGCCGGCAAACCGTGACAGTCCCAACCGAAGCGACGCTCGACTTTCTGACCACGCATCGTTTGATATCGCGGCACCGCGTCCTTCACGAATCCCGTGAGCAGGTGTCCGTAATGCGGAAGACCGTTGGCGAACGGCGGACCGTCGTAGAAGACGAATTCGTTGTCGACACCGGCATCACGATTGTGGATCGATGCGGTGAAGGTGCCCTCGGACGACCAGCGCTCGAGCGTCGATGCTTCGATCGCCGGAAAGCTGGGCTGGGCGTCGATGGCGGGGTACGGGCGCGCGTTCATGGGCGAATGGCGAGGCTATCGGGAGGCGTTCAGCCGAGAAGCCGGGAACGCAGCACCTGCAGCGCGAGCAGAAGCACCACCGGCGACAAGTCGAGACCGCCCATCGCCGGCAACGCGCGCCGAATCGGACCGAGCAATGGCTCGGTGACTCGTCCGGTCAGATCGCGCACCACGTCGAGAACTCCTCCGCTGGACGGGAACCACGACACGATGACGCGGATGAGGATCACGAACGTGTAGATCCCGATGAGGTTTGCGATCAGCTCTCTCATGAGCGTCGCCGACTCAGTAGTCGACGTTCGGCCGCGGCGCGGGCTTCAGGAGGTACACGCCGCGCGCGACCTTTTCGATCTTGCCGTGCAATGCGTAACAGAGACCACTCGAGAAGTCGATCATGCGGCGCGCGACCTCGTCGTCGCAACCTTCGGTGTTGAGGATCACGGGTTGACCCTCGCGATAGCGATTGGCCACTTCCTGGATGTCGTTGAACCGAATGGCCTTCACGGTGTGCGGCTCACCTTGCGTCGGTCCCCCGACGGTGCGCACCGACGACGGACGACCCGACACCGGTCGGGGTTGGATCGACGAATCGTCGAGTCCGATGCGGCGCGGGGGAATCGGATCGGTGTCGCGGGGAGTCACTTGCCGCGGAACGGGACGAGATCCGGCATCGTCGACATCGAGACGACGAGTGTCGACCGGACGAGCGACACCACCGGAACGATCCGGGGCATCCTGATCGTCGTAATCGTCGTACGCATCGTCCTCACCGAGGCCGAGGTAATCCATGGCTTTTCTGAAGAACGACATCAACCGAAGAATAGTGTCCGCTAGGGCCCGAGAGGTGGACGGTCACCGAAGATCGCCGACCCGACACGAATCAGTGTGGAGCCCTCGGAGACGGCGATTTCCCAGTCCCCGCTCATGCCCATCGACAGAGTCGAGAGCCCCAATGCGCGCGCGAGGCGAGCCGTCTCGGCGAACGCCCGACGGGCGATCTCCCGGTCGGGCTCGGTCGGGCCCATGGTCATGAGACCCTCGACCCGCAGCCCACCTTCCGTCGCCGACACCGCGAGCGACTCGAGGTCGGATGGGGCGCATCCGTTCTTGGTCGACTCGCCAGTGGAATTCACCTGAAGAAGCACGCGGGCCCCGGGATGTCTCCGTGCGATCTCGTCGACGATCGAAGCACGGTCGACCGTTTGCCACACGTCGACCGCGGCGGCCAACGAGCGCACCTTGTTCGACTGCAGGGCACCGATGAAATGCCACTCGCATCCGTCGATCCCCCGTCGACGAAGCTCCTCGACCTTGTCGATCGCCTCCTTGGCGTAGTTCTCGCCGAACCGCGCACCACCCACCTCACGCACGGCGATCACGGCCTCGACCGGAAAGGTCTTCGACACCGCGACGACATCGACGCGGTCGCCGGCGAGCTCGCGAACCCGATCGACCAGTCGGAGGTAACGCTCTCCCGCTTTCGACCATTCGGTCACGATGCCGTCCTCCAGACCGCGAGCACATGACGTTCCGATTCACCGCGTGCACGATGAGAGAAGAAAAGATCCGCACGACATCCGGTGCAATGCCCGACGTCGATGATCGCGGCCTCGGGCGCCAGTTCGGCGAGGACGTGTCGAATGCAAGCACCCATGTCGAGTGCGGATCGTCCATGCCGATCGATCGTGGCGACCGAAGCGTCGAATCGATCGATCATCGATGTCAGATCGTCGACGCCGAACTCGTAACAACAGGGACGAATGTGCGCACCGATGACGATCGTGTTCGGCTCGTCGCCCGCATCGCGCACCGCCGTGATCGCCGCTTCGATCACACCATCCCGGACCCCGCGCCAACCAGCATGAACGCCACACACGACATCTCGGCCCACGATCACGATCGGCGCACAATCACCGGCCCACACACCGAGGACCGACGCTTCCGCGTTGGTGAGCAACACGTCGCCCGACGATCCATCGTGGTCGCCCGGCCGTTCGACCCGACGCACGGTGACACCATGATCCTCGGTGAGTTGCGTCCACGCACCCGATGCGATCCGACGACGCGCCACGAGAGAATTCTCGGGGCGAAAATCTCCGTCGCAGCGCACCGAATGCGCCACTCTCACGTCGGGTCGCGACGGAATGTCGATGAGTGCGGGCATCGTGCCCGCCGACTCACTTCAGGAACGACGGGACGTCGAAATCGTCGTCGCCATCGTCGACCGGACCGGCGGGGTCGCTGGCGAAGATGTCCTTGGGAGCCGGAGCCGGGCGCGCCTCACGCTGCGGCGTCGCCGAGCGACCCGTGGGACGGCCCGTGGGACGCACTTGGGGCGATCCTTCCCAACGATCGAATCCGGCGGCGATGACCGTCACCTTCACTTCGTCGCCCATGTCGTCGTTGATCACGGTGCCGAAAATGATGTTGGCGTCCTGGTGAGCGATGCCGTGAATGATCTCGGCCGCCTCGTTCATCTCCATGAGGGTCATGGTCGACGGACCGGTGACGTTGAGCAACACGCCGCGCGCTCCTTCGATCGACGCCTCGAGAAGATTGCTCGACAGCGCCTTCAACGCCGCATCACGGGCGCGGCTGTCGCCACTCGCGGTGCCGATGCCCATGAGGGCCGAACCGGCGTTCTGCAACGTCATCTTCACGTCGGCGAAGTCGGTGTTGATGAGACCGGGGTTGGTGATGAGATCGGAGATGCCCGAGACACCGCTGTACAGCACCTCATCGGCGCGACCGAAGGCCTCCATGACCGTGTCGCGCGCGTCGACGACCGACAACAAACGGTCGTTCGGAACCACGATCAACGTGTCGACTTTCTCTTTCAACTTGGCGATACCTGCATCGGCCTGCACCGCTCGACGACGACCTTCGAACGAGAAGGGTCGGGTGACGATGCCGATCGTGAGCGCACCGAGACTCTTGGCCACTTCGGCCACGACGGGGGCCGCACCCGTGCCGGTTCCGCCTCCCTCACCGGCGGCGATGAACACCATGTCGGCACCCTTCAGCGCGTCCTCGATGTCGTCGCGATGAGCCTCGGCCGCTTGACGCCCGACCTCGGGATCACTGCCCGCACCAAGACCACGCGTCAGTTCGCGTCCGACGTCGAGTTTCAGTTCGGCGTCGCTCGTCATCAGCGCTTGGATGTCGGTGTTGATCGCGATGAACTCGACGCCACGAAGGTTGCGTTCGATCATGCGGTTCACCGCGTTGACACCACCGCCGCCAACGCCGACCACCTTGATCTGGCAGATGTAGTTGTTCTGTCCACCAACCATGCTGGGAGACTCCTCCACTCTTGGTTCGTCAGCTCCGCCGACGTGTTGTTCCGGGCCTTCTTCGTACGTCGAACCCCCGCGAGCCGGCCGAGCCGGTCGCACGGGTCTGATGGGCACAGAGTCTCCCACTTCCGGCCTCGGTTTTGGGGGATACCCCGCCCCCGCCGGCCGACAAAGTCCTGCTAGATGGGCAAGTCATCGCACACTTGGTTCACCGCTCGTGACGTCGATCGTCGCGTATTTGTTCGATCCCTGCTTCTTGATCTCGTTCACCACACCGACCAATTTGGCCTGAAAGTTGTCCGGACGACCAAAAAGCACCTCGACCTCGTTGGTGAGCGACATCGAAATCTCGCCACTCGGCGAAACGCTCATGGCGATCAGCCGCGCGCGCAAGTCGACGGGAAGGGCGTTGATCAATTGGGCCGCGCCGAGAAACGGCTGATCCACCGTCTCGCCCGCCGAGAGATTGGGACCGGTGCCGCGAATCGGCGCGTAGTCGACGGGGTCACCCTCGATGACGTCGAGAACCCGACCCTCGTCATCGATCACTCGATTGAAGCCGTCGACCGAACGAAAGAAAGCGATCGGTTCGCGCTCGACGATCTGGATCAGAACCCGCGATGGAAGGTGTCGCGACACCGACACGTTGTCGACCCACGGAATGCTCTCGAGTCGCACCTCGGCCCCGTGCAGATCGGCGGTCAGAATCGGCTCACCCTTCAAATCCGCGATGACCTCACCGAGTGCGGTGGGATTCGTGTACACGTTGCCCTCCACGTCGACGCGACGAATCGACAGGATCGGCGAGGTCAACAGGAGCAACACCACGAGCACGGCGACGACCGCGAGACCCACCACGGTGAACCACCGAAGTCGACGACGTCCGGCGGCTCGACGGATGGAGATACGACGCTTGCGAAACTTCTCGGCACCCAACGCCGGCGCGGGACCGGAATCATCGTCGGAGATCTGCACGCGCTTCTTGCCGCTGGCGCTCGGCCGCGGTGCTTGCGCCGGTTTGGGTGCTGGCGCGGGTGCGGGTTTGGTCGCTGGCGCGGGTTCTCGCGAAACCTTCTTCGTGACTGACCGTGGTTCGTCCACGACGTCGGCGCGTCGCCGACGGGCGAGACGCGACACGAGCGATTTCTTCGTTCCTCGGGACGGAGAAGATCCGGACCCCGATGGCGCGGATTCATCCCTCGACATCGTGGTGGCATCGTCCGAAGGTGCGAAAACCGCGGCGAGTTCTGCCTGAATCTCGTCGGAGACGTCGTCGGTCAGAGAAGCGTCGATCAATCCGGAATCATCGCGCTCGTCGTTCACAACGACGATCCTTCGTCGTCGAACCCGATGAGTCGGATCTCGGAGCGCATCATGTACCCAGTCTTGTCCGCCACGACGCGTCGCACGTGGGACATCACGGCAACCACATCACTGGCCCGACCTCCATCGTCGGCCTGGATGAAGTTGGCGTGCTTGGTCGACACCTCGGCGGTACCGATCCGGAATCCACGCAGCCCGCAGTCGTCGATCAATTTTCCCGCGGTCACTTCGCCCGACACGGGATTCACGAACACCGAGCCGGCGTTCTGACCACCGGGTTGATTCTCCCGACGCCACCGAACGATGTCTTCGATCGTGGACTCGCAAGACGAACGTTCCGCGGGGTGAAGTTGCAGTCGAACTCCGAGAACCGCTTGTTGTTCGTCGAGAGCCGAACCACGAAAACGCAATCCGAGGTCGGCGACCGACCATGAGCGAATTGTGCCGGTGCGCCAATCGAGAACTCGAGCATCGACCAACGAAGCACTCATGTCGGAGCCATGGCCCCCGGCGTTCATGCGCGCCGCGCCGCCAACGCTTCCCGGAACCCCAACGGCCCACTCGAATCCGGTCAATCCGGCCGCCGCGGTGCGTCGCGCGAGCACGGGTAGCAACACCGCGGCCCCGGCGACCACCATCGCATCGGCCCCGATGTCGATTCCCGTGGCGAAGTCCCCGAGTTGAACGACGATGCCGGGAAAGCCCCGATCGCTGATCAACAGGTTGCTCCCCCGTCCGATCACCAGAATTGGCAAGGAATGCACGCGGGCCGCATCGGCAACACGTTCTAGTTGCGATTCATGGTCGATACGAACGAACACCGCGGCCCGACCCCCGACGCGATACGTCGTGAGCGACGCAACGTCGTGATCGAGCAGAGCGTTATCGCCGATGGCGCGACGAACATCGTCGAAATCGCCCGGCATCACGCGCCCCTCAACGAGAGAATCTCTCGGGGAAGCGATTCGATGTCGCCGCACCCCATCGAGATGCACACATCACCTTCGCGCAAAAGTCCGGCGACAACGGTCGCCAAACGAGCGCGATCGGGTTCGTAAACGATCTCGAGGTCTGGTCGAACCCGTTCGACCGCGCTCACCACGAGGCGGCCGTCGACACCCGGAATCGGAGCGGTTCCCGACGCGTAGATGTCGGTGAGCACGAGGATGTCGGCTGATCCGAAGGCGACGCCATACTCATCGGACATCACCGCCATTCGATTGAAGCGATTGGGCTGGAACACCGCTACGACCCTTCGCCAACCGTCGTCGCTCGAACGAGCAGCCGACAAAACCGCGTCGATCTCACGAGGCAAATGCGCGTAGTCATCGACAAGAGTCGCACCGTGGACGGTGCCAACGATCTCGAAACGTCGATTCACACCTGCGAAACTCTCGACGGCCTCGACGACGTGGCGCGTGTCGATCGAAAGTGATCGCAACATCGCGATCACCGCGGTGACGTTGGAGACGTTGTGCAGACCTCGCAATGGACTCACTATTCGCGTCTCGATTCCTCCCGGCTCGCTGACCACGAACGAGGTGACTCCATCGTTCGATCGGACGT
>JBJTIO010000108.1:0-13284 GCA_046095045.1 Actinomycetota bacterium
CTTTCGCCCAGCGGTAGTCGGCCTTGCCCGACGGTGAGCGCACGATCGCATCGACTCGCACGATCGCCTTGGGGAGTTTGTAACGCGCGATGTGCTTGGCCGCCTCGTCGATGAGTTCCTGATCGCTGGGGTCGTGCCCTGGGCGAAGGTGCACGATGGCCACGACCTCGTTGCCCCATCTCTCGCTCGGTCGTCCGGCCACCACACAGTCGAAGACCGCGGGATGCGGCTTGATCGCCGACTCCACTTCCTCGGCGAAGATCTTCTCGCCACCCGAATTGATGGTGACCGAATCGCGTCCGCGCAATTCGACGATCGATCCCTCCAACAACACTGCTCGATCTCCGGGCACCACGTAGCGCACGCCATCGATCACTGGGTACGTGCGCGCGGTCTTGGCTGGATCGCCCAGATATCCGAGCGCGAGTCGCCCGCTCTTGGCGAGCCAGCCGACTTCGGGGTCGCCGGGTTCGAGAACTCGCGTGAGATCATCGGACAGAACGTGATTGTTCGGCGCGAGGGGGAAGGTTCCGGTCGACGCGCCACCCGCAGCCGACACGTGAGTGAGTTGACCGCCGGCTTCGGACGAACCGAGACCGTCGATCACGAGACGTTGCGGGGCGATCTCGAGAAGCTCACGCTTGAGGTGCGCCGAGAACGCCGCACCGCCGGACAGCAGCACGTTGAGCGACGAGATGTCGTAGTGGTGGCGATTCAATTCGTCGATCAAAGGTCGCGCGAAGGCGTCGCCCACGATCAGCATGAAGTCGATGCGCTCGCGTTCGACCGTGCTCCAGATGTCGGCGGGGTCGAGGCGCTCGGGGACGCTCGGCACGAACACCGTTCCACCGATGTTCCAGGTGCCGAGGCTCACCCAGTGACCGGCACCATGCATGAACGGTGGGGCGATCAGGGCGCGCCGTCCGACCGCACCGGCGATGAACTCGTCGATGCTTTGGGCGGTCTTCGAGGCTCCGAAGCATTCGACCAAGGCGTCACCTTGGCGCCACATCACACCCTTGGGCATGCCGGTGGTGCCACCCGTGTAGAGGATGTACAGGTCGTCCGGCGAGGCCTCGTTCAACACCGACGGCTCGGCGCTCGCGAGTGCATCCTCGTACCAGACCGCTCCGTCGAGCAGAGCGTGACCCGATTCGTCGGGAACCTGAACGAGGACCCGCAGCGCAGGAACTTCGGGTCGAACCGCGTCGAGGATCGGGGCGAACGTCGAGTGGTACACGATCGCCGTCGCGGCCGAATCGCTCAGCAGATACGTCAGTTCCTCGGCCACGTAGCGATAGTTCACGTTGAACGGGGCGACACGCGCCTTGAACGCTCCCAACATGCACTCGAGGTACTCGTTGCCGTTGTGGAGGTAGATGGCGAGATGATCCTGGCCACTCGCGGATCCGTCGAGTGTGGCGCGCTCCTCATGGCATCCGAGTCCGGAGTTCTGAAGAAAGCGCGCCAACCGTCGGGTGCGGTCGGTCACCTGTTTCCACGTGAAGCGGCGATCGCGGAAGACGAGACATTCCTCGCCCGATCGGGTCGCGCCGATCGCCTCGTGTACTTCGCCGACGGTGAATTGGTTCACGGCGCGAACCTACGTTGCTCGGCGCGATCGGCACGAATCCGTCGGTCGTCGGCCAGTGGTTTAGGGTGCGCTCATGACCACCACGCGTGAACCCGTCTCCGGGTCATCTCCGGACGGAATCGTCTTCGGCATGTTCGTTCCTCAGGGATGGAAGATGGAGTTGGCATCGATCGAGGATCCGGTCGACAAAGGGGCCAAGACCGTCGAAGTCGCCGAGGCCGCCGAACGACTCGGTTACGACTCGTTGTGGGTGTACGACCACTTCCACAACGTCCCCCGACCGGCACACGAGACGGTGTTCGAATGCTGGTCGACGATCGCCGCGATCAGTCAACGCACGTCTCGCATCCGGCTCGGACAGATGGTGGGATGCAACAGCTATCGCAATCCCGGATTGCTCGCCAAGGTCACATCGACCATCGACGTGATGTCGGGTGGACGACTCGAATGGGGAATCGGTGCGGGCTGGTACGAGAACGAATACCGCGCCTACGGATACGACTTTCCCAAGCCGAAGGATCGCATCGGCATGTTGCGCGAGAGCGTCGAGATCGTGCGTTCGATGTGGACCGAGAAGGAGACCACGTACAAAGGTCAGTACTACGAGATGGTGCGCGCCAATTGCGATCCGAAGCCGGTGCAAAAGCCGATGCCGCCCATTTGGATCGGCGGAGGCGGAGAGCAACTCACGTTGCGTGTCGTTGCGATGTACGCCGACTGCTCGAACTTCGGTGGAAACCCCGAGGAGTGGGAGCGCAAGCGCAACACGTTGTGGAATCACTGCCGCACCGTGGGTCGAGACCCGGCCACGATCCGCATGACGTGGTCACCGGAGATCTTCATTCGCGAGACGGAAGCCGAGATCGAAGCCGCGGGGTCGCGCAGCCTGTGGGCCGAGCCCGCCGAGTCGTGGCGCGCCGGCAACTTGGTCGGCACGCCCGAGCAAGTGTGCGAGAAGATCGAGACCTACCTGTCGCTCGGTTGTCGCGGGCTCGTTCCGTGGTGTCCCGACTATCCGAGTCTGGAGACCCTCGAGTTGTTCGCGACGAAAGTGATCCCGAACTTCAGGTGATCGGATCGCTCAGACGTACGAGCGGAAGATGATCTCGGCGACGCACGACGGCTTCGGTGCGCCCTCGCATTCGAAGGTGAACTCCATCGTCGACTGCACCCCACCGGCGATCTCCTCGACCGCGAGCAACTTCACACCGAGGCGCAGACGCGCCCCGACCGGAACGGGGGAGGGGAATCGCACCTTGTTGGCTCCGTAGTTCACGCCCATCGAGAATCCGTCGATGCGCACCACGGTCGGATAGAGCGCCGGTCCGAGCGACAACGTGAGGTAGCCGTGCGCGATCGGGCCACCGAAGGGGCCGGACTTCGCTCGCTCGACGTCGACATGGATCCACTGATGATCGCCCGTAGCATCGGCGAACCGATTGACTCGATCCTGGGTGATCTCCATGTACTCGCTGTAGCCCAAGTGCTCGCCGACGGCGGCCTTGAGTCCTTCCACTCCGTTGATGACTCGTGCGCTCATGGACTCATCCTGTCAGACGCCGACCGGGCGTCCGAACTCAGCGGTACCAGACGCGCTGGTGTTCGCGGCTTTGTGGGTGGAGCAACAGTGCGCAGAGGGCGACGTCGAAGATGAAACTCACCGTGTTCCCGCCCGAGAGTCGATCCCAGAGCGACCAATAGTCGCCGGACAAAATCCAGAAGCGCAGCAAGAACGGCGAGAAAGCGGCAAACAGGCCGAGGCGGTAGCCCCAGCGCCGATCGTTGGCCATGAACAGACCACTCAGCACGAAGGCCGCGACCACGCCGAGTCCGACGAGCGTGCCGAGAGCTCCCTTCGAGATCCGAGCGATGCCCACCCAGTCGGACTTGTCCATGAAACCGATCAGGGCGAAGAAGCCATTGAGGTAGAGCAACATCGTGGCGATCTGCAGCGTCTGCGGTGCCATGCGGTCGAACCAGCGACGAAAGTCGATCGATCCGCGAGCCATATGAACAGGATGGCACACTTCGACACCGCGGACAGCGCACTCATGACGCCGATAGCGTCACGAGCGATGCGGTCAGGATTCGTCACGTTGGTCGGTCGTCCGAACGTGGGCAAGTCGACCCTGCTGAACGCCATGTGCGGGAGCAAGGTGTCGATCGTCTCCGACAAGCCGCAGACCACTCGTCGTCAGGTTCGAGGTGTGCTCACGCGACCCGACGCTCAGATCGTGTTCGTCGACACTCCGGGATTGCACAAGCCAGTCACGGCGCTTGGTGAACGTGTCAATGCCGCGGCCATCGATGCACTGACCGACGTCGACGTTGCGATCCTCGTGATCGATGGCTCGATGCCCTTCGGCTCGGGCGATCGGTGGGTGGCCTCGCGTCTGGATCCCGCCAAGACGATCGTGGTGGTCAACAAGACCGATCGCGCGGGACGCGATCGCACTCTCGCCCAGTTGGCTGCCTCGGGCGAACTCGATGCCGTCGCCTACTTTCCGGTGTCGGCCAAGAAGGGTGAAGGAATCGATGCCTTGATCGAACACGTGGTGTCGATGCTTCCCGAGGGTCCGATGTATTACCCGGACGACGTGGTCAGCGACGTGCCCGAATCGGAGTGGGTCGCCGAGTTGGTGCGCGAGCAGTTGTTGGCGATGTTCCGCGAGGAGTTGCCGTATTCGATCGCCACCCGAGTCACCGAGTGGGAATGGCCCCGAGTGCGCTGTGAGATCATCGTCGAACGCGAGAGCCAAAAGGGCATGGTGATCGGTAAAGGTGGCGCGGTGTTGAAAGAGGTCGGCACCCGAGTTCGCGCGCAACTACCAGAGGGTGTGTTCATCGAACTTCATGTCGTCGTCGACAAGGACTGGCAGCAGCGACCCGATCGGGTCGAACGACTCGGCTACTGAATCCCGCGAATCAGCAGGCGAAGCCCGCGGGCAACAAGTTGGCGTAGTCGTCGCACGCGACGGTGCCACCCGGCTCGGTGAGGTCACCGCGACCGCGCGGCACGCTCTGCGGGTTCGAGCCCGATGTGAACGCAACCTGACCGATTCCGGCGCGTCGGGTGAGAGTGAGAACGATCTGGGCGATGGCCAAACGCTGCTCTGCTCCGGGAAGTCCGGTCACGAAGGCGGGTGGCAGATCGACCGTGGCCACGCCCCGCGCCACGTCGACGGTGGCCGTGAAGTCGACGGGCAGGGCCGTGCGCAGACCGGCGGCGGCATCGCCTTCGGGAACGCCTTCGGCGAGAGCGGCCATCACTTGGGGCGCCACCGCCGGACTGAGCAACAAGCGATTGATCGGCACCACTTGCGCGCCGGCAACGAAGAACAAACTGACGATCTCGACGGGTACCGACGTGCTGGTGGTCGTCGATTCGATCGGTTGAATCGTCGTCGTGGGAGCCACCGTCGTTGTCGGGGCAGCGGTCGTGGTGACGTTCAACTCGTACGGAATGTCGTTCGGATCGATCGAACGCACGTCGCCCGATCCGGGAATGCTGCACGCCGACATCGACGCGACTACGAGAGCGATGACGACCAGTCGACGATTCATGTGAATTCTCCTGGGAAGAAAACGACGAAGCGCGCTCCGCCCGAAGGGGCATCCTCGACCCACGTGCGCCCTCCGTGAGCTCGCACGTGTTCGGCGACGAGGGCGAGGCCAAGTCCCGTTCCTCCGGCGCGACTGCGCCCGGCCGAACCGCGCGCGAAACGCTCGAAGATTCGCGAGCGTTCGCTCTGGGCCACGCCAGGGCCGGAATCCTCGACGGCCACGATCACACCTTGCGCACTCGAGGCGTCGACGTGATTCTCGATCGAGATGCGATCGGCACCATCGCCGTGGATGCGCGCGTTGTCGAGCAGGTTGGCGAGGATGCGCTCGAAGCGACGCTTGTCGACCGCACCGATGCCATCGCACCCGTCGGCGACGACGATGGGAACTTCGGTGGCGCCGTAACGCTGGGCGATGCGTCGCGCCAACGGGACGAGGTCGGTTTCCTCCCGATGCAGATCGGTGACACCCACGTCGAGTCGGGAGAGTTCGAGCAAGTCGATGACCATCTGATCGAAACGGCGAACCTGACTGATCACGACGTCGAGTGCCTGTTGGGTGCGCTCGTTGAGGTCGGCTCGTCGGGCATCGAGGACCTCGACTGCCGCCGCCAACGCCGTGATCGGTGATCGCAACTCGTGGCTGACGTCGCTCGCGAAACGGGCCTCGCGTTCGATGCGGGTCTGCACGGCGTCGGCCATGTCGTTGAAGGACGTGACGAGGCGAGCGAGATCGGGATCGACTTCGTCGTCGAGCCGGGTGTCGAGTCCACCCTCGGCGATGTCTCCGGCGGCCTCGCTCACGCGTTCGAGCGGACGCATGATTCGTCGTCCGACGGCAACGCCGACGAGACCGGCGACGAGGGCCACCACGATGACCCCCACCACGAGAGCCGAACCGATGGCGGTGAGCGTCCGTTGTTCGTCGGCCAATGGGAATGCTTCGAAGTACTGAACGTCGATGTCGGCGATGTGCACGGCGACGCCGATGTATGGCTGATCATCGAGGGTGAAGCGTTGGCGCGAGGTCGTGCCGGTGAGAGCAGCCTGCACCAACTCGGGCGGGAAGGCGGCCTGGGTGTAGCGGATCTCCTGACTGAAGTAGAGGTTCTCCGGTTGCAGATGAAGCACCGCAAACCCGCCCTGTTCGGTGCGTACGTTGCTGATCAACTCGAACGCCTCGGTGCGTCGAGTGCGAATTTGGGATCGGATCAACTGGGCATTGTTGAACGCCTGGCGCTCGACCACCTCATCGCGCCGTTGCAGGATGTAACTGCGCGCCGTGAGGTAGGTCGCCATCGAGAGGGCGACCGAGGCCAAGAGACCCGTGGCGACGAACAGCAGCGTCACTCGCTGGCGCAGGCTGATGGAGCGCAGTCGTTCCCGCAGGGTCACCCATTCATCCTGCCCGATCCGAGACCGCCGGGTACCCGGGACCGGCAAAACACCTAGTACCTGGAGCACCAAACGCCCGGACCCGGAACGCGAATCGCCCGGCTCGGGATGAACCAGCGAGCCGGGCGAGATCCGTGTCGATCGCGCCGGGCGGTGAAGGCCAGGGGGAGGGCGGCCCCCACCGCACCAGCGTGAACGGGGGTCAGTTTCCCGAGGCACTGTGAAAGGACGGTGTGGCTTGTGTGCGTTTTGTGTAACAAATCGGGACGGGTGCGGCCGATCGGCGAGAATCGGCGGGTGCATTCCCTGCTGTTCATCGAGGACGACGACCAGATCAGGTTGGCCTTGCGTCTGGCCCTCGAGGACGAGGGCTACGAGGTGCGCGAGGCCGCGGACGGCCGGTCGGGACTCGCCGCGTTCCACCAGAGCGAACCCGATCTCGTTCTTCCCGACCTCCGGTTACCCGACATCTCGGGATTCGAGGTGTGTCGAGCGATCCGCGCCATGAGCATCGTCCCGATCGTGATGGTGACGGCCGAGACCGACACCACCGACATGGTGTCGGGGCTCGAAGCCGGCGCCGACGACTACGTGACGAAACCGGTGGTTCCGAAAGAACTGGCCGCCCGTATTCGGGCGCACCTTCGACGAGTGCAACTGCAGGGCAACGTCGCCCCGTCCGTCTCGGAGACCTTCGGCGACATCGATCTGCGGCGTGAACAAGGTTTGGTGTTCAAGTCCGGTCGCGAGTTGTCGCTCACCAAGACCGAGTTCAACTTGTTGTGCGAGTTCGCCGACCATCCGAACGTGGTGTTGTCGCGCGATCAGTTGCTCGAGCGCGTGTGGGGTTACGACTATCTGGGCGACAGTCGACTCGTCGATGCTCACGTTCGGCGCTTGCGCGTGAAGATCGAGGATCACCCCGACGATCCGCGCATCATCCTGACGGTTCGCGGACTCGGCTATCGCTTGATCCCGGGCTGAGGCTCAGCGCGTGATGTTGCGCAGAAAGTCCTCGACCTCGCGTCGATCAGTCGAACGGCGCATCGGTGGCATGGCAGCCAGGATTTCTCGTCGGTAGCCCTTGGTCGCCAGTCGCGAGTCGAACACGGCCACGACACCGCGATCGGCCGCGTTGCGAATGAGACGCCCGGTGGCTTGGGCCAACAGCGTCGCCGCACGGGGTAGGTCGATGTCGCGGAACGCCCGATCTCCGATCGCTTCGCGCCGCGCGCTGAGCAACGGTTCGTCGGGACGCGGGAACGGAATGCGGTCGATCGTGACGAGAGACAACGTGCGACCGGGAATGTCGACACCTTGGAAGAAGCTGGATGTGGCGAAGAGGCACGATGTCTCGTCCTCGGTGAACATGCGAACCAGCTCGGCGCGAGGGAACTGGTTCTGCACGAGAACCGTCACGTCGAGGCGTGGACGCAAGGCTTCGGCGGCCGAGTTCATGGCGGCGTGACTGGTGAAGAGTGCGAGCGTGCGTCCTCCGGCGGCCGCGATCAAGCGATGCAGTTCCTCGTGCATGACCTCGCGAAACGACGGTGAGTTCGGCTCGGGGAGCGAGCTCGCGCAGTACAGAATCGAGTTCTCGCGGTAGTCGAAGGGGCTCTCGACGTCGACGAGGTTGGTCTGCTCGATCGGAAGTCCGACTCGGGCCGGCATGTTCGACGGAATGGTTGCGCTCGTGAGAATCGCGGTGTGTTTGGCCCAGACCTGTTCGAGCAAGAACGGCGAGACGTCGAGCGGTGCGATCTCGAGACGCGGTCGGTCGCTGCGGCCGGTGATGAAGGGCACGAAGGTCGCATCGATGGTGAGCGCCGATTTGAGGGTCTCGTCGAGGCGTCCGGCCAGCACCTGAGCGCGCAACTTGCGCTGATTCGAGTCGTCATCCTTGGTTTCGATGCGTCGCAAGGCCTCGAGGGTCATGTTCACGACCCGGATCCCCGCGGTCAATACTTCGCCGATCTCTTTCGGCAACGGGGTCGAGAGGCGTTTGCCGGCGTCCGGGCCGAGGACCTCGGTGAGCATCGCTCCGATGTCGGTGATCGCCTTGTGGAGATCGGGATCGTCGATGATGCGCCTCACGGTGTTGGCGAAGAACGTGATGCTTCCCTCGCCGATGGCCACGGTGACCGTGTCGCTCATCGTGTCCTCGAGTTGATGGGCCTCGTCGAAGATCACGACTTCGTGTTCTCCGAGCAAAGCTCCCTCCGACGCCACGTGGTTGCCGTAGAGATGAGTGTTCACCACCACGATGTCGGATTCGGCCGCCCGGGCTCGTGCGAGTTCGGTGAAGCAGGTCGCTCCGAACGGGCAACGCAACGCACCGGGGCACTCCTCGCTACTGACCGCGATCGCCGACTTGGCGCGTTCGTTCGGGGTAAAGGGAAGCGAGTCGAGATCGCCACTCGCACTCGTGGTCGACCACGCGAGAAGTCGATCGATCTCGCGCTTGGTCGACGCCGAATACTCGTCGAGTTCGAGCAACGTCGGTGAATCGTCGCGCTTGCGCTTGCTGGTGGACTCTCCGGTGAGTTCGGCCACTCGTTGCCGGCAGACGTAGTTGCTGCGACCCTTCAACACCGCCCAGGTGAACTCGCGCCCGAGAAAGTCGCGCAACGTCTCGACGAGGAAGGGCAGGTCCTTCGACGCGAGTTGGTCCTGCAGGGTCTTGGTCGCCGTGGCGACGACGGTGCGCTTTCCCGACAGGATCGCCGGAACGAGGTAGGCCAAGGTCTTGCCGGTGCCGGTACCGGCTTGCACCACGAGATGCCGACCCTCGGCGATGGCCTCCTCGACCGCCTCGGCCATGGTTCGCTGACCGGGGCGACTCTCGGCCCGCGGGAGAGCCGACGTGGCGATCTCCAGAGCATCGGACAACGTGCGACGAGGCATCGGGTCACCGTACCGCAGAGGTCGACATGGGGCGGGGAGACCGGAGGCTTTCAGTGTGAGTGGCGTCGGGCGAGATCGAGCGCCGCTATCAGGTCGTCGCTCGAATAGTCGGGCCACGCCGCGGACGCGAAGTGAATCGGTGCCCCCATCGACTGCCACAACAGGAAGTTCGAAACGCGACGCTCTCCCGACGTGCGCACCATCACGTCGACGCGCGGGAGATCGGGCTCGTACATCGCGTGGTCGAGGGAGTCGACCGTCGGGACCGTCCCCGTCTTGCGCAAGTTCTCGGCGGCGCGGGCGATCTCGGCTCGACTGCCGTAATCGAAAGCGACGGTCAAGGTCATGCCGGTGTTGGCGGACGTGTCGGAGATGGCCTTGCGGATCGCGCTCTGCACGTACTTGGGTGTGCGAGCGTCGCGCTCGTCGAACGGTCGACCGAGCCACCGCACTCGTACGTTCAATTCGTTCAATTCGGCGACCCGTCCGAAGAGTTTCTTGTGGAGTCCGAGAATGTGGCGCACTTCTCGTCGCGGACGCACCCAGTTCTCGGTGGAGAATCCGAAAACCGTGAGATGGTCGACCCCGAGTCGCACCGCTGCGCGCACCACTTCGGCGAGATTCTCCTCGCCGGCGGTGTGTCCGGCGGTTCGGGGCAGTCCGCGCTGACGGGCCCAACGACCGTTTCCATCCATGATGCAGGCGACGTGCACGTGAGAACCGTACCGCTTGGGTCATTCCGGACGAAGGCACGCCCCGATCGGCGGACTGAGGCACAATGGGAACGTGTTTCGTCGTCGATCCGCCACATCCCACGAGGATTCGCACGCTGGGCGGAACCTTCGCCACGTCGTGGTGGTTGGCGGGGAGTTGGATTCCTGGGACGCGATGAGCGATGACGACTGGAAACGTCGGACGAAAGTTTTCGCGACCGCGGCCGAGCGACACGGTGCTCGGTACGTGTCGGTCTTCCCGTACGGGGCGCGAGGGGGTTTGGCGAGCGACGTCGAACGACGCTTCGAGATCGAGGGAGTGCGTGTCACGGTGTCACGACAGACCGACGGCCGCGAACGAATCGCGGCGGCTCTGCGGGAGGCGCCGAATTCTCCGCGGGACGAACGGTCGATCGAGTCGATCCTCCATGGTGATGCCGGCGAGCCCGACCTCGTGGTGGTGCTCGGTCCACCCGATCGTTTGCCACCATCGCTCGTGTGGGAGCTCGCGTACAGCGAGTTGGTTTTTGTCGACGTCGACTGGCGGGAACTCGATGTCGACACCCTCGACGACGCCCTCGACGTTTTTCATGGTCGCGAGCGTCGCTTCGGCGGGGTCGATGAATGACCAGTCGTCTGTACCGCGATCGCGGAATAGTTCTGCGCACCTACAAGTCGGGCGAGTCCGATCGCATCATCGTCTTTCTCACCGAGAACAACGGAAAGGTGCGAGCGATCGCCAAGGGAGTGCGCAAGACGCGATCCAAATTCGGCGGACGGCTCGAGCCGATGTCGCTTCTCGATCTGCAGTTGCATCGCGGTCGTGATCTCGACATCGTGAACCAGGTCGAGACCGTCGACAGTCTTCAGGCCGTTTTCGGCGATCTCGATTCGATGACCGAAGCGATCGCCGTGCTCGAGGCCGTCGACCAGTTGGTGCCCGATCGCGAACCGGTCGATCAGCTGTTTCGCATGTTGGTCGGAGTTCGGCGCACCTTGTTGACCCGTCCGTCGCCTCTCGTGGTTCCGGCATTCCTGTGGAAGTTGCTCTCGTACGAGGGCGTCCATCCCGTGCTCGACCAGTGCTCGGTCTGCGGAGAGTCGGCGATCGATGAGTTCTCGTTGTTCGACGTCGGTCACGGTGGTGTCGTGTGCGCATCGTGCCGCGTGGGGGTGCCGATCTCCCGGGCCGCGTTGACCCTCATGCGAGAGGTGCTCGGTGGTCGCTTGGGTGACGCCCTCGACCGAGCACATTCGCCCGAAGGTCAAACTCTCGATGATCCGGTGGTCAATGAGGTGGCCGCTCTGGCCACCCGTGCGTTCGAACACCACGTGGAGCGACGGTTAAAGTCGGTGTCGATCTTCGAGCGGCACGACTCGGGTTCCTGAACGAGCGATCGTCCCCGTAGCCTTGACTCTCATGCCGGCTTCGGACCTCGAACAGATCGTCAACCTGTGCAAGCGACGGGGCTTCGTCTATCCGTCGGCCGAGATCTACGGCGGCTTCCGCAGTTCGTATGATTACGGCCCGCTCGGCTCGCTGATGTTGCGCAACGTGCGCGAGTCGTGGGTGCGCACGATGGTCCAGAAGCGCGATGACGTCGTCCTGATCGACGCCGCAATCCTCGGGCCGCCGCAAGTGTTCGAAGCCAGCGGCCACCTGGCGAACTTCAGCGACCCGCTCGTCGACTGCAAGAAGTGCAAGCAGCGTTTCCGCGAGGACCATCTCGAGAATCCGTTGGTGTGCCCGGGCTGCGGATCCGATGGCACCCTCACCGAGGCGCGAGCGTTCAACCTGATGTTCAAGACCTACGCCGGACCCGTCGAGGGCTCGGGCGCCGAGGTCTACCTGCGTCCCGAAACCGCTCAGGGAATGTTCGTCAACTTCACCAACGTTCTGCAGACGAGTCGCAAGAAGCCGCCGTTCGGCATCGCTCAGGTGGGAAAGAGCTTCCGCAACGAGATCACGCCGGGCAACTTCATCTTCCGTACCCGTGAGTTCGAACAAATGGAGCTCGAATTCTTCGTGCCGCCGGCCGAAGGTCCGAAGTGGTACGAGTACTGGTGCAACGCTCGCATGCAGTGGTACGTCGATCTCGGCATTCCGGCCGACATGTTGCGTTTGCGCGCGCACGATGCCGACGAACTGTCGCACTATTCGGCGGGCACCGCCGACGTCGAGTTCGCCTACCCGTGGGGATGGGGCGAGCTCGAGGGCATCGCCCAGCGCACCAACTTCGATCTCAATCAGCACGCCACGCATTCGGGCCAGAAGCTCGACTACTTCGATCAAGCGACCAACGAGCGGTACGTGCCCTTCGTCATCGAACCGGCGGCTGGCGTGAACCGCGCCATGGCGGCCTTCCTTCTGGCGGCCTACGAGGAGCAGGAGGTCGGTGACGAGACCCGCACCGTGCTGCACCTGCATCCGCGTTTGGCCCCGTACAAGGTCGCGGTTCTCCCGCTCAGCAAGAAGGACACCTTGACTCCGGTCGCTCGCGAGATCTTCGAATCGCTGGGCGAGCGCTACATGGTCGATTACGACGACACGCAGTCGATCGGCAAGCGCTACCGCCGTCAGGACGAGATCGGCACGCCGCTGTGCATAACGGTCGACTTCGACTCGCTCGACGACCACGCGGTGACCATTCGCGACCGCGACAGCATGGATCAGGTGCGGGTCCCGATCGCCTCGCTCGAAACCGAAGTGCGCGGTCGACTCGGCTTCTGATTCGCCCTCGGTGAGCGCCTAACCTTTCCCAGAACCGACATCGGAGGAACCATGGCCACAGTTGCCGTCATCGCCAAGATCGCCGCTCAAGAAGGCAAGCGCGCCGATCTCGCCAAGGCCCTGCAGGCCGCTCTCGACACCGCTCAGGGCGAGGCCGGCACCGAGGCCTACATCCTGCACGAGGACGCGTCCGACGCGAACCTCTTGTGGATGTACGAGATGTACACCAATCAGGACGCCTTGACTGTCCACATGGGCTCCGACGCGTTCAAGGCGCTCGGACCAGCCATCATGCCGTTCCTCGCTGGCCGTCCCGAGTTGATCTTCGTGACGCCGATCGGCGGCAAGGGCGCCTGAGCCCGACGCAGTGAACCGCCCCGCGAC
>JBJTIO010000109.1:0-25058 GCA_046095045.1 Actinomycetota bacterium
CGAGGGCCGGGAAGTACCCGAGCGCCTTCTTGATGTCGGCCGCTCCCTTGGCCGCTCCGAGACGCAGGTTCTCGGCGACGGTGAGTTGATAGAAGAGCGAGCGTCCTTCGGGCACGTGGGCCAAGCCCTCGCGGGCGATCAAGTGTGGTCGGCGACCCTGAACCGACTTGCCGAAAACCTTGATGTCGCCCGAGATCAAAGGAACGAGACCCGACGTTGTGAGAAGCGTCGTCGTCTTACCAGCTCCGTTCGGACCGAGCAGGGCGACGACCTCACCCTCGTTGACGCGCAGGTTCAATCCGCGCACGACCGACACACCGTTGTAACCGGTGTTGAGATTCTCGATCTCGAGTAGCGCGTTCATTAGTGTCCCCCTTCGTTGGCACTCGACCCGAGATAGGCCTCGATCACCTTCGGGTCGCGCTTGATCTGATCGGGGGTGCCTTCGGCGATCTTCACCCCGAACTCGATCACGTAGATGTAGTCGCACACCTCGAGCACCAAGCCCATGTCGTGGTCGACGAGGAAGATGGTGAGACCGGCGTCGATGATGCGACGCAAACGGCGTCCGAGTTCCTGCGATTCGGTGGTGTCGAGACCGGCGGCCGGTTCGTCCATGCACACCAGTTCGGGGCGCGCCGCGAGCGCACGAGCCGCCGACACCAACTTGCGCTGACCTTGGCTGATCTCGTTCGGGTACTTCTTGGCCAGATCGCCGATTCCGAGAACCTCGAAAGCAAAATCGACGCCGGCGCGGTCTCGCTGACGTCCCGGACGCACGAGGTCGAGAAGGAAGTTCTTGGCGGTCTGACGCTCCGCCGCCACCTGGATGTTCTCCTCGATGGTGAGGTCGTCGAACAACTCGAGTGATTGCCAGGTGCGACCGAGCCCCAGACGAGCGCGGGCGTGCACCGGCATCTCGTTGATCTCCTGCCCCTTGAACTCGATCCGGCCGGTCGTGGGCACGAAGCCCGTGATGCCGTCGATGAAGGTCGTCTTGCCGGCACCGTTCGGTCCGATGAGGCCGACCAACGTGCCTTTCTCGACGGTGATGTCGACGTTGTTGACGGCCCGCAGACCACCGAACGTCACCGACATCCCGCTCGTCGTCAGAAGACTCACTTTTCCACCCCCATGGCTCGTGACTCGGATTCCTCTAGCTGTTTGCGTTTCGCTTCCTTACGGGCCGCACTTTGTGCTCTTTGCTGAGCGAGAAGTCGTGGCGTGCCCGCGATTCCCTCGGGGTTGCGCACGGCCGTCAGGATGAGGCCGATACCACCGATGAGGGTCGCGTAACTCTGATTGATGTGCAGGATGTTCTCGAGGAAGTTGAAGTTCAACCCGTTCGGCGCGACGACACCGGCCAACACCGCTCCGCTCACCGAAGCAATACCTCCGAGGTAGGCGAACGACAAGAACGTCAACGACGCAAAAGCGCCGAAGTACGCCGGCGTCACCGAACCGAATCGGTATCCCGACAAGGTTCCACCCAGTCCCGCGATGAACGCGGCGAGTCCGAAGGCGAGAACCTTGGTGCGAGCGACGTCGACACCCGCCGCCGCGGCGGCTCGTTCGTTCGAACGCACGGCCAGAAACTGACGACCGGTCGCCGATCGACGCACGTTGACCACCATGAGGCAGAGAATGATCACGAAGATCAGACACACGACACCGAACCACGCGTTCGGAGGAATGTCATCTCGACCCTTGAATCCGAGCACCTTCAAGGCGGTGTTGTTCGGACCAAAATCCTTGCCGCCGATCTTGGGCGGATCGACGCGCAGTGCGCCAAGTTCGCCGGCGAAGGTCTTGTTCTTGAAAAGCAACTGTTCGATCGCTAGAGCCGCCGACAACGTGATGACGGCGAGGTTGACACCACGCAGTCGCAACGCCGGTATCGAGATCAAGGCCCCGAACGCCGCCGCGACAAGCGCACCCACGATCGGCGCGAGCGGGAACGGAAGTCCGGAGAAGTACTTCGACATGAAGAACCCGGCGGTTCCCGCGATCGCCATTTGAGCGAGAGAGATCTGACCGACGAATCCGGTCAGCACCACCAGGGACAAAGCGATCACGATGGCGACGAGAGTGTTGATCGTCGATTGACGCCAGTCGTAGTTCCACCCGAACAGCAGAGCCAACACGACCGCCGAACCAGCCAAGGTCAGCGGAAGCACGTGTTTTGGCGCGGAGGCAAAAGGCATCTTTCCGGACGAAACGGCTCCGCGCACGGGAAGAGCCTTTCCACGCAGGAACATGGCGATCACGATCACGAAGAACGGAAGAGCCTGGGTCAAGCCGGCCGTGGGCAGCACGCCTTTGGGGAACCATGTCTGAGCCCCCTGATATTGCACCCAACCCTGCAACATGGCGATGCCGATACCGGCCACCACCGTCAAGCCGAACGAGGTGAAGTTGGCGAGTAGTGCGGCACCCAGAGCGGGAACGATGAGCAACGGAAGCGTGATCGTGTCGATGTTGGTGATCGGCACTGCGAAGATTCCCAACAATCCGGCGATCACGGTCGACAACACCCAGTTCGCTCCGGCGAGGAAGTCGGGCGAGAAACCGAGGACGATGGCGCCCTTCTCGTTCTCCGCGGCGGCGCGAGTCGCCAGACCGAAACGCGAATACTTGAATAGGGCCCACAGACCGGCCGCGATCACCGCGACGATGATCACGAGGAACAATTGGTTCTTCGGAACGACGCCCATGTCGCCCGGAAGATCGATCTTTCCCTTCGGCAACGGGAAAGGGACACCGGTCTTGGCGAGCTCTCCGAATCGGAGTCGGCAGAACTCTTGCAACACCACGAAGAGCCCGACCGAGGTCACCACCTTGGCGAGCACCGGTGCATTGCGGAGGGGTTTGAAGATCACGAAGTGCAAGAAGAGACCAAGCAGCACAGCCACGATCAAGGCCAGTGCCGTGGCTGCGAACGTCGTCAGTCGATCGCCCGGAAGATCGATCGACGTCGGCCAATTGGGAAGGTCGAGTTTGTTGCCGGCGTCCCGGAACCAGTTGACCGGGATCTCGATGAGCACGAGCGGGTTGGGCAACGGTCGAATGTAGAACTTTCCTTCCCCCCGGAAGCCGTAGTACCCATACGCGACGAACACCGTGATCACTCCGTTGGCGAAGTTCACGACGCCAGAGCCCCGGAATGTGAGCACCACTCCGAGAGCGATCGCCGCCATCAATGCGCCTGTTCCGATGTTCGAGAACATCGGCGCCAATTGACGCGCATCCCACGCGTACAAGATTGCGAACACTGCGACAACGATCAGCACCCCAACGGGTGCCTTACGACGTTTCATGAGCGCACTGATCGTTTGCGCCATTTCCCCCACCCCCAGTCGCCCGAAAGGACGACACTGACTCGAAACACATTTGTACGTCGGAGGGTGCGGGGATTTCTCCCCGCACCCTCGTCACGACGTCTTTGAAAACGCCCGAGCGGGGTTCAGCCCGCCATTTCCGTGATCGGGTTGAGCGCCTTGCCGTTGTAGCCGTCCATGATCGAGACGTACTCGGTGCCCTGCTGCTGCTGGATACCGATCGAGAAACCACAGAGCGACGGGAAGGTCGGGTTACCGCCGCACTTGAAGTCGCCAACGCCGCCCCACATCGGACCGGTGAAACCCTTGGCCGCTGCACGAATGGCCGCCGAGTCGGTGGCACCCTCGTTGAGGAACTTCACGATCGTCATCAACGATCCGAAGGTCGGTCCACCGAAGCCGGTGTACTCGGGGTTCTCCACACCCGTCTCCTTGGCCCACGAGAGGGCCGCGTCGATGTACGCGTCGGTGTCGGGGTTACCCGCGATCTCGTACGAGTAGCCGTAGCCACCGAAGTACCAGCCGTCGGGCAGCTTGCCCGCTTCGCCGACCGACTTCAAGTGGTCCTGCATCGGGATACCGAAGCACAGACCGGTGGTGACGACCGGGGTGTCGATGCCGAGGGTCTTCAAGGCGTCGTAGACACCGATGCAACCCTGAATGGTGACGAGCGGATAGAACACGTCGGCGGTGTCGGCACCGGAGGACTGGATCGCGGTGGCCATCTCGGTGGCACCGGCGGTGTCGGCGACCGGAACGCCAGTCACTTCGACGCCGAACTGCTCGAGGACCGGCTTGGTGAGTGCGGCGAACGCGACGTTTCCGGCCGGGTTGTCGTTGTAGACGACCGCAACCTTCTTCACGTCGATACCTTCGTATTCACCAACGTACTTCGCGGCGAACACCGCGAGACCCTGCACCACTCCGGGCGAGCCGGGAGTGAACGCGTAGGCATCCGTGGCCAGGAATTCAGGAGTCGTGACCGGGTTGGGCAGGAAGACCGGCTTCTTGTCCTTCAGAGTGTCGAGCAACGGCGCGTTGCCGTTGAACATCGCACCAACAAGAACCGCCTGCACCGAATCATCGGCGAGCATCTGCTGGGCGCAACTCTGGCCATCTTCTTCCTTGGTCACGAAGCACTTCACCAACTCGATCGGACGTCCACCGACGCCGCCGAGGAAGTTGTTGATGAACCACACGCCGGCATCGGCACCAACCGACGCCTCGGGGAACGCCGGCGTTCCACCTTCCTGGTTCACGTAGCCGATCTTGATGGGATCGCCCGACGCGGCCCCACCGGGGCCGCCGGTGTACGCGACACCCGTGTCGATCGTCGCTTGCTGCACCGGCAGGTCGCCGCTCGGTGCCTCAGTCGAAGGCGCCTCCGATGTCGGAGCTTCGGTCGACGGCGCCTCGGTCGCCGGAGCATCGCTGCCTCCGGAATCCTCGCTGCAGGCGCCAGCGAGCAGACCGAGTACGGCCATGCCCGCGACGAAACTGATCTTTCTGCTTCTCACGTGTCTCCCCCTTGGATGATCGCGACCCCCACTGGGTGCGTCACGTGTCACAGCCTCGCACAATCGGTGGGGGTGGTCAAACACTGCGGAGGTCGCCTACCTCCGCTCGCCGCGCGCGCGGATCAGGGCTTGCTCCCGATAATCGCCGAAAGCGGCGTCGCGCTCGGACAGCGCCGCCGTGACCCCCTTGGTGGCAAAACCCTGCATGTATTCCATCGACGATCGCTGATGGAATCCGAGGGCCTGGATCTCGGCGGTCGCCCGAATTCCGGCCCGAATGCCCATGGTCTCCATGGCGCGGTGGGCGGCTCGCTTGTTGAGCGCCAAGAGGTCGGGCGGAATCTTGGCGACCCGTTCGGCCATCGACAGAACGGCTGCATCTAGTTCGTCGGCCGCGTGCGCCCGATTGGCGAAACCAGATGCCACGGCCTCGTCCCCGGACATCGAATCCCCGGTCAACAGGGCCTCCATGCCGCGACGCAACCCCATCATCCATGTTTGCCATTGCATGTCGGGCGGCGACATCAGGCGCACCGGCGGATAACCGATCTTGGCGTCGTGGGCCACGTACACGAGATCGCACGCAGTGGCCAGTTCGGTTCCGCCAGCGAGGCAGTAACCGTGCACCTGTCCGATGATCGGCGTCGACATGTCCCACATCTCGAACCAATTGTTCACGACATGACGCGACCACCAACCGTCGGCCCGCGAGATCGAACGTTCGACGTCGGAATTCGCCGAACCGAGGTCGTACCCCGCGCAGAAGCACGAACCGGCGCCGCGGATGATCATCACCGACACCTCGCGATCCTTGTCACCGGCCCGCAACGCGTCGAAGAGCGCACCGCGCAGATCGTCGTTCAGCGCGTTGCGCTTCTCCGGGCGGTTCAGGGTGAAACGGCGCACTTTCGGAGCCGGTTCGTCGATGAGCAGAACATCGTTCGACGACATGATCTCAATCCTTCTCCCAGTAGGGCGCTCGAAGTTTGCGCTTGTTGATCTTGCCCATGGTGTTGCGCCCGAGGTCGTCGACGAACTCGATCGTGCGCGGGCACTTGTAGTGACTCAGACGCTCACGACAAAACGCGATCACCTCGGACGCCGCCGGCGAATTCGCCGGATCGCGAAGAATGGCGAGGGCCTTCAGTTCCTCCCCCATCTCCGGATGCGGAACACCGATGCACGCCACGTCGAGGATCGCCGGATGTTGAACGAGCACCTGTTCCGCTTCGGCTGGATAGATGTTGACGCCGCCCGACACCACCATGTCGCTGAAACGATCGGTGATGAAGACGTATCCGCCCTCGTTCACGTAGCCGATCTCCCCGAGCGTGAAAACGCCGGGAGCGATGTTGGCCGCCTTCGTCTTCTCCGGATCGTTCGGGTAGATCACACCGCGCCCGGTCGCGTCGCGAAAGAAGAGACGCCCTTCGGTGTTCGCCGGTAGTTCGTTGCCGTCGTCGTCGAGCACGAGAACGCTGAACGGAGGGACGGGGCGACCGACCGATCCGGGGTTCTCCAACCATTCGGGACTCGTGATTTGGCAGGTCGTACCCACCTCGGTCGCACCGTAAGCATCGATGAAGATAGGTCCCCACCATTCGATCATCGCCCGCTTCACGTCGACCGGACATGAAGCACCGGTGTGCGCCGCGAGTTTCATCGACGACACGTCGTACTTCTTCTTCACCTCGTCGGGAAGGGCGAGAAGCCGCACGAAATGTGTCGGCACCATCACCGATGATTCGGTGCGATGTTCGTGGATCGCCTGCAGCGTTTTCTCGGCATCGAACTTGGCGAGGATGACCATTGGCACTCCACGCACCAAGAGACGCATGCCGTTCAACGGACCGGTGTGGTACATCGGCCCCACAACGAGATGCGTGCCGAACTGGGCGAATCGGTTCGCCTTCATCCCCTCGAGGTGCTCGGCCATCGTCGATCCTCCCGCGAACATCGTCGGGGGAAGTTCGGTGCCTTTCGGTCGACCAGTGGTGCCCGAGGTGTAGAGCAGGTTGGCGCGCGGAACCACGTCGAGCGGAGGGTGCGAGCCATCCCCCGCCGCCAACCACTCGGACCACGGACGAACTCCGTCCGCGGTGACACCCCAGCCGATCACTTCGATCGTGGCACCCTCGTCTCGAGCGATACGTGCCGCCGCCACACCACGATCGACGGTTTCAGGTCCGACGAACAACAGTCGCGAATCCGAGTCGACGAGGATGTAGGCCGCCTCCTCGGCGGTCAGATGGAAGTTCACCGGAACGGTCGAGGCACTCCCCAACAAACAACCGAGGTGGGCCAAAGCCGTCTCGGCGGCGTTCTCGGCGAAAACGGCGACGCGTCGACTCGGTCCGAGATCGGCGGTCAGCGCGTTGTTCGCGACACGATTCAAGATGTCGTCGACGTCGGCCCAGCGGAGGGACTTGTCGGGATCGCGAACCGCGATCTCGTCGGGGCGCTCACGCGCGAGATCAGCGGCGAAGATCGGCATCGTCGATCCTCAGACGTCGGCGGCAACGCCGCGCGCCACGAGCGATTCGCGATCGTTCAGGAACGGCTCCGACAGGTCGTACGGTCCGCGGTAGTTGACCTGGAGGAATCGACGGGTGAACAGCCACTCTCCGTTCGTCTTGCGATAGGCGTCGTCGTAGTGAGCGAGCAGAACGCCGGGGACACCGTCGGCCCGACGGAACCGTTCGCTGATCGCCCACCGACCGGTCGCCTCATCGGCGCTCGCACCCTGCCACGCATCACCGTTGTGAACGGTCTGCACGACGGCAGCGAAGCCACCCATCGCGGCGTACCACAACTTGAGGATCGACTCCTTGCCTTCGACCAAGCGACCTCCTCCGAGGTCCCAGACCGCATCGTCGGTCCAACACGAGGCCCACTGAGCCCCCGAGCGATGGATCACCGCATCGGCGTAACGATTGATGAGCCGTTGAATCGACACGTAGTCGTCGACGGAGACGGGGCGCGCGTTGGTCATGTCCTCAGTTCTAGTCCAGCCGACGACGAGGCGACGATGGGAGCGTCCGTCTCGACGGCGCCCGTCGGTGAGGCATGATGGTTCCATGTCGGAACTCCCCGATCTCGATCAGCTCACGCTGCTCGACCCCGCCGTGTCCGACTGCCCCTACTCCGCCTACGCCGCTCTACGTGACGAGGCCCCGGTGTGGCGCGACACCCGAACAGGAATGTTCGTCATCACCCGCTACGAGGACGTGCGCATGGTCCTCACCGACACCGAACGCTTCACGAGCGCCCGACACCGTGGTCGGATCGATCCGCGCTCGGCCCGGCTCCGTGCGATCTACGAGGAGAAGGGTTGGGTTCCCGGCGCCACCCTCGCGGCCCGCGACGATCCCGAACACCGCGAGATGCGAGCGTTGTTCAACCACGCGTTTCGACCCTCGAAAATCAAGGAAATGGACGACTTCATCGTCGGACTCGCCCATCGGCTGATCGACGAATTCATCGAAGGCGGCACCTGCGATTGGGTCCGCGCTTTCGCCATTCCCTTCCCGCTCACGGTCATCGGTCGACAAATGGGTGCGCGCGACGAGGATCTGTGGCGAATCAAGGCCTGGACCGACGCATGGGTGCATCGACTCGGGATGATGCAAACCGAGGAGGAAGCGGTCTGGTCGACCGAAATGGAGATCGAGGCCCAGCACTACTTCCAACCGATCTTCGATCGACTGCGTCGCGAGCCCGACGACACCTTGCTCAGCGATCTCGTGAACACCGTGATTCCCGAATGGGGTCGCACCCTGACCGACAACGAATTGCACGCCGAGATGATGGCCGACACCTTCGTCGGTGGTTCGGAGACCACGACGAACGCCCTCGCCGAGGGTGTTCGACTGCTCATCGAGAATCCGTCCGAATGGGACAAGGTCAGATCGGATCCCGATCGATTCGTGCCTCTGCTCGCCGAGGAAGTGCTGCGACTCGAGGGTCCGGTTCAAGGTCTCTTCCGCACCGCCGCGGTCGACATCGAGATGCATGGCGTCACGATCCCGGCGGGCTCGGTGGTCAACGTGCGTTACGGCGCGGCCAATCGGGACGAGCGACACTTCGACTCCCCCGAGCAGATGAACCTCGAGCGCGAGAACATTCGTAGTCACGTGGCTTTCGGCTTCGGCACCCATCACTGTCTCGGCGCGCCACTCGCCCGACGCGAACTGATCATCGGCTTTCGTGCTCTCGTCGACCGGATCGAATCGATGTGGTTCATCGACGGGGCGAACGACTTCGAACATCACCCCAACTTCTGCCTACGCGCGCTGAAGCACCTTCACATCGGCTTCACTGCGCGTTGAGCGATTTCGGCACCGCGCCGCTGTCGTGATAATCGACTTCGTGCACCACACGACCATCGACGATGCGCAGCCAACTCATTCCGGGGCTCGTCCACTTCTTCCCAACGTGCTGTGCGCCGAGTAACGCACCCATTTCGCTGGTGACGGTCGCACTCATCACCCACGTCACGGCGACACCGTCGGCACTGGTCCAGAACTGATCGGGCTCGAGAACGAGATCGGGCCATTTGTCGAGCCCCTTGGCGAAGAAGGCACGAATGGCGGGCCAACCACTGTGAGAGCCGCCAACGATGTCGTTCAGGACGGCATCGGGATGCATGATGTTCACGGGCGCATCGGCGTCGCCACTGCTCCATGCCGCGAAGAGATCGCGCACCAACTGGATTCGGGAATCGTCGCTCATGCCGAATATTGGCACACCGTCACCGGTCGCCCGTCACCCCGAGCTCGACGAGTTGTCGGAGAAAGACCCGGTGCACGGCCGTGCCGACGATGGCCATGTTCGGTGCGGGGTTCGTACCAGACGCGTACAAACGGCGACACGTCAGGTTGGCGCAGGATCCCTTGAAGTAGTTGAACACTTCCCAGTACCGCCACAGGTCGGAGCCGATCTCGATGCCCGTGACGTCGCGCAACCGCCCGAACCACTCCTCTTTCGGCAACGCGCGTGAACCTCGCATCTGAATGCAGAACACCCAATCCTCCATCGCATCGCCGAGATGGCCGAACTCCCAGTCGGTGATCGCCGTGACCCGCACGCCATCGTGAACGAAGTTGTCGGGGCCGGCGTCGCCGTGCACGACCGAAAGCCGCGAGCTGTCCGGGGCGTTCGTCTCCAGCCAACGGGCGACGGCCTCGAGGCGTTCGATCGGGCGATCCACCGACTCACGATGAACGTCGCGCCATCGGTGGACTTGGTGAATCGTCGCCTCGCGAGCGGTCGATGGCGCCGACTGACCCCACACGTCACGGAGGGCCGGAGCATCGAGTCCGTGGATGCGATGCAACTGGGCGATGAAGTCGTCGACGGGGGACGGTGCGTTCGGGACATGATCGACGTGCTCCATCACGAAGAATCGACGACCGATCACGTCACCCGTGTCGTCGGCTCCGATGATCGCTGCGACGGGCGACCCACTGGCGCGTAGTGCCGTCATCAATCGACGTTCGACTCGGCCGTCGGTGCCGAAAACTCCGCCTTGCTCGATGCGCACGACCGCCCGTTCGCCCGTCGACGAAGTGGCGACCACCATCTCGCGCGAGTGTCCCTCACTGATGCGCCGGAACGAGTCGACGTCGTTCCAACCCTGCTCGACGCGGAACCACTCGGTGAGCAGTTGGCGCTCGGTTTCATTCACGGCGGACTCAATCGACCACGGAAGGCGGCGAGAACGCCCCCGTCGGCGGCCAACACTTCATCGAGGTCGTCGGACGATTCCCGATGCTCCGGATCGAGTTGGCGTTCGATCACCGCGATCAACTGAATCACGGTGGTGCGCACCGCCGGATCATCGATCGTGGGGAGCACGGTCGAACGCAAGACCGCGGCGGTGTTGGCCAGAACCGTCCGGTCGTCGAAGTCGGGTGACATCACGACGCCCCCAACATCGTCGCCGCTCGCGCCTCGGCGTCGAAGTCCCAACTCGATCGCCACACCGGATCGGACAGCGCGCTGTCGAGTCGATCCCAGCCCTGTTGCTTGAACCAGGTGTAGGTGTGGCGGTGACCGTCCTCGAATCCGAACTCGGGTTCGAAGCCGAGCAAACGGCGAGCCTTGTCCATGCTCAGCACCGCGTGATGTCGGTCGCCGAAGAGATGTCCGTACACCCCGTTCGGGAAACCGTCGGGCCGTTCATCGGGAACCATCACGATGTTCGGTTCGACACCGACGATCGCCGCCAAAGTGTCGACGTAATGACGAGTCGTCACCGCCTCGGCTGTCGCGTTGAAGACCTCGCCCACGGCCAGATCGGACCCGACGAGATCGATCATCATGCGACACAGATCGTCGACATGTCCGTACGACGCCGTCACCAGTCCACTGTGCGGCACGAGGATCGGGCGGCGCTGGATGAGACGCAGGAACATGGGAGTTTCCATGTCGTAGATGTTGTTGCATGGTCCGTAGATCGCGGCCGGACGCACGATCGTGGCGGGGAACGCACGCGAACGATGTCGATCGATCAGTTGTGTTTCGGCCATCGCCTTGAATCCGCCGTACGACCGCGGACCCGATCGATCGACGTCGAGTTCCTCGTGCCACGGGAACACACCCAATTGCGATTGGTCGTAGGCCATGATCGACGAGACGTACACGTGATGCCCGACATGACCATCGAGAAGATCGAGCAAGCCCGAGATGTCGCTTCCGCCGGCGACCATCACGAAGCCGGAGACGTCGAACACGGCATCCCAGTCGCGGCCCTTCAGCACCCGCGCCATCGCGTCGAGGTCGGTGCGATCGGCCACCAACTGTTCGACGCCCGCGGGAAGAGTCGTCGGGGTCACCCCTCGATTGAGAACCGCCACGTCGTGACCCGCGGCCACCAGTCTTTCGACCAAACGACGGCCCACGAAGACCGAACCTCCGAGAACGAGTGCCCTCACCGCAGTCCCTCGTAGGGGCCGAGCACCACCGATTCGAGATGTCCCGTGCCGGTGTCGTTCGGGTCGGCGAGATTCGTGCAGCGACCCCAGGCCTCGGCGTAGTGCCACCGATTCAGTTCGACTGGCTTGGGTGTGGTGATGCCGGTGATCCGGTCGATCTCCCACACCTCACCTTCGTGGTGTTCGTCGCCGCGATAGACGCCACGACCGAGCGTGTCGTCGAAACCATTGTGGTAACCGCCACCTTGCAGGTAGAGCGGATACGAGATGGGTTCGCTGCGATACGACTCCACCACGCCGTCGGGTCGGGTGAGGTGCACGACCGACGACTTCAATCGGCGGGTGCGTCGCCCGTCGACCTCGACGAACTCGACGTCGTAATCGAGCGCGGTGTAGGCGAACGACGGTCTCGGATCGCCGTACGGATAGACGCACCGGGTCTCGAGTTTGGTGAACGGCGCGTCACCTCCCGCGTGATGAAACTGCCAGAAGATCGCTCGATCGGGAAGGCGGTACCAACACCACTGACGCAACCCGGGAGGAGGCGTGGCCAGCGGAGGCGGAGCGACAACATTCGTTCGCGGTCCGCCCGTCTGGTTGCCGATCCCCCACGAGTGGTCGCGCACGCCGGTCCAACCGTCGACATCGATGCGCTCGCCGCCGACCTCGATCCAGCCGGTCACCTTCATCACTTGGTCGTAATTCGATCGGTCACTGTGCAATCGACCGTTCACGAACACCTGCACGTGATCCTCGTTGTAGGGCGCGTGGACCCCTTCCCACAACAAGTCGTGCGCTTGGCCGAGTTCGTTCGGAGCACATCGCGTGCGCAACACGCGCAGGCCCTCGACGATCTCGACCGACAATGGGCCGACCTCGATGTCGTCGATCGCCGGCCGCAGCCGCCTCGACCACCGCGCGTTGTGCTGTCGGCCGTCACGGGCCGCACAGATGAATCCGTCGATGACGTCGTTGTTGATGTGCAGACGCAACCCCATGAACCAAGCCACATCGCCGGCATCGTCGCCCATGGTGAAGTAGAAGCCATCGCTCCAGTGCTGCGAACCGTCGATCACCGTGTCGAAGGTGTTGCCGATCTGGTGCCGCGGGAACTCGTCGAATCTGGTCAGTTCCCGCCCCACGAGGCAAACCCTAGAAGATTGGCCCGATAAGAATGGAAGGGAGTCGAACTTCGGGTCACATCTCACCGGCGCGACTCAGGGGGAAAGATGATCGAGGATCACAGTCGTAAGTCGTTGAGCGAACTTTGGTCGCTCGATGGTCGAGCCGCGGTCGTGACGGGCGGTGCACGCGGGATCGGTGCCGCAACGGCACGCCGACTGGCCGAGGCCGGAGCCAACGTCGTGATCGCCGATCTCGACCAGTCCGCCGCGGCCAACACCGCGGTCGAGATCGCCGGGTCGAGTGGCCGCACCATCATTGGTGCGCGCCTCGACGTCACCGACACCGCTTCGGTGTCGCACGTCGCCGATCTGTGCGTCGAGCAATTCGGTTCGCTCGATGTGTGGGTCAACAATGCCGGAATCTTCCCCACCACTGGTCCGGCGATCGACGCAGCCGACGAATTCATCGATCGACTTCTCGAGACCAACGTGCGGGGCTCATACGCCGGAGCGCGTGAAGCCGCCAAGCGGATGAGCAAAGGTGGCGTGATCGTCAATCTGGCCTCGACGACCGGCTTTCGGGCCGCACCGGGCATCAGCGCGTACGTCGTGTCGAAACACGCCGTGGTGGGTCTCACCAAGTCGCTCGCCCTCGAGTTCGGTCCACTCGACATTCGCGTCGTCGGCGTCGCACCCGGACCGATCGACACGCCCGGCGTTCAGGATCAACTCGCGCCCTTGAAAGCCGCGGGTCTCGACGTCGCCAAGCGGATGAGTCAGACCTTGCTCGGTCGCGCCGGTCAGGCCGATGACATCGCGCGCGTGATCGCGTTTCTCGCCACCGACATGGCGGCGTGGGTCACCGGTGAGGTCGTCGTCGTCGACGCCGGATCGCTGGCGGGTTGATCATGGCCGTCCGACTCACCATCCCGACCACGGCCGACGATCTGACGCCTCGTTGGCTGAATCTCGCCTTCTCCGGCGAGGTGGCCGATGTGATTGGAGTGCGAGCGGAGCGACTCGGAGAAGGAGTCGGCTTGCTCGGCGAGGTGACTCGCCTGCATCTCACCTATCGCGCCGACTCCCTGGGTCCCCGTCCCGCGACGATGATCGCCAAATGCCAAGCGGCCGCGCCGGGCAACGTGTTCATGTCCCAAGCGATGGGCTTCTACGAACGTGAATCGAACTTCTACTCGCAGTTCTCGCGCACCATCAATCTGCGCGTGCCGTACTGCTTCTACACCGATGTCGACCCGAGCGGAGCGCCGTACATCGTTCTCATCGAGGAGATCACCGACGCGCGCATGGTCGATCAAGTGATCGGCGCGAACCACGAGGATTCCGCGGCGATCCTCGATCAGGCCGTCACCTTGCACGCGACGTTCTGGGACAACGACCTTCTGCGTTCTCTCGAATGGCTGCCACCGATGAACAATCCGCTCTATCGCGCGGCGCGCGAGATGGCCGAACCGAAACTCGAGTCGTTCATCTCGACGTGGAGCGACGTGCTCCCCGAGCGAACGCTCCGCTGGATGCGCGAACTGACTCCGAAGTATCCCGACATGGTCGACTGGTGGGTCGATCAAGGGAAAGCCACCTTCGCCCACATGGACTTCCGAGCCGACAACTTCTTGTTCGGTGGTTCCGCGGGTTCCGGGGTCGTGACCGTCCTCGACTGGCAGCTGAGTGCTCGGCATGTGGGCATGTGGGACGTGGCCAACTTCCTCGGTCAATCGGTGACCATCGACAATCGGCGCCAATGGGAGAACGAACTGGTGCGCCGTTATCACGACGGTCTGCTGGCCGCAGGTGTCACCGATTATTCATGGGAACGATGCTGGCGCGATTATCGCTATTGCCTGCTGCATCAGGCGTGGTCGCAGGTCGCCGTGAGCGACATCGACCCGGGCAACGATCGTGGCCGTCGTTTGCTGCACGAGATGATCACCCGAGCGTTCGCCGCGACCGACGACAACGACGGCGCGGATCTGTTGAGCGAGTTCTGACCATGACCCCCGAACTTGTCGCGCGGCTGACCGATCAGATGCGACACGAGTTCGACCGCGACGCTCCCCCGCCGGGGTTCCCCGCATTCCCCGACATCCCCATCGGTCGTTTCACGTCCGACGAATTCTGGGACCTCGAGCAAGCGCACCTCTGGAGCTCGTGCTGGGTGTTGGCCGGTCGAAGCGAGGACATCCCTGAACCCGGCGACTTCTTCACGTTCGACGATCTCGTGCACCCCATGATCGTCATTCGTGGTCGCGACGGCGAGGTGCGCGCCTACTACAACACCTGCCAACACCGAGGTGCCCCCGTCGTGCGCGAGGCATCGGGGAACTCCCGACTTCTGCGTTGCCAGTACCACTCGTGGTCGTACGACATCGACGACGGTCATCTCGTGTCGGTGCCGGACGAACGCGACTTCGTCGCCCTCGACAAGGCCGAGCGTTGCCTGCCGAAGATTCGTTGCGAGGTGTGGGACAACTGGATATTCGTGAACCGAGACGCCGACGCCATGTCCCTGCGCGAATGGCTCGGCCCGATCGTCGACGAGATGAGCGAGTTCCAAGGGCCCGCGTTGCGAACCGTCGCTCGACAGAGCGAAATCGTTCCCTGCAATTGGAAGGTCACTGCCGAGGCGTTTCTCGAGGTCTACCACTTCCGGCATATCCATGGACGGGGTGGCGAGAGCCTTCTCGACAATCGTGGCGCGACGATGGGACTACTGCCCAACGGGTGCTCGCGAATGATCACACCCTTCTCCAAGGGTTCGTACTCGGCGATCGGCATGAACTACTGGTCCGATTACAAGCACGTGGTGATCCCGGGGTTCACCGACATCACGACCGTCAACGACATGGTGCGGTGCACGAGCAGTGCCTACGGGGTCTTCCCCAATCTCATCACTCCCGTCGCGGCGTACGGTTTTCCTTTCATCACGTTCTGGCCGATCGACAAGCGCACCACGCGCATCGACTGGACCCATTACGCACCGATCGACTTCGATCCGGCCGATGGCCTGCCTCCCCATTGGCAAGCGCGACTCGACAATTTCGCGCTCATCATGCAGGAGGATTTCTGGAACATGGCGCCAATGCAACGATCGCTCGAGTCGCCGGCGATGCGCGGCGTGCCGATCAACTACCAAGAACGGCGCATCTGGCACTTCCACGAGCAGATCGATCGCATGATCGGGATCGATCGCGTGCCCGAGGGCCTACGGGTGCCGCAGCTGCTCGCCGATTGGGTGGAAGACTGACTGTCAGCCGCGAGCCACGCGCGGGTTACCGTCGGTCCACATCACGGTGAGTCGACGAAACACCACGCGCCAACCTTCCGACGTGCGCGTGAGTTCGTCCTCGTAGCGACCGGCAATGATGAAGTTGGGTCCACCGTCGGCGGCGCGCCGCACGTGCTGCGACTGCAGGTAGCACCGACACCACGCACGGTCCCCTTCGACGCGCACCATGTGGTTCGAGACGAGGTGTTGGGTCTGCTCGAGGGGATCGAGTGCCCGACGAATGCGCTCCTTGATGGCGTCACGACCGCGCACGTCCTCGAGCAGATCGCCGTTGGCATCCGGGGCGAACACGCAGTCGAGTGCTTCGTAGTCCTTCGTGTCGAGGGCCCAGCAGTATCGATGAGTCAGATCGATGATCGCCGCCCGATCGGCGAGTAGACGTGCGGTGGTCGCGGCATCGAGGTTCTCGATCGACTGACTTTCGAACATGCAGGCACCGTACCGCAGCGTCACCGATCGAAACGACCTCGGTGTGGAATGCTGATCCCATGAGTCCGCTCGGATCGCCGGTGCAGATCGCATGGGCGGTCGACCCTTCGACCCCTATTCGAAATCACGCCACCACTCACGCCGAACGATGGGGATCGGGACCCTTCATCGTCGTCGAGCACATCGAACTGGCGTCATCCACCTTGCGAGGGTCTCCTTTCGCGTTCGACCATTCGTCGGCGTACGGATGGTGGGGCGACCTCATGGTCGAACTCGTGATGGAACACAGTCCGCCCATCATGGTGCCTGGTCGCGTGCATCACCTGGCGTTCATGGTCGATTCGTTGTCGACGGCCATCGATCACTGTCGCCGCAATGACGCGTCCGTACTACTCGAGGCAACCACGCGCACCGGAACGGACTTCGTGTTCTGCGACGCCCGGGAACGATCCGGACATCTGATCGAGTTGTACGAACGAAGCGAGGGACTGGTCGCGTTCTACGACCGCGTTCGATCCCTCGCCGCCCGATGACTCAGAGTGCCGAGTCGTCGACCCAACTTCCGTGGAAGCCGTAGGGCACGCGCTGAGGCAGATGCACCCGAGCCACGGCCGGCTTCGACAGGTTGGAGGCATCGAGGATCACGAGATCGGTCGTGTTCGTCGCGTCGTCGTGAACGAATCCCATCGCCCAACCTTCGTCTTCCCCCGCCGCCTCGGAATCGGGAACGAACACGAATTCGCCCGGGTGAGCGTGGGGTCCGAGGTCGTGCACGACCTTGCTCCCATCGGTCATGTCGTACCGAGCGACCACACCGGGATCTCCACCCGGAGCACCTGCACCGCGTACGACCACTTCCGATCGCGGTCCGGCCACCCAGCCGTAACGGTGCTTCAAACCGACCAGTCGCTCGTCGACTCGTGGGAAGGCATGCGACCAACCGTCGATCTGGGTCTCGCTCACCGCACCGGTCTTCATGTTGAACCGCCAGCGGTACATGTAGCACGGCTCGAAATTGTCCATCGACCCGCGCCACATCGATGCGTGGCGTCCGACGTCGCAAACGACCTCGTCACCATCGACGAAAGCGTTGAGAGGGTGGAACACGTAGCACGGATCGATCTCGAACCACTTGACGTCCTTGTCGGTGCCCATCCGCGGCATGATGCCGATGCGGGCGCCATAGTCGTCGTCCCAGCCGATCGGCGGCAGACCCTCGGCCATCTTGTCGAGATTGAAGACCACGGGCAGGTCCATGAAGATCGCGTGCTCGCGGGTGATCATGAAGTCGTGCATCATCGTGCCCTTGGGCGTCGTGATCGGCGCCGAATGCACGAGCTTCCCCGACGCATCGAGGACGTGGTACGTGACGAACGGAGCGACGGCCGAATAACCGAAGAAATGCAGTTCGTTGGTCTCGGCGCAGAGTTTGGGATGCGCGGTGAACGCGGTCTTCAGACGCCCACCGAAGTCGTCGCAACCGATCGTCTCGAGTTCCGGCGAGATCTCCCACGGCAGGTGACCCTCCTCGAGTGCCCAGATGCGACCGGCGTGAGCGAGCACGTGCGTGTTGGCCGCGCTCGCCGTCGGGTCGAACATGGTCTCGGGGTCCATGGCATCGAGACCGCGTTCGAACTTCGGGGTGCGCACGTAGCGGTTGCGATACCACTTGGCCGCGCCGCCTTCGAGACGCACTCCATGCACCATTCCGTCACCGAAGAACCAGTGACCGGCGGTGCCGTCCTTGGGGTTCGATCCGTTGCGCACGTACAGACCCTGCAGGCTCTTCGGGATCGCTCCGGTGACCCGAAGGTTGGTGTCGGTGACCTCCTCGAAGACCGGTGCGTAGTTGCCACGAAGGAACCACGGAGTTTGTTCGGCGTTGCGTTCGATCATGTCGGTCATGTCATGTTCCCTCTCTGAAATTTCGTCGAATCAGCGCAGTTCGGACCACCACGGCGCCACCTGAGCGGCGAATCGGCGGGCGTAGGCGCGGGTGAGTTCGTCGGTCGACGAGGACAGGTCTTGAGCGTTCGTCGACGGAAGTTCGCACGCCCCCTGAACCGGATCGACCCATTCAAGACGAAGTCCGGCGAGCACCGATCCGAGTTGCGGCGACGCCGCCTCGTGATGATCGCTCGTCTGGTGGGCGATGAAGGCCGCGAAGTCGGAGAACGCCAGCAAGGTGTAGTAGGTGCTCGGCTCGGACCCTCGCCAATATTCGTATCGCAGGAGACCCTGTTCGCCGGCGTGGCTGGCGCGGTACAAGTCGCGCGAGATCTCCTCGAAGCGCGCCTCGGAACCGGGCTTCACCGTGATGTGCGCGAGGATCGTGGCCACGCCCGCACCGTAACAAACCCAAGGACTGTTATCGGTCGCGGAAGTGGCGGTTTTCGCCGCCTTGGCGTACCGAGAACGTGTCGATCAGCCGACGAGTCGCTCGCTCAGTTCCCACAAGGCGGTCGCGCGAATCGGATCGACCGCCCGCGAGGCGACTCCGATCGCGGCATCGGCCTCGTCGTCGACCACCGGAGACACGTTGCAGTCCTCGCAGTACTCTCCCCCGCGACCATCGAGCAGGGTCGACGTGGCCGCCCACACGGTTGTGGCCGCACCTTGTTCGGGGGTCTTCCACGTGAGTGCGGTCGGGCGCTCGCTCAACCGAGACATCAACGACTGGATCACCTCGGGGGTCATGTACCGACCCAACTCGGTGTGTATTCCGCCGGGATGCACCGAGAACGCGCGCACTCCGGCGGCACCGAAGCGACGATCGATCTCGACGGCGTGCAATACGTTGCACGTCTTGGCTGCTCCGTAGGCGAGGAACGGGTCGTAATCGCGCCGTTCGAAGTTCACGTCGTCGAGGTCGACATCCCCCATGCGATGACCGGCCGAACTGAGAACGACGACGCGCGCGGGTGCCGACTCGACCAATCGCGGCATCAGATCGCGCGCGAGCAAGAAGTGCCCGAGATGATCGACACCGAACTGCTGCTCGAAGCCATCGACCGTGCGGCCCATCGGCGTGGCCATGATCCCGGCGTTCAGGATGAGTCCGTGCAGCGGACGAGGATCGGACAAAAAGGTTCGCGCCGCTTCGCGCACCGACGCCAACGAGCCGAGATCGACGATCAACTCCTCGAGGTCGGCACCGGGAACGATCGAACGCAGCGACGTCATCGCCTCGGCGTTCTTCGCCGGATTGCGCGCCGCCATCACGACGGTCGCACCCCGCGAAGCCAAGGCTCGCGTCGTCTCGAGGCCCAGTCCACCGGAAGCACCCGTCACGAGAACTCGACGGCCGGTGAGATCGATGCCCGCGAGCACCTCGTCGGTGGTCGATTCCGCGGAGAATCCGCTGTTCGTTGTGTTCATTTCTCCTCCGTGGTCGTCGATGTCATCCCAGGGGTCCGCCGGCGAACCAGCGATCGAACATCGGCTTGATCGCACTCCACACCAACTCCACGATCAACCCGCTCGGCGGTTGCACGTAGGTGAACGCTCCGTAGTTCTGCTCGGGAGGTGCCTGCGCCATCACGATCTTCCAGCCGCGCTCGACGAGTGCACGAGACTCCCCAGCGACATCGTCGCTCCACACGCCAACATGATGAAGGCCCGGATTCGCCCGTCCATCCCAGATCGATCCCGGAGCACCCTCGAGCAACTCGATGTGTTGCGGACCTTCGGCGGAATAGGTGAACCGCAGGGGAATCTTGGCCGCACCCGAGTCGGGCAACCACACGTTCTGCTCGCGTTCCTGCGGTTCGCACCACGTCACTCCGAGCGCGGTGCCCAACTCGTCCATGGCACGTTCGAGATTCGGCACTCGAATCCCCTGGTGATAGCAACGGCTGTAATCGACCGATCCCATCGTGTCCCCCTCTCGCGCATCAGATGCGACGTTGATGCCCTTCCCAGTACGGCGCGCGTAGTGGCGCCTTCTGGATCTTTCCCGTGCCGGTGCGCGGAATGCTCGCCACGAAGTCGACCGACCGCGGCGCTTTGTAGCCGGCCAGAAGCCCGCGACAATGAGCGATCAGATCGGCGGCCAACGCCTCGTCGGCGACGACATCGGCCTTCGTTTGCACCAGAGCCTTGACGCTCTCGCCGAATTCCTCGTCGGGCACGCCGATCACCGCGACATCCTCGACGGCCGGATGCACCGCGAGCACACCTTCGATCTCGGCGGGATAGATGTTCACTCCACCACTGATGATCATGTCGATCTTGCGATCGCTCAGCCACAAGAAGCCGTCGGCGTCGATGTACCCAACGTCGCCCGTCGTGAAGACCCCGGGCTCGAGATGTGCCGCGGCCGTTTTGCCCTCATCGTTGTGATACGTGAAGTCGGTGCCCATCTTGTTGCGGAAGTAGAGCGTTCCCTCGACACCCTGAGCGACCCGTTGCCCGGAGTCGTCGACAACGATGACCTCGACCGAATCGAGTGGCTTGCCCACGCTGCCGCCTTTGGCGAGCCAATCCGTCGACGAGATCGTCGAGATGATCGAGCCCTCGGTGCTTCCGTAGTACTCGGTGATCTTCGGACCCATCCATTCGATCAGACCACGCTTCACGGCCGGCGGGCATGGCGCCGCGCCGTGCCACACGGTGGTGAGCGACACACCCTCGAATCGTCGCTTCACGTCGTCGGGCAGATCGAGCATGCGCTTCATCTGCGTCGGCACGAGGTGCACGTTCGTGCAACCATGACGATCGATGAGTTCGAGCATCGCCGCCGAGTCGAACTTGTGTTGCATCACGACGGACGAACCGCCGATCATCGGAAGGTAGGAGAACGCCCACTGCGCCGAGTGATAGAAGGGACCGCACAACATCGTGCGACCGGGAATCGGCAGGAAGTTCGAGAAGCCCGCCGCGACCAACTTCATGATGTCGGGGGTCATCTGCATGCCGCCCGACAACATTCCGCGCACCCCTTTGGGACGACCGGTGGTACCCGAGGTGTAGAACATCGGCCCACCGAGCATTTGATCGGCGGGTTCGTCCGGCGAACCCGCCGCGACCACCGACTCGAACTCGCGGAAGCGATCGTCCGAACGAATCGCCGAACCGGCGGACGACCGAATACCGACCACGATCGACACGCCGGTGCTGCGTTCGTCGCGCAAAGCAGTGTTCACTGCGTCGGCGAACCGGTCGTCGACGAACACCGCCTTGGCTCCCGCGTCGGCGAAAACGTACGCAAGTTCGTCTGCTACCAAGTGCCAGTTCACCGGAACGTACGTCCAACCACCGTGGGCGCACGCCATCGCCAACTCGAACCACTCGCAATGGTTGCCGACGATCACCGCCACGGTGTCGCCGGTCGTCAGTCCGGCGTCGCGCAGTCCGTTCACCAGACGGTTGACCCGATCATCGAGTTGCGCCCAGGTGACCTCGCGAAACTCGTCGATCAACGCCGCGACGTCACCGCGCTCGGCGACGTGAGCCGAGGTGAGAACGGCCATGATCCGACCTCAGCGAGACAGGATCGTGACGCCCGAGATGCCCGGCGCGCCGTACACATGGGTGTAGGCGGTCTTGGGATCGTTGGGCACTTGGCGAGCTCCGGCCTGTCCGCGCACCTGCAGGACGTTCTCGTAGACCTGTCGCAGACCGGACGCACCGATCGGCTCACCGTTGGCGAGGCAGCCTCCGTCGGTGTTCACGGGGAACTTGCCACCGATCTCGGTTTCGCCCGCCTGAATCATGAACTCCTGCTCACCGTGCTCGCAGAAACCGTTTTCCGCCATGTGCATGACTTCGGCACCCGACTCGGTGTCCTGCAACTGCGCGAGGTCGATGTCCTTGGGTCCCATGCCCGCCATCTCGAACGCCGCCTTCGACGCGTCGACGGTGGGTCCCGCGTTGTGCTCGAGAGCGATCGACGGCGCCAACACTTCGAAGCTGCCGAAGCGACGGCTGCGCACGACGGCGGCCTTCAGATAAATCGGCTTGTCCGTGTACAGATGCGCCTTGTCCGCGCGGGCGAGGATCAGCGCCACGCCTCCTTCGCCGGGCGAACAGAACATGTACTGCGTCAGCGGATACGAGAGCATCGCCGAGTTCAACACTTCCTCCTCGGAGATCGGCTTGCGACGCCATGCCATTGGGTTCATCGATCCGTTGCGGAACGCCTTCTCGGAGACCTTGGCGAGGGTGCTCTGCGAGATGCCGTACTCGTGCATGTAGCGGTTGATCTTCATGCCGAAGAACTGGGTCGTGAGCGCCAGACCCGACGCGCCGTACCAATCGCCGAGACCGCTGCCCTTGGTGTTCACGCGGAACGCACCACGCTCGTGCTTGTCGAATCCGACCGCGATGCCGAGATCGAAAACACCCGAGCGAATGGTGTTGTACGCGGAGAACAACGCCGATCCACCGGTGGCGCATCCGTTCGCCACGTTGATGAACTGCAGACCGGTCAATCCGAGGAGCGACACCATCGTGTCGGCCGCTCCCGCGGCCATCGATCCGCCGAAGGCGAACTGCATGTCCTCCCAACTCACACCGGCGTCGGCGCAGGCGCGACGCACCGCGATGACACCTTGGTCCATGCCCGACACGCCTTCGGTGCGCCCGAACTCGTGCATTCCGATGCCGACGATTGCTACTTCGGTGGTCATGTCTCCTCCTCAGGCCACCGGCGCGAACGCGAAGGTGACGATCTCATTGCCGGCGGCATCGGTCGAGAGCGGCACGATGACCATCTCCATCTCCATGCCGATCTTCAACTTTTCGGGGTCGGCCTCGGTGAGGCGCGATTCGATCTTCAACTGACCGGGCAGTTCCACGTACCCGACGCCGAACGCCTTGAAGGTCTTGGGGTCGACATCCCCGGCGTACGGGGGCGCCTTGGGCGGGAAACCCTGCACGGTCCAGGTCCACAGAGTGCCGCGACGACCGAGAAGCACTTCCTCGGTCTCGGCCGCGGTGCACTTGGGACAACCCTGCTGCACGGGGAACATGTGATTACCGCACGAGACGCAACGACTGCCGATCAACTGCGGAGAATCGGACGGCCACGTGAAGACACCCTCGGTCACCGGAACCTGCGCCATGAACTCCCCCTTCGAACGAACCCAACCTTAGTGGCGGTCGTTCGTCGCCGAGCCACCGGAGAACTACCCTGCCGGAGGTGACCACGGTTCCCGAAGCGTGCGGCCCCTTGTCGTCCGTCGACGCGCACGCCGCCACGATGGCCATCCAACGCTGTCTGCTCGATTACTGCCGGGGCATCGACCGTTGCGACGCCGAACTCGTCGCGTCGGTGTATCACCCGGATGCCACCGACGATCACGGGTCGTTCGTCGGCCTCGGCATCGATTTCGCCCGATTGGCCACGGACAAGCTTCGTCGACACGCGATCGCGACCACCCACTTCTGCAATCCCCCGCACATCGTCTTCACCTCGGCCACGACGGCCGAAGTCGAAACCCAGGTGCTCGCGTGGCATCGGTGTCGCGACGACAACGGCGAGTACCTCGAGAAATTCTGCGGTCGCTACTTCGATCGCTTCGAATGTCGCAATGGCGACTGGCGCATCGCGCATCGCGCCCTGACGCACGACTGGGACGCGATCGAACGGGTCACGAACGCGTTTCCGTCCGGCCGGTTCACCCCATCACCGAGGGAGTCCTCATGAGTCGCATGCCCGCTTCCACCGCCGACATCGATGCCGCCTGGCTCACCGAAGCCTTGCGCGCCGGCGGTGCGATCGACGGTTCCACATCGGTCGCTTCGGTCGCCACCAACAACATGGGTCCGGGCATCGGGTTCATGGGTGAAGTCGGTCGACTCGACGTCGCGTACTCGGGAGGATCCGGGCCGTCGACGGTGATCTGCAAGATTCCCACTCAGGACGCAACGGTCCGCGGACTGCTCGCTCCGGCTCGTGTCTTCGAACGAGAGGCCCGTTTTTATCTCGACGTCGCGCCGATGCTCGATGTCGTGCCGAAGGCCCACAGCGTGGTGGCCGACTTCGACGCCGACGAATACGTGTTGGTGTTGCAGGACCTCGGACATCTTCGCGTGGGCGACCAGTCGGTCGGTGTCACGGCCGCAGAGGCTCACGCCGCCGTGCGCGCGCTCGCCCGATTCCACGCCCGCTTCTGGAATTCGCCCGATCTCGACGCGATCGAGTGGATGCCACGCATCAATGACGAGGGGATGAAGATCGGTAGCGAGATCTACCGAGCTTCACTGCCCGGGTTCCTTCAGGTCTTCGCCCACGCGATCGACCCCGACATGGTGCCGGTCATGGAACGCTTCGCCGACAACGTTCATCAACTTCTCGATCGGTTCGCGGCGATGCCCACGACCATCGTTCATTTCGACTATCGGCTCGACAATCTCTTCTTCGGGTCCGGCGACGAAGTGTGGATGATCGACTTCCAGGCCTGCAGCAA
>JBJTIO010000110.1:0-3810 GCA_046095045.1 Actinomycetota bacterium
CATCGGGTTCTTCGCGGTCTCGGTTGGGAACGGTGGGCCGGACGCGTAGATTGTCCTTCTTCATCGCGGGGTGGAGCAGCCAGGTAGCTCGTCGGGCTCATAACCCGAAGGTCACAGGTTCAAATCCTGTCCCCGCCACCAAGTGAAAGAGGACCGGCCGATGGCCGGTCCTCTTTGTTTCCCGCGAGAGTCAGCCCAAGAACGGTCGTAGTTCCACCCGCCGCGCGCACGCGCGCGAACCGGCAATTGCCAGTCGTCGGGCTTCGTCGATGTCCGCAACGTCGATGATCCAGAACCCGCTGTAGAAGTCGGGTCCGCCGAACAACGATCCGGGCGCGACGTGCTCCGATTCACCGCGTCCGTCGACGAGAAGCGCCGATGACGGTCCGGCGATTCCGGCGGCCATGACCCAGTTCCCGTTTTCGCGCAACGAGTCGTTGAACGCGTCGATCCGCGCCATCTCTGCATCGTTTCCGGAATTCGACGCTCGATCGATGACGAAGAGAATGAAGCGCATGGGCGAATCTCAGCCCGTGCAGTCGACGCAGTAGTTGTCGTCGACCTGTGTCCCCGCGAGGAAATCGTTCAACCAGTCGAGGAACCGGATGCCATTCATCTCTTCCGTGTAAAAGTCGGCACGTCCGAGGATGGTGTGGGCATCGCCGGGTGACACCCAAGCCGAAACCTGTCCGCCCGCGGCTTTGATGCTGTCCTCGCCCGCACGCATCACGTCGACGAGTCCGTCCGGTGACAAACCAGCCATGCGGGCGTAACCCTAGAGAACTTGGTCGTAGGCGAAGTCGTGACGCATGAATCGGATCGAGGGGTTGTGCTCGGCAACCTTCGTGAAGCTGAAGGCCGGAGTGATCATGGCCGCGGTCGATGTCTCGGCGAACTCGGGCCAATCAGGTAGCGAATCGACGGTGCCCCAGTTCGCCGTGACGGCGGCGATTGCACTCGGAACTGCACCGCCGCTGTCGGCGATCACCGACACTCGCGCATTCGGAAGTTCATCAGCGGCCAAGCCGGCGAAGATCGGAGTCGTGAAGGCACCGGCGCTCGAGCCAGCGACGACAAGTTGTTCCACGTCGGGAAAGCGATCCAAGAGTGTTGCAAGCGCGGCTGAAGCGTTTACGAAACCTTTGTGTTGGATCACCACGCCATCGCCGTAGTCCTTGGTGACGTTGCCCGAATGAACGTCACCCGTGCAGTAAGGGACGTACACCACGCTGTAATCGGCGAAGGGATTCTCGGCATTGTCGAAGAGGAAGATTCCATTCGCGTCCTCGCTGGGAGGCGGGGAGATGACCTGCTTGTAAGAATCACTGCCCGGTGCGCACATTTGGCCGGTGAAACACGCTCCACCACCTTCGAGGTAGAACATCACCTTCGTGGGGGAGGCCTCGCGCACGTAGTACGAATACGGACTTCCGTCGGCACACATGCAATCGGAAGGTGCCATGACCGTTTCCCATGATGGCGCGGACACGGGTGTTTCGGTCGAGGGTGCCTCGGTCACCACGACGTCGGTCGTCGGCGCCTCGGTGGCGGGTGCAGCGGCTGATTCCGTTGCATCGCCATCACTTCCTCCGCCGCAACTCACGGCGATCGCGATCACCGAAATACCCAGCAACACCCGAGCGAATTTCCGCACCATCAGTGACCTCCAAGCATCGACTCGATGTTCTTCAGAGTAATCGGGCGGGGCAGAATGGGAGGGTGAGCAATTTCCGGCCCCGTCCCGATCGTCTGTTGCCCGATCTCACGTTGAAACAGCAGATCGTCTTGCTCGCCCGAACCTTGTGGCGCGAGGGCTACAACGACCACCTGGCGGGGCACATCACCGTCAATCTGCACGACGGCACGTTGCTGTGCAATCCGTGGATGTTGCTGTGGAACGAGATCCGACCCGAGCACATCATCCGAATCGACCTCGAGGGCAACCTCGTCGAAGGTGAGTGGCCGGTGCCTCCGGGAATTCCGCTGCACCTCGAGTTGCACAAGGCCCGTCCCGGTGTCGAGGTGGCACTGCACAACCATCCGCTGTACGGAACGGTGTGGGCCGACATGGGCGAGATTCCTCCCGCACTCGATCAGAGCAGTGTGCTCGGTGGCGGTGAGATCGCCTTGGTGCGCGAGTACGGAGGGTCGGTCGACGACTCGGGCAGTGCGGCGGCGGCCGTGGCTGCAATGGGAAGCGCCGATTTGGTCCTGCTCGCCGGCCACGGCGTGTTCGTGCTCGGCAACACCATTCGCGCGGTCCACCAGCGAGCAGTCGCCCTCGAACAACGTTGTCAGCGGGCGTGGCACGTGCGGGCCGCTGGTGCTCGAGGCGAAACGGCGTTGCCCGGCTGGTATCTCGATCGCATGCGGGCATCCGATGGTGACAAGTTCATCGGTTTCTGGGAAGCGATGGTTCGCCAGGAATCGCGCGACGATCCGTCACTGTTGGATTGAAAGAAACGCGCGATGAGTGGACATCTGACGATCTCGATCACCTCGACTGGTTTCGTCGCCAACGACGCCCCGTTGATTCCTGTGCCAACGAACGACGCCGAGAACTTCCTCACCACGATCTCGTCGGCCTTGGAAGGAATCGACTTCAGCAACATCACCAATATCCGGGTTGAGGGCTCCGATGACGGTGTGGTGTTTCTCGATCACGACGGTGTGCCGATCCGTCCCATTGTGTGGGCCGACGACGATTCGAGTGCGCCCGATGCGTCGTGGTGCACGAAGAAACACGACGAGGCGTGGTGGATCAACCGCGTCGGTGTCGCCCCGACGCATCGCGCGATGGTGACCAAGTTGTCGTGGCTTCATCGCAGCGAACCAGAATCTTGGTCGCGCATCGCCCGCATTTGTACCCCCGCTCAATTCGTACGGTGGCGGCTCGGGCGCGATACGAAAGGACCGATCGTGGCATCGGCTACTGAGTTGTCGCTCACCGCTCTGTGGCAGGTATCGACGAGGTCATATTGCAACGAGGTTCTGACTCTGATCGATTCCGAGCGCGATTGGAATGGGGTGCTTCCGGTGGAGCGGCCGATCGGCAGTACCGTCGGCTCGTTGTACGGCGTGCTCGTGATCCTGTAACTGCGTTCGTTCGACGAGTCAGTCGAGGTTCGGGGCACCGTAGGCCGAGGGGATGTCGACCGTTCCGCTTCGCCGGAGGAATTTCCAGCGATCATCCTCGCGCACCAACTCGTCGTGATGTTTGCCAATCATCGTCAGTCGTGGTTGTCCGCTCTTATCGCGATGAATCACGGTCCACATCACCTGTGCGGTGGCGCGATCCCCGTCGATCGACACCTGTGGGCTGCTGATGATGTGAAACGATTCGCCGGCTTTTCCATCGAGAGCGCGTCGCATCAATTCCTCGATGGCGCGTGGTCCGGTGGCCCGTCCCATGGGGCCGAGGAGAAGTTCGCCGTCGTGGGCGAAGAGGTTCGCATAAGTCGTGAAGTCGCCGGCGTCGAGGGCGAGTCCGTAGTCGATGAAGAGTTGGTGGATGCTCGCGAGATCCTCGAGATGTCGCAGCCGGGCCTCGATGCGGTCGTTCATGTCGTGCGCTCCAACTCGTACAGTACGACGCTCCCGCCGCGTCGCACCCATAGCCCGGCGCCCGCTTGCACGAAATGCTTGTCGAGTCGACGGCGATACCACTCTCCGGTGCGATGGTGCACCTGCATATCGGTCGCCGTCACGTCGACCACCGATTCGAAATCCGAAGTGGTCGGAATCTCGAGATACAGCACGTGTCGACAGGACGCGGCGATGTTCTCGATGGCCGTCGTGACCGAGCGATCG
>JBJTIO010000111.1:0-18964 GCA_046095045.1 Actinomycetota bacterium
GATTATGGCGGGACGGTCAGCCGCGCGACCATCAACTATGACCATTCGCTTCAAGAGTTTACGGCTTCCGGCCTGCCTGCCGGGATGACCCTGGGCCAACTCGATGCCGACGGCGGCAAGGTCACACTGCCACTGCGGGCCCCCGAGGCGGTGGCGAGTCAACTGAGCGGACCCGACCTGGCCTTGTACCGATTGATCTGGCAGCGCACCCTCGCCTCGCAGATGGTCGACGCCACCGGCGTGACCGTGTCGATCCGCCTCGGCGCCACGGCCGTGGCCACCACAAGTGATGCGGCCAACGACTGCGAGTTCGCCGCCAGCGGCACCACGATCACCTTCCCGGGACATCGCAAGGCCTACGAGGAAACCCGCGAGGACGATGCCGTCGAGGGTGACGAGAAAGAAGCGCTCCTGCCCGAGTTGAAAGTGGGCGACATCGTGCCCGTGTCGTCGATAGATCCCGACGGCCACGAGACCACTCCGCCGGCGCGCTACACCGAGGCGAGCATCGTGAAGAAGCTCGAGGAACTCGGCATCGGCCGTCCCTCGACGTGGGCTTCGATCATTCAGACCGTGCAGGACCGTGGCTACGTGTGGAAGAAGGGTCAGGCTCTCGTGCCCACATGGACCGCGTTTGCCGTGATCAATCTGCTCGAACGTCACTTCACGCGGCTCGTCGACTACCAGTTCACCGCCGGTGTCGAGGAAGATCTCGACGAGATCTCCCAGAAGTTGTTGGCCAAGGACGTGTGGTTGCGCGACTTCTACTTCGGCACCGCCGACGAAGTCGGACTGCGCCGACTCATCGAGATGAACATCGCGGGCATCGACGCCGCCGAGATCAACTCATTCACGCTCGGCGCCGATCCGACCACGGGTGAAGTGATCGCGGTCAAGCCCGGCAAGTACGGGCCGTACGTGAAGAGGGGCGACGACAACGCGTCGGTGCCCGACTCGCTCACGCCCGACGAACTCACGCTCGAGGAGGCGTTGCGATTGTTGTCGCTCCCGAAGAGCGACGAGCCGATCGGTGAGCTCGATGGTCTGCCGGTGTTCGTGAAGAACGGTCGCTTCGGTCCGTACGTGCAGTGGGGCACGATCGATCAACCGCCGCTCGGCATGGAGAAGCCGAAGATGGTCAGTCTCTTCAAGACGATGGTCATCGAGCGCATCACGATGCACGACGCCGAGCAGTTGCTCACTCTGCCGCGCACACTGGGTGTCGATCCCACCGATGGCGAGAAGATCACGGCCCAGAACGGCAAGTTCGGTCCGTACCTGCAAAAGGGCAAGGACTACCGCACGATCGACAACGAGGAACGACTGTTGACCATCACCCTCGAGGATGCCCTCGCGATCTACGCGTTGCCGAAGGTGTTCCGTCGCGGTCGGTCGGCGTCGCCGAACAGCGGACCACTGCGCGAGTTCGGGACCGATCCCGTAAGTGGTCGTCCCGTGGTGGCCAAGGACGGAAAATTCGGCATCTACATCACCGACGGAGAAGTGAACGCATCACTCGGCAAGGGTGACCGGCTCGAGGATATGCTCCCCGAGCGCGCTTACGAACTGTTGGTGTTGCGGCGCGAGGCCATGATCGAAAAGGGTCAGGTGCCCGGCGCCAAGACGACACGACGCGCTCCGGCCAAGAAGGCGGTCGCGCCGAAGGTGGTTGCGCCAAAGAAGGCCACGGCCAAGAAAACTGCCGCCAAGAAAGCATCGCCCCGCAAGAAGGCAGCGACTAAGAAGAAGTCGTGACCGGTCCCTTCTACGTCGCATTCGAAGGCATCGAGGGTTGTGGCAAGTCGACGCAGTCGCTCGCACTCGCCGAAGCGTTGCGCGCCGACGGCGCCGCGGTCACCCTCACTCGTGAAACCGGTGGCACCCGAATCGGAGCGCGCATTCGCGAGGTTCTGCACGACACCGCCAACACCCACCTCGATCCGGTGGCCGAGGCCTTGCTCATCGCGGGAGACCGGGCACAACACCGCGCCGAGGTTCTGATGCCAGCGTTGGCGCGCGGCGAACACGTGGTGAGCGATCGCAGCGTGTACAGCACGATCGCCTATCAGGGTCATGGTCGACGTCTGCCGCTCGACACCGTGCGCGCGGTGAACGACTGGGCGCTCGACTCGCGCTGGCCCGATCTCGTGGTGTTGCTCGACGTGTCGCACGACAGTGCGATGTCACGACTGGCCCACCGTGCACTCGACCGCTTCGAACGCGAGGACGATGCGTTCTTCCGCCGAGTGCGCGACGGTTTCCACGCCATGGCGACCGCCGACCCCGCCCACTGGGTCGTGCTCGACGCCTCGGGAGACCCCGAATCGATCGCCGGCGCGGTGCGTCGTGCGGTGCGCGAACGACTGGGGATCTGACGTGTCGGGTTCGGTGTACGACGCGGTGATCGGCCAGGACCGCGTGATCGGAACGTTGCGGGCCCTCGCGACTTCGCCCGCTCACGCGTATCTCTTCGTCGGTCCGTCGGGATGCGGGAAGTTGACCGCCGCCCGCGCGTTCGCGTCCGTCAAGTTGCAGGGTTCCGAGGACGCCGACTCTCGGGTGGCGACCCTCGCGATGCGGGGCGAACACGTCGACGTGCACGAACTCGTTCGTGAGGGTGCGTCGATCTCGATCGAGCAGGCCCGCGACGAACTCGTCGGTGTCGCGGGAATGTCGTCGGTGGAAAGCGGACGACGCGTGACGATCGTGGACGAACTTCACCTGCTCGCGCCCTTCGCGACCGCGGCCATCCTGAAGACCGTCGAGGAACCCGATGCGCAGAACGTGATCATCCTCCTCGCCGACGACGTTCCGGCGCACCTGATCACCATCGAATCGCGGTGCGTGCGACTCGACTTCTCGGCCATCGACGATCAACTGGTGGTCGACACCCTCATCTCCGAAGGCGTGATGCCCGCGCTCGCCGAGTCGGTCGCCGAAATGGCGGCGGGCGATCTCGAGCGCGCGCGCATCCTGGTCGATGATCACGGACTCGCCGAGCGCATGGCCATGTTCGCCGCGGTGCCCCGTCGGCTCGATGGCACCGCCGCCCCCGCACTCGAACTCACCGCCGAGATTCTCGAGGTGATCGAATCCGCCATGGAGCCCTACAAGCGGGCACACGCCAAGGAGATCGAAGCGCTCGAGGAACGCGAACGCACGCTCGGGTTGCGTGGCGCCGGTCGCAAGCGAATCACTGATCGCCACAAGCGCGAGCTTCGTCGTGCCGAGACCGACGAGATCCGCTCGGGCCTGCGCATCATGTCGCGTTTGTACGCCAACGCTCTGCGCGATGCCACCGAGAAGACGGCGCATCATCAGATGGATGGCTACGTGCAGGCCGTCGGACGCATACGAGAAGCCAACTTGAGTCTCGGACGCAACGTGAACGAGAGCTTGCTCTTGCAAAGTCTCTTCATGTCGCTGCCCCACATTCACGACTGAGGAGAACCGATGCCCAAGTTGAGTCGCGCGGAGATTCACGAGTTCTTCGACGAGCGCGGGCACCTCGCGCGCATCGGAACGGTCGACGATGACGGCACACCGCGCGTGCTGCCGCTGTGGTTCATCGTGATTGGTCGCGAGTTGTTGTTCACGCCCCGCTCCCCCGCGATCATCTGGCGCAACATCCAACGCGATCCACGAGTGGGTATCTCGATCGACGAGGAGGCTGCGCCGTGGCGCAAGGTCACCCTGCAGGGAAAGGTGCGCGTGAAGCACCAACCAGGCGATGACGATGCGTGGCGCGACATCTATCGGGCCATCGCGAAGCGCTACGTCGCCGACGAGGCCGCCGACGGCTACGTCGACGGAACCGACGATCAACCCCGCGCGTTGTGCAGCCTCGCCCTCGACGACCCCGACACGAGGATCGTGACGTGGCGGATGCCCGTGACGGGCGAGGATCCCCGTGGCGTGTGGGCCAAGCGGTACTTCCTGCCCGGAACGAAATGGTCGGACCGATAGTTCGCCGGTAGCCTGCTCGTTCGCCCGCCCGGGTAGCTCAGTCGGTAGAGCAACGCACTCGTAATGCGTAGGTCAGGGGTTCGATTCCCCTCTCGGGCTCCAACTGTGTGCGAAGAGTCTTCGCGAACAGCCGATCAGTCGGGAATCATGTCCCCGGGCGAATAGAAACCGTCGCCATTGGAGTCACCGAAGCACTCGTCGGTTCCCTGGAGGATCGGCGCTTGCTCGGCATCGGGAGCGGAACAATCGAATCCGGCCATGATCGCCGCCCACGACGAGGGTCCGATCTGTCCGTCGACTGCAACGCCGTGCACGGTCTGAGCCCGCTTGACCTCGGCGACCTCAGTCGATGCGTAGTAGCCGTCGGCGATCACCGCGTAACCCTGACGGGCCAACTCCTCCTCGGCCATCAGCACCCAGAAGCCGTATTCGCACGGGAGGATCGAGATGTTCGTCGGATTCGCATTGTCGGGCTTGGGCGTGGGGCAACCCGTCGCATCGTTCTTCAATGTGAGTTCGGGAGCGCACGTCGCGTACGAGGCACCGAGCTGACACTCGAAAGAGATCACCGTTGTGTCGGCGGGGACCGTGGTGGTGGTCGCAATCACCGTCGTGGGAGCCGTCTCCGCGGGAGCAGATGTGGCGGGTGCCATGGTGGTCGTGGCGTCGGCAACCGGAGCGACAGTGTCCGTCGACGAATCGGAATCTCCGCCGCACGAAGCGAGGATTCCAACGAGGGCAAGCGTGGTCAAGAGACGTTTCATGCGAACAACGTACTGAATCGCTGCATGGGTGGCGTGGGACCGCAGAACGCACACCGACTCCCCAACTATGCGCGACCGCTACCGTGATGTCGTGGCGTCACCCGTCGTCGAAGACTCGGTCCATCCCACGGGGATGAACTGGAAGCAACGTCGTCTCACCGTCGGTTTGGTGGCATCCCTCATCGCCTTAGTGTTCGTGTTGGTACGTCTGTGGTCGGTGGGCGACGGTGACATCGGAACCTTCGTCGATGCCGGTGACCTTTTGACCTCACCCACCGAATTGCCCGTCGAGTCCGGGCCTGGTTACGACGGGCAGTTCTACTACCGCATGGCTTCGTCACCGCTCGACTTCGCCCCCACGTCCAACGGTGTCACTCTCGACAGCGAGGTGCGACTGCAACGCATCGGATACCCGGCGATCACGTGGGTTCTCACCCTGGGTGGCGTCTTGCCGGTGACGTTCGGCCTCATCGCGGTGAACGTGATCGGCCTCGGTGTGATCGCCGGTCTGGGTGCGATGATCGCATCGCGAAGCGGTCGCAACCCGTGGTGGGGATTGGCGGTCGCCTCGTACTACGGATTCGCTTTCACCATCGCCAAGGATCTCACCGAGATCACCGAGGTCTCGTTCCTCCTGCTCGCCGTCGTCGCGGCACAGCGTCGATCTTGGTTGGCGTCATCGTTGGCATTGTGTGCAGTGGTACTCACGCGCGAGTCGGCGATGTTCATCGTGCCCGCCATCGCCGCGTGGAGGTTGATCGACGTCGCACGACGCCGATCTCGAATGTCGATGATCGACCTCACCTGGCTGTTGCCGCCGATCGCGTTCGGCGTGTGGCAATTGGTGGTGCGATCCGAGACTGGTCGCTTTCCTCTGACCGCGCCCTACCGACACAGCTCGTTCAACGTTCCCGGCTGGCCGCTCGTGCGTCAACTCGACGAGGTGTTCTCCGATTGGTCGGCGCGCGGCGTGGTTCACATGGCCGAGGTTGTGGTGCTCCTCGGCGTCGTCGCGTACGGAGCGAGCACATTGCGGCGCTCGAACATCGAACCGTTCGTCAAAGTGGTGTTCGTCGGCTTGGCTCTCGCGTGTTTGTCGCTCGACGTGCTCGACGGAGTGTGGACCATTCGCAGCCTGCGCATGTTCGCCGACGTCTTCGTGATTTCCATGATCATCCTCGTCGTCACTCGTCGGCGCATGGCGGTGCCCCTTCTGGCTACGGGAGCGGTCACGCTCACGACCTATGGTTGGTTTCTGGCCAACCTCTAGGGAGCGGCCAACGGGGGGAATCCATGAGGGACAAATGGATCACGGACTGGCCAACCAGTCAGAGATTTCCGCACTACACCCGAGCCAACGCCGGAGAGGTTCTCGCCGATCCGGTGAGCCCTCTCGGATGGTCGTTCGGCTGGGACGGCGGAATCGTTCAGGGGTACAAGGACGGTTTGATCCGTATCGGTGCCTACGAGGAGGCCGACTTCGATCCCGAACATCCCGAATCGGTGGCGTGCTTCGGCGGTTACTTCTACATCAACCTGTCGGCGATTCGCATGCAGGGGGTACGCAATCCGGCCGCAACGGTCGAAGCCCTCGACCAAGCGTTCTTCGGGGATCATCCCGATGTTCCGCCCTACGTGGCTCATCCGGACGATGACAAGCCTCACCTCACCGCCAACATCGATGCCCACACCCAATGGGTCATGAGCGGTGTCGCGTGGCCCGAACTCGATCACGATCGATCCGAAGCCGCCGAACTTCGTCGCTCGCGCGGCGATCTCGGTTCGTACACCGATGCACAACTCGTCGACCGTGCTCGATTCGTGCAGTCGAAACTTTCCCATCTCTTCTCCCAGCACGTGGTGTCAGGAAGTAGTGCGGCGGTCGCACCGGGATTGCTCGGTGTCGTGGCGACGGCGATCGGCGAGCCGAATCTTCCGATGACGCTCTTATCGAGCATCGGCGACGTCGATTCCGCCGACGCGAACTACGCACTGTGGGCGTTGTCACGGCTCGTGCGTGATGATGCCGAACTCATGAGGGCCTTCGATAGGGATCCCGACGGGGCGCTCGCGAGTGCATCTCCGTCGTTCATGTCGGCGTGGCACGACTTCGTCGTCGAGTTCGGCAGTCGTGGACCCGACGAATGGGACTTGCGCTCGCCCACATGGGAAACGCACCCTCAACTCTTGTTGGCCGCGCTCGATCGGGTGCGCCTGCAATCCGACGACGAGTCTCCGCATCTTCGCCATACCCGCAAAGCGGAACAACGCGACGAACTCATCCGCCAAGCGCGTTCGGCGCTGGTGGGGAATCCAGATGTGGCACCATTGCTCGACCTCGGGCTGTCCGCCGGAAAGATGATGGCGCACCGCGAACGCACCAAGACCACCATCGTCCGCGTTCTTCACGAAGCCCGCATTGCGTTTCGCGAACTCGGTCGACGACATGGTCACGACGAGTTGATCTTCCAACTTCTCGACGACGAGATCGACGATTATCTGAACGATCCAAGATCCTTCGATCGCCGACTTCGTGAACGGCACGCCGAATGGACGGAGTTGTTCGCTCTCGAACCTCCGTTCATCATCGCCAACGCGTCCGTTGCACCGCTGGGTCAGTGGTCGCGCAAGAACGACGGCGATGTTGCGGTCGCCTCGGTCGGTGATGTTTTGACCGGAGTCGCAGGGTCACCCGGCGTGGCGCGAGGAATCGCACGGGTGATTCTTGATCCCGCAGATCCGGGTGATCTTGGTCCGGGCGACATCCTGGTGGCCCCGTGCACCGATCCCAGTTGGACTCCACTCTTCATGACCAGTGCCGCAGTCGTCGTGAACGTGGGCGGCCAGATCAGCCACGCCGTGATCGTCAGCCGAGAGTTGGGGGTGCCCTGTGTCGTGTCGGTCAATGACGCGACCAAGCGCATCACCGATGGATCGCTGATCGAGGTGAACGGGAACACGGGCTCGGTCACTATCGTCGGATGAATCACACGAACGGAACGGAACACGATGAGCACCGAATATCTCGCTCCCAAGGATTTGTTCAGCCTCGACGGTCACGTCGCCGTGGTGACCGGAGGTGGACGGGGAATCGGTGAGGGCATCGCTCGCACTCTCGCCGCTGCCGGCGCCAAGGTCGTGGTCGCTGCCCGCCGAGTGAACGAGATCGAAGCGGTTGCCGCAGCGATTCGTGCCGATGGCGGGGAAGCGATCGCCGTCGAACCCGCTGTGACCGACGATGCGGCCGTCGACAACCTCGGACGCGTCGCCGTCGACACGTGGGGCAAGTTGACGATCTGGGTCAACAACGCCGGTGGATCACCGAAGCGACTGCCGATGCTCGATCTCGAACGCGTCGATTGGGACGCGTGCTTGGCACTCAATCTCACGGCGGTGTGGGTCGGCATTCGTACCGCCGCGAAGTACATGGACACCGGTTCGATCATCAACATCTCGTCGGGTGCCGGATTCGGACCAGTACCGGGTAGCGCGCATTACGGAGCGGCCAAAGCGGCGGTGAACTCGCTCACTCTCACCGCGTGCGCCGAACTCGCGCCGCGCATTCGTGTGAACGGCATCGCGCCCGGAGCAGTACCCACCGAGATCTTCAAGATCGCACTCGGCGTGGAGAACGACAAGGATCTGGCCGAGGTGCAGGAGCAGTGGAACATTCCGCTTGGTCGTTTTGGCACCTTGCAGGACATGGGTTCGGCGGTGTTGTTCTTGTGTTCACCCGCGGCGAGTTGGATCAGCGGCGAAACGATTCGCGTGTCCGGCGGAGCCAAGCCCCGCTGAATTGTCGGATCGTCACTCGCCGTCGAACAACACCGGCGGCAACCATTGCTCGAGTCGCGCGAACATGGCGTCGGCACTGTGCGCGAGCAAATGTCCGTCGCCCTCGCACACCACCACTTCTCCCCGACCCGCGATCGCCGCGACAACCTCGCTGCTCTGCATCGGCAGAATTTCGTCGTGGTCTCCGTGGAACAAGAGCAAGGGTCGACCGAGCAGACCGCCCGCCACCTCGCATCCGGCAGACTGCGTGGCGAACGTGACGACACCACACACCTCGTCCATCACCACGCCAACCCGCACCGCGACCGCACCACCGAACGAATGTCCCATCACGACAACTCGACGAGCGCCGGCATCGGCCGCCATTTGCACGGCGGCGGCAACATCGAGGCAACAGGCATCGAGATCGTTCGGCTTGCGATAGTCGACGCGCAACACGGGAACACCACGTTCGGACCACGCATCACCGAGTCGTTGGTAAAGACCGTCGGCTGGCCCGAGGAATCCACCCATCGCACCTCCGCACGCGACAATGGCCGCGGGCCGCACCGATGCCGAAGGAATGTGCCAGAGCACCGACATCAGTCCGCGCATCGTGAAGAGCTCCAGGTGCCGAAGATTCGGCGTGATCATGGCGTTTTGTGACGCCATCACGCCCAGGGCGTGAAGAGGAGGCTCCATCGGTTGTACCCTACAACCGCGATGTCGACCCCCCGTCCCATCAACCTCGAAGCCATCGACCCCTAACAACGCGAGATCGTGTTGCGCGTTGGTCGTGCATGGCGCGATCTCCGTCGCGGAGCATCGACGAGTCAACTGATCGACTATCTCTTCGGATCAGGTGAGAACGCACTCGAAGTCGGTCAGATGGACACACTCGATCTGCTCGTGCAACAGCCGTACTGGCGAATGGGTGACCTCGCCGACGCACTACGCGTCGATCCGTCGACCGCAACGCGCGCAGTGCAGCGTCTCGAGAAATTCGGTTTGGCGTCGCGTTGCAGCGGAGCCGACGACAAGCGCGTGGTGATGGTGTCGGCCACCGACGACGGACGCGAACGCCATGCCGAGGCCGCACATCGTCGCCAGGAACTGATTCGACACATCCTCGGCGTTTTCGATCGCGAGGAGTTCGAACAGCTCGCGTCGAACATGGAACGCTTCGTCGGTGCTCTCGATGACTTCGTCGTCGGCATCAGCGAATCTGCCAAGAAGGACTGACCGCGACCGATCCGGAGAGCGCCCATCGGATTCGTCCGTGAAAAGGGACTCAGTCCGCTCGACTGTTTCGAATTCGACCCGGTCGAGGAGTAGGCTCGCCTCATGCTCGCAGCGACTGTTTGGCACTGGTGGATCGGCGTCGGTCTGACGGTTGTCGGCGTGGCCACGGTCGCCGCCATGGGCGCCGGCTACGTCAAGCAGGTCACGGCCACCCGGTATCCGGGCAAGCGTCAGCGCCGCGGCCACGACGAAGGCTGAGCCATCCCCTCCCCGGGGTCCGACGTGAACTGGCGTCAGACGCCCGTCGTCGTCGACTGCCTCGCGCGTTGCCGATTTCCCGCAACACCTGACGTCACGTGTGCGGTGTCCGGCGGAGCCGACTCACTCGCGTTGCTGGCGTTGGCGGTGGCGGCGAACAAGAAAGTCACCGCGATCCACGTCGATCATGGACTGCGTCCCGGCTCGGCGAGCGAGGCCGACCTCGTGCGCGAATGCGCCTCCTTCGTCGGTGCCACCTTCGTCGCTCGCACCGTGTCGGTCGAATCTGGTGCGAACGTCGAGGCACGAGCACGATCGGCGCGTTACGCGGCACTGCCATCCGACGTTCTCACCGGACATACAGCCGACGATCGAGCCGAGACCGTGATCATCAACCTTCTACGCGGCGCGGGAATCGACGGGCTCACCGGAATTCGCGAGGTCGGTGGTCCGAGCGGCACCGTGGTGCACCCATTGCTCGATTTACGACGCCGCGACACGGAGGCGATCTGTGCCGCGATGGGCTGGACACCTCTTCACGATCCGTCGAACGATGACGAATCGTTGTTGCGCAATCGGGTGCGCCATTCGATTCTGCCGATTCTGAATGAGGCAGCCGGTCGCGACCTCGCGCCGATTCTGGCGCGTCAGGGAGATCTGCTGGCGGCCGATTCCGAGGTGCTCGAGGTCTTGTCGGCCGAGATCGACCCCACCGATGCCCGGGCCCTCGCCGTCGCGCCCCCGGCGTTGGCTCGCCGAGCGATTCGGCGTTGGTTGACCCTCGATCATCCGCCCGATTCGGCGAGTGTCGAACGGGTTTTGGCGGTGGCTCGGGGGGAGGCGGTCGCCTGCGAGATTCCCGGTGGGGCTCGGGTGCAACGCACAAATCAGCGACTCTCAATCACCCCTCCCCCTGATCAGGGCTAATGTGACTTCGTGCCTCCGAAGTTGCGTGGAAAGTGGGCGCTGGGGATCACCCCCCGGAATTTCACTTGGATTCTCAAGGACCGACTCGCCGTCTGCGAGCGACCCGGTGGCTACGGCGACAACCACCGTCGGGTGCGTCGCCAGGAAGAGATCATCTGGATTCGCGAGAATCATTTCGGTTGCGTGGTGAGCATCATCACGGCACCGCACAACCTGCACAACTACGACGAACTGGGTGTCACCCATCAGCATCGGCCGTACAACCCCGACAACGTCGACGAATGGGCCAAGGGTCTCTTCGTCGAGTTGCGCCGGTTGCTCACGAGCAACGTCAAGGTGATCGTGCACGGCGAGGAGGTCGGCGACCGCATCATGGGCGCCATGGCCGCCTTCGCCCGCTGGCACGGTCTGGTCGAGGACCCCACCGAGGCCATCGCCATCGGTGAACGCTTGGCCGGTCATCAGTTGGATCCGTCCGCCCGCGCTCTGATCCTGCGCGCCCACGAGCTGCGCTGACCCATGCCAACACCGATCGGCCGGCGCGTGCTGGTGACCGGAATGGGCGGTCAGCTCGGATCGCTCGTCGCGGCCGAACTCGAGAAACAGACATGGGCATCCCGCATCGTGGGCATCGATGCTGATCCGCCTCGACGACGACTGTCGCGTTGCGAGTTCCATCTCGTCGACCCCAACGACGCGCGTCGGGCACGTGAGGTGATCAACGATCTCGATCCGCACGTGCTCGTGCACCTCGCCGTGTGGGAACCGGACGCGCGCGTGAACCCGTCGCTCGCCGAGCGCTACACGCGGGAGGCGTCGCAGTCGATCTTCGCCGCAGCGCGCGAGTGCCCGTCGCTTCAACACGTCGTGTTGCGCTCGGGGATCGAGGTCTACGGGCGGGGCGGACATCGCGCCGAGGTTCCCGACGAGAACGAACCCACCGCACCGACCTCGCAATACGGGCGAATGCTCGTGCAGGTTGAGCGAGCCGCGGGAGACGCATTCAGCACCACCTCTGCCGACGTGACCGCGCTGCGTCTGGCACCCGTGATCGGACCACACATCCCCAGCCCGCTCGGCCGGTTGTTGAGACTGCCGTTCGTGCCGTTCAACATGCTGAAGCCACCGATGTTCTCCGTTCTGCACGAGGCCGATGCCGCGCGAGCGTTCGTTCTCGCCGGACAACGCACGATCGGTCGACCGATCAACGTGGTGGCCAACGGTGAGATCAGTGGGTTCGCCGCCGTGCGACGCAGTCGACACATTCCGTTGCCGCTCATCGGACCCGAGTGGGTCGTGACGCGTCGCGTCGCCCACCTCTTCGGTGCACCCGTGCCCGAACACGTGATGGAGGTTCTGCACCACGGTCGACGGGCGAACGGTGAATCGTGCGAGTCGTTGCTCGATTGGCATCCGCACCACGACACCGATGATGTGATCGATTCACTGTTCACGTGGGAGGGTGTGGTGCGCACTCCACCGAAACAAGCCTGGGAGTACGCGTCATGAGTTGGGCCACGGCGAGCGACGGCACACGTCTTCACTACGAGGCCATCGGTCGCAAGAGTGCGCCACCGCTGTTGATGATTCAGGGACTGGGTGCCGACAAGCACTTGTGGGATCTGCAACGTTTCGTGTTCGCGACGCGCTATCGCGTGATCGCCCACGACAACCGCGGCGCGGGCCGCAGCGACAAGCCCGAGGGCCCGTACGACCTGCCCCGCATGGCCGAAGACGCGATGGCGGTGCTCGACCACGCCGGAGTTGACACCGCTCACGTGGTCGGTGCGTCGATGGGTGGAGCAATCACGCAACTCGTCGGCATTCTGTATCCCGATCGAGTGCGCTCGCTTTCGCTCGTGTGCACGTCGTGCAGCAACCACCAGTGGCGACGCGATCTGTTGTCGTCGTGGGCCGCCGTGGCCATGGAACGGGGCATGTCGGAGATGACGATGCAGGCCGCTCGTTGGGTGATCGGTCCTCGATCGTTGCGGCGTCTGTGGCCGGCCTTCAGTTGGCTCGGTCCGATCGCCACGTCACGCGAGGCGCACGGATTCCACGCCCAAGTACAGGCGATCCTCGCCGCCGACGATTCGTTGGCCGAACATCTGTCGCAGATCACCGCGCCGACCGCAGTGATCGTGGGCAACCAAGACATCCTCACTCCGCGTGGAGACAGCGAGGAGCTCGCCGACCTCATACCGACCGCCGAACTGATGGTGCTGTCGGGCGCAGCCCACGGTCTGATGATCGAACACGCCACCACTTTCAATCGCGTGCTTGGTGACTTCTTGTCGCGAGCCGAACACGCGTGGTCCGTTCGTTCAGCGGCTGGCACGACCCGTCATCTGCGCGCGGTTCCGAACGCATCATGACCGCACGACGAGCAATCGTCGTCGGCGCCGGCTTGAGCGGACTCATGGCCGCGCGCACGTTGGTCGCGCGAGGTTGGAACGTGACGGTGCTCGACAAGGGGCGCGGAGTTGGCGGGCGCATGGCGACGCGGCGCATCACGACCGCAGATGGCGCAACCGCGATTTTCGATCACGGTGCTCAGTTCTTCACGGTGCGTGATCCGGTCTTCGGCGAACTCGTGAGCGAATGGGTCGCCCAGGGTGTCGTGCGCGAATGGTGCCGCGGATTCGACAACGACGATGGGCATCCTCGCTACGTGGCGAACAACGGCATGACCGCACTCGCCAAGCACCTCGCGCGTGATCTCGACGTGCGCACCTCGACCCTCGTCTTCTCGGTGAATCCGGGCGAGTCGTCGCGATGGACCGTCATCATCGACGATGGAACCCGAGAGTTCGTCGATGCCGTGGTGATGACCTGTCCGTTGCCGCAGTCGTATTCGCTCACCGTCACGACCGGTGTCGAACTGCCCAACGAGTTGCTGCTCGCCGACTACGACCGCACGATCGGGTTGCTCGCCGTGCTCGACCGCGCACCACGGATCGCCGCACCAGGTGGACTGCAGACCCCCGACACGACGTTTTCATGGATCGGCGACAACGTGGCCAAGGGCATCTCGTCGATTCCGGCGGTCACGTTCCATGCCAATCCCGAGTGGAGCCTCGCTCACTGGGACGACGACGCCGAGGCCGGTTTGGCGTTGCTTACCTCGGCAGCAACGCCGTATCTCGGGGATGCTCGCATCGTTGCCAGCGAATACAAGAAGTGGCGATTCGCAACACCGAAGAAGGTGTGGCCCGAGCCGTGTCATGGTGCGGCCGACGACACGTTGGTGTTCGCGGGTGATGCGTTCGCCGGTCCCAAGGTGGAAGGCGCCGTGTTGAGTGGTCTCGCCGCGGGAACTCGCGTCGCTGACATCTGATTGGCGGAAGGGGTGGGATTTGAACCCACGGACGCTTGCACGTCGCACGCTTTCGAGGCGTGTCCCTTAGGCCGCTCGGGCACCCTTCCGTCAATCGAGGTTATCGGCGGTCGGCGAAGAACTGCTCGAGCAAGGCCGCGGATTCGGCGGCCAGAACACCGTGCGTGACCGGCGGATTGTGATTGAGCCGAGGATCGGAGCAGACGTTGTACAAACTCGCGGTCGCTCCACCCTTCAGGTCGGCGGCTCCGTACACCAAGTGTCCGATGCGGGCATTCAGAAGGGCGCCTGCGCACATCACGCACGGTTCGAGGGTGACCACGAGCGTGCAGTCGTCGAGTCGCCAACGGCCCAGAGCCTCGGCGGCGTCACGCAGAGCGAGCACTTCGGCGTGCGCCGTGGGATCACGATGATTCTCGCGCTCGTTGTGTCGCGCGGCGATGATCTTGCCCTCGTGCAACACCACTGCTCCGACCGGAACGTCGTCGTGATTCAACGCGTCGCGGGCCTGATCGAGCGCGGCGCGCATCGCCGCGATGAGTTCTTCGCTCACCTGTGCCATGGCGGAAGGGGTGGGATTCGAACCCACGGAGGCTTGCACCTCACACGCTTTCCAAGCGTGCCGATTCGGCCGCTCTCGCACCCTTCCCGATGATGTGGATCACCAGTGCCCCGAACAGACTCCTGCCGGATGTGGTGACGGCCAGGCGATCTGCGGCACACGAGCGAATCCGCTGAAGGCTGCTACCTTCCGGTCCTGACCTGATTCACGGGAACCCGTTGCACAGGACCCGACCGTCACCACACCCGGCAGGCGCCGAATGAAGCGACCTCAGACTACCTCCCGCGGGTGCGGGCCAGACCAGCGGCTTTCTCGGCGAGACGGGGTGCACCGAGGTCGGCGCAGAACTCGACGAAGTCGTCGGTCGGCCCCGACCAGCGCCATTCGCTCACCCGGCCGACGGGCACGGTCGTGACGGTCGTCGCGATGCGCCGAAACAGCAGGGCCAACTCGCGATTGTCACGCAACGAGCCCGCGAGTTTCGCCGCTCCGCGCAAGCCCGGAACATCCCACTTCGACTCGTCGTCGGGAATCGCCTCGATGTGGCCGTAACGCGCCAACACCGTCGCCGCCGACTTCGCACCCCAGCCGGGCAAACCGGGAAAGCCGTCAGCGGTGTCGCCCACCAAACCCAAATAGTCGGCGATGCTCGACGGCGGGATTCCGAACTTGGCGATCACCGCCTTCTCGTCGACGAGTCCGTCCTCACCTTTGCTCATCTTGCGCCGATCGATCTGAACCACACGATCACCCACGACGCATTGTCCGAGATCCTTGTCGGGACTCAGTATTTGCACCTGCGTCACCTTCTTGTCGGCGGCGGCCACGGCGGCAGCCGATGCCAAAGCATCGTCGGCCTCGTATTCCTCCATCGCCCACACCACGACTCCCATCGAACGCAACGCCGCTTCGAGAATCGGAATCTGATCGAGAATCTCGGGTTCCATTCCTTCGGACGTCTTGTAACCCTCGTACAAGTCGTTGCGGAAACTCTCGATCACATGATCGGTGGCGACGCCCAGATGGGTGGCGCCCTCCTGCAACAACTGCAAGGTCGAGTTGAGTACGCCGATCGTGGCGGCATTCGGCGCGGGTGTCGACGACCTGACCGCCTGCCCGTAGTGCTGGCGGTACAGCTCGTACGTGCCATCAACCAGATGAACGATCACGCGCCGACTCCGAATTCATTCATTGTTCGTGAGCGTAATGCCGAGGCGACGAACACCGTGTCCGAGATGGGGTAACAATGGGATCGTGGACGACGTGCACGGCCCTTCGCGAATGCCGCTGTTGCGGGGCTGGTCGCACCTCGTGTCGTTCCCACTCATGCTCGTGCTCGGCGGGGCGATGCTGCTGATCGTCGATTTGCCCTTCGGTCAGCGCACGAGCCTCGCCATCTACGTGGTGGGCACCACCACCATGTTCGGCGTGTCCGCTCTGTATCACCGGGTTCGCTGGCGTCCGCGCGCCAAACGTTTGATGCAACGCATCGATCACTCGGCGATCTTTCTCGCGATCGCGGGTGGTTACACCCCCGTTGCTCTGTTGTGTCTCGACGGATGGACGCAATGGGCGGTGATCGGTGGAGTGTGGACGGGTGCTGTTCTCGGGATCGCTCTGCACTGGTTGCCACGAACCCCGCGCTTCTGGCACGGAGCGAGTTACATCATCGTCAGTTGGGCGGCCATCGTGACGGTGCCCGCTCTGTGGAGAGGTCTGGGTGGTCTCGGCTTCGGTCTGATCCTGGCTGGCGGTGTGTGTTACACGCTCGGTGCGATCGCCTTGGCCACCAAGCGCCCCGACCCGTGGCCGCGAGTGTTCGGTTTCCACGAGATCTTCCACGCTTTCACGGTGATCGCCGCCGGATTGCAGTTCGCCGCCATTGCCGGCGTGGTGGCGCCACGCTTGGCCGCCTGACATTCGTCAAGTAACTCTCAAGAAGTCCTTGACTCCGTTCAGCGGGCCGGATCTGGGGCCGATAGGCAGGCGTGTTTCAGAGATCAGCGCCCAAGCCTGAATCGGTGCCGACCACCGACGAGAGCGCCACCCCGGAAAGCCCCGATCTCTCGAACGATGACGCGCCGATCGTGCAGATGGTGACCAACATCGTCGGCCGCGGATTGCGTGAACGCGCCTCCGACATTCACATCGAGCCACTCAACGACATCCTGCGCATCCGATATCGCATCGACGGCAATCTCGTCGATGCCCAACGACTTCCCCTCACACTTCATCTCAGTCTCGTCAGCCGACTCAAGATCATGGCGGGCATGAACATCGTCGAACGGCGACGTCCTCAGGACGGACAGTTCTCCACCGTGGTCGATGAGCGCGAGGTCGACGTGCGCGTCGCGACCGTCGCAACGGTCTTCGGTGAGAAGCTCGTCATGCGACTCCTCGACAAACGCCGCTCGATGATCGGACTCGGCGAGTTGGGAATGCCACGCGACACTCACACCGACTTCTCGCAGATGATCCGTTCTCCGTTCGGCATGGTGATTTGCGCCGGTCCGACCGGAGCGGGAAAGACCACCACTCTCTACGCGTCTCTCCTCGAGATCAACAGTTCGGGCAAGAACGTCACCACCATTGAAGATCCGGTCGAGTACGTGTTCCCGGGCATCAACCAGGTGCAGACGAACGAACAGGCCGGCCTCACTTTCGCCACCGGCCTGCGCGCCTTGCTGCGCCAGGACCCCGACGTGATCCTGGTCGGCGAGATTCGAGATCCCGACACGGCGCGTATCGCCGTGCAGTCGGCTCTCACCGGTCACTTCGTTTTGTCGTCACTGCACGGCACCGACGCGTCGGCTGCTCTGCATCGATTGCTCGACATGGGTATCGAGGCGTTTCTCATCGCGTCGTCAGTGATGGGGATCATCGGCCAGCGACTGCTCCGACGCATCTGTGATTCGTGCAAGACCACTTACTCCCCCGACGCCGAGGAACTCGATCTCTTTCATCGCCATCTGCCGGGCAACTCGAAGGAGATCTTCTTCCACGGAACCGGGTGCGACGATTGCTCGCACACCGGATATCGCGATCGCATCGGTGTGTACGAGTTGCTGCGGATCTCTCCTCGTATCCGACAGTTGCTCGTCGACCACGCCACGACCGAGCAGGTGCGCGATGCGGCAATCGAGGAAGGCATGCGCCCGATGATCGTCGAGGCGATGAATCTCGTCGATGCCGACGTCACCACCGTCGCCGAAGTCGTCCGAACGCTGTACGTGGCCTGATCGACATGCCCCGCTTCGCGTACAGCGCCATCGACAACACCGGTGCCGTGGTCGAGGGCATTTCGAAAGCCGACACGATCGCCGAGGCGCGCGCGTCGCTGGTCGCTCAGGAACTCTTCCCCACCAAGCTGGCCGAGAAACGCGGGATGTTGCAGTTCGAAATCACCAAGGAAAAGGTGAAGAAGAAGGAGTTGATGCACTTCACGCGTCAGCTCGCGGTGTTCGTGCGGGCCGGAATCCCCATCACGTCGGCGCTCGAGAACATCGGTGACGAGACCCAAGACACCGCCTTGCGGCGAGCCATCACCGCGATGATCGAGGAGCTACGCAACGGTGGAACCCTCTCGGCGGCCTCGGCAAAACATCCCCAGGTCTTCCCCAACTACTACGTGGGCATTCTGCAGAGCGCCGAACTGACCGGACGACTCGACGAGACGCTCGACAGCCTAGCGGCCTACCTGAACCGCGAAATCGAGACACGTGCCAAGGTGGTGAACGCTCTGTCGTATCCGGCCGTCGTCATGGTGATGGCAGTCGTCACGGTGATCATTCTCGCTGGTTACGTGTTGCCGAAGTTCAAGCCACTGTTCACCGAACTGAACGCCGATCTTCCGTTGCCGACGCGCATGTTGCTCGGTGTCGCATCACTTTTCAGCACCTACATCTACGTTCCGGGGCTCATGATCACCGCGGTCATCGGCGCAGTGGTGTGGATGTTGAAGTCCGAGAAGGGTCGTCGAGTGAAGGACCGACTCGTGCTCCGACTTCCGGGGATCAAGGGAATCATCGAAGACGCGATTCTCGACCGGTTCTGCCGCATCCTCGCCGCCATGGTGCGCGCCGGAGTGCCGCTGCCCGACGGCATGAACACGACCACCGAGGCGACGGCCAACAC
>JBJTIO010000112.1:0-39423 GCA_046095045.1 Actinomycetota bacterium
GGAGTCTGGGCCGTGTCTCAGTCCCAGTGTGGCTGATCATCCTCTCAGACCAGCTACCCGTCGAAGCCTTGGTGAGCCGTTACCTCCCCAACAAGCTGATAGGCCGCGAGACCGTCCCGATCCGGTAGCCCTTTCGTCATCGCCCCATGCGAGGCAACGACGGCATTCGGTATTAGCAGTCGTTTCCAACTGTTATCCCAAAGACCGGGGTTGGTTTCTCACGTGATACTCACCCGTTAGCCACTAGGTCTTCCGCAGTATTGCTACTGCATGGACCTCGTTCGACTTGCATGTGTTAAGCACGCCGCCAGCGTTCGTCCTGAGCCAGGATCAAACTCTCCGTCAAGAACTCGCCATTCGACGATTGCTCGTCTCCTGACTTCGTCCATGAGTTAGAGCGCGATTCCATTCGGGGGAATAGCCCGAATGTGCCGAACCGCGATCCGCTCTGTCGAGACAAGCTCGACGATTTGTTTTTGTTCCACGATCGATCGCTCGACCATGGTGAATTGACAGACAGCCTCTCCGAGACAATGGCAAAGCCAGACTCTCGAATGACTGCCCGCACTGGCGTTCAGTCTTCTCTTCCGTTTTCAAGGAGCCGAGGCTCGGGCACTCATGCACACCGCGGAAATCCGCTGTCTGCACGTTGGTGCCGCCACCCGTGAAACCGCGAACGGCTTTCAGGGGCGAATCACAAATCTAGCGAGCGGGAAAGGCACCATCAACCTGCCCCTACAAAGTTCTGGGGGATTTTTTCGATGCCCTCAGTCGGCGATCTCGAGCAGGTGGAAATTGGTTTTCCCCTTGCGCAAAAGCACGAACCGGCCGTGCAATGGGGCCACCTCGCTCAGACCCCGACCCTCCTCCAGCACCTGGCCGTTGGCCCGGAAAGCCTTTTGCTGCAGGCCCCGGCGGGCGTCGCCGTTCGAGGAGGCCAATCCGCTGGCTTGGAGAAGGGTAAAAAGGTCATCTAGCAGGGCTTTTGTGACTTTCGACGAGGGCACCTCGAGGGCGACGACCGCCAAGGCATCGGCCGACGCTGTGGTCGGGTCTCCCCCGAACAGCACCTCGGCGGCATCGGCGGCGGCCCGCTCGGCCGCGTCCCCGTGCACCAGGGCGGTCACGTCATGGGCGAGCGCCCGCTGGGCCAACCGGCGCCCGGGGTCGCTGCGGTGCTGGGCCACGAGGTCGGCGATCTCGGCGACCGGCCGCAGGGTGAGTTGCAGCAAGAACCGCTCGACATCCTCAGCGGGCAGCTGAATCCAGTACAGACGGACGTGGTACGGACTCGTCTTGCTCGGGTCGAGCCACAACGCGCCGTGCACCGACTTGCCCATCTTCTGCCCATCGCTACGCGTCAACAACGGCCACGTGAGACCGAACGCGGACTTAGCGGTGCGACGACGAATGAGATCGATCCCCGCGGTGATGTTGCCCCACTGATCGGATCCGCCCATCTGCATCTCGACGTTCTCGTGTTCGCAGAGATGACGGAAGTCGTTCGCTTGCAACAGCATGTAACTGAACTCGGTGTAGGAGATTCCGTTCTCGCTCTCCATGCGCGCGCGCACCGATTCCTTGGCGACCATTTGATTCACGGTGAAGTGCTTGCCGACGTCGCGCAAAAACTCGAGCGCACTCATTGGCGCCGTCCAATCGGCGTTGTCGACAAGCCGCGCCGCCGACGGACCATCGAACTCGAGAATCTTCTCGAGTTGCGATTTCACACATCGCACGTTGTGAGCCAACGTCTCGCGATCGAGAAGATTGCGTTCCTCGCTGCGACCGCCGGGATCTCCGACCATGCCGGTCGCACCACCGGCGAGCACGACCGGTTTGTGTCCCGCCAATTGGAAACGTCGAAGCATCACTTGACCGAGCAAGTTGCCGGCGTGCAAGGAATCGGCGGTGGGATCGAAGCCGACGTACACCGCGATCGGTCGCTCGTCGAGACGCGCGCCCAACATCGCGCGATCGGTCGAGTCGTGGATCAGCCCGCGCGCGTCGAGATCGGTGAGCAATGCGTTCACGCTCACATTCTCCCACGAATGAGCGACAAGTGGCGGATCGGTTTGGGTCGCTCCGAACCGTGACCGGGATCGAAGGAATACAGTGAGTCCGTGTCCGACGACGTTCGCGAGTCACTCGAGATCCAAGCGATCGCGTGCCGTCGCTTGGGATCGGCCCAATACGCCGACCTTCTCGAGGCTCTCACCGCCGAGCATCTGGCCGGAGGGCTCGTGCACGATCTTCTCGACGGTCGATCCGAGCGTCCCGTGCACGATGCACTCCCCCTGCGTCTACTCGGTGCGGTGCATCGCATCGCACTCGACGGCCGCGCTCCGGCTCTCGCCCGTCGCTACGCCTCGTGCGGGGGCGACGGTGGTTCGATTGCGGTCGCCGACTTTCTCGGGGTCGTCGAATCGAACCACTCCGAAGTCGAACGAGGGCTCGGCGAACAGGTGCAGACCAACGAAGTGGGTCGCTCGATCGTCCTTCGCCAATTGTCCTCGTGGCTCGCGGGCAAAGGCGTGAACGAGTTCGATCTGCTCGAAGTGGGCTCGAGCGCCGGACTCAACCTCAATTTCGATCGACTCGGCGAATTGGCACCCGACGCCGCCCGCTGCGTCGAGCGTCGAGGAAGCGACCCATTCCCACTCGACCCCTCCGACGACGAATGCGCTAAGCGACTGTTGTCTTTCGTGTGGCCCGATCAGATCGAACGCCTGTCGAGACTGCGAGCCGCGATCGACGTCGCCCGACGACATCCGCAGTCGGTGAGTCGGGCCTCGGCCGACGATTTCCTCCGAGCGCAATTGGCCACCGAATCATCGCGAGCGACGGTCGTGTTCCATTCGATCGTGTGGCAGTACCTCGACCCGACGGTGCGTGATGGTGTGCGCGCGGCAATTTCGGAGAACGGTGGGCGACGCGATTCAGCTCGACCGATCGTGTGGGCCCGCATGGAACCCGCGGGCGAGACGGCGGACGTGCGCGTGACCATCATCGACCACGAGGGCCGACGCGACCATGTTCTGGCCACCGTGGGCTACCACGGTCAGGAGTTTCGCTGGCTCGACTGACGATCGAGAGCGCTCTTCACGACGTCGGGCACCGGAGCCGGACGTTGGGTCACCGGGTCGATGCTCACGTAGGTGATCACCGCCTCGAACCGCGACTCCCCGCTGACGCTTCCGTTGATGCTCACGTCGAAACTGCTGTTTCCCCAACGAGACACCGACGCGTGCATGTCGATGGTGTCTCCGAAACGCACGGGCGCGTGCCAAGTGAGATTGGTGTTCTTCAACATGAAGTCGAAACCGATGGCGTGCAGATCGGTGGCGCTTCCGGCCGCCTTCAATTCGTCGGCGAGGGCGATGCGAGTCCACGAATCGACGACATCGTCGCAATACACGAAGTAGTTCGCGTTGAAGACGACGCGTTGCATGTCGCACTCGCCGTAACGGACTCGAATCGACTGCTGGTACGGCATGGTCACATCTTGTCGGCGCCGACGCGCACGAACTCGGTCACGGCATCGGCGATCATCTGCACGGCGACCGACGCCAGGATCATGCCGGCCACCCGCGCGAGCAGCAGAACTCCGGTGGGCCGCACGATGCGTTGAACGAAACCACTGAATCGAAGGGCGAGGAGCGAGATGAACAACGCCACGGCGGTGCCACCAACGACGGTGAACCACTCCCCCGCTCCTTCGGCGCGACTGAAGAACACGATCGTCGCCACGATCGCTCCGGGACCGGCGAGCAGCGGTGTTCCGAGCGGGACCATGGCGATCGACGTGCGTTGCTCGGGGGTCGCTTCGATGTAGCCATCGTCTCCGCCCTTGCCATAGAGCAATTGCAGCGCGACGAGCAACAACAACAAGCCGCCCGCGGCCTGAAGTGCGGGAACCGACACGTGCAGATAATCGAGGATCGTTTGACCGCCGATGGCGAACAGGGAGATCACGAGGAATGCGGTTCCGATCGCGAGATAGGCCGCCCGATGACGTTCCTTGGCCGACAACTGTCGTGTGACGGCGAGGAAGATCGGCACGTTGCCGGGTGGGTCGACGATGACGAGCATCGTCACCAGCACCTCGCCGAACAGTCGGGTGTTCATACGATCGATTGCTTCCAGCGGGCGACCGCTCGTGTGAATCGATCGAGTTGCTCGGCCACCGGTCGGGGTCCCGCACCTCCCGGCGTGCTGCGCATGCGCACGCCGACTCCGGGAGCAACGAGCGACGCGGCATCCTCCCCGAGCCGTGGTTCGGCCCGAACGAGATCGACGAGGGCGCCCTCTCCGGCGAGCGAACGACGCACGAGTGCGCCGACGATCGCGTGCGCCTCTCGGAACGGCGTGCCCGATCGCACCAAGTGCTCCGCCAGATCGGTGGCCGCCATCGTCGGCGAGTCGGCGGCCGCTCGCATGCGCTCGGGCACGAGGCGCGCGGTCGCGATCATTCCCGAGATCGCCGCGAGTCCGAGGCTCACTTGTTCGACCGCGTCGAACAAGGGCTCCTTGTCCTCTTGCAGGTCGCGGTTGTAAGCGAGTGGAAGACCCTTCAACGTCGCCAACAGTCCGGTCAGATCGCCGATCACCCGACCAGCCTTGCCGCGCGCCAATTCGGCGATGTCGGCATTCTTCTTCTGCGGCAACATCGACGAGCCCGTCGCGAAGGCGTCGTCGAGCACGGCGAAGCCGAACTCGTCGCTCGTCCAGAGCACCCATTCCTCGCCGATGCGCGAGAGGTGCACGGCGACGAGCGACAATGCGAACAGGATCTCGGCGACGAAGTCACGATCGCTCACGGCGTCGAGCGAATTGTCGAACACCCGCGCGAATCCCATCGCGTCGGCGGTGAATGCGGGGTCGAGCGGCAACGAAGATCCGGCGAGGGCTCCGGCACCCAATGGCGAGACGTCGACGCGCTCGAGGGCGTCGAGAAGTCGATCGATGTCGCGACCGAACGCCCAACCGTGGGCGAGGAGATGATGCGCGAGCAGCACCGGCTGCGCTCGTTGCACGTGGGTGTAGCCGGGTAGATAGACCCCGTCGTCGTCGACCCCGGCATCGATGGCCTTGGCGAGCAACACCTCTTGCAACGCGACGATGCGCGCGGCGATCGCGGGGACAGCTTGTTTGCACCACAAGCGCAACCCGGTGACCGATTGATCGTTCCGACTACGACCGGTGTGCAGCTTCGCTCCGGGTGCACCACAGATTTCGGTGACCCGACGTTCGACCGCGGTGTGGATGTCCTCGTCGCCGCTGGCGAACACGAACGCACCCGATGCCATCTCGTTCTCGACCTTCTCGAGAGCCGACAACACCGCGTCACGTTCGCCGTCGCTCAGAATGCCGACATGGGCGAGACCGGTCACGTGGGCGCGCGAGCAAGCGATGTCCTCGCGCCACAACGTGCGATCGAAATGCAGGCTCGACGTGTACGCCATCAACTCGTCGGCGGGACCACCGGCGAACCGACCGTGCCACAGGGTCTTCGAATCATCGTGGCTCACTTCGTGCCTCCCGTCGATTTGAGTCCGGCCAGATCGCGGAGAATCGCGGCCAGCGCCGGACCACCGGACTCTTCGGATGCGACGCAGAAGATCGTGTCGTCCCCGGCGACGGTGCCGATCAGTTCGCGCATGCCGCTGCGATCGAGTGCCGACGCCACGACGTGGGCACAGCCCGGCGGCGTGCGCACCACGACCATCGGTCCACTCTGGTTGACTTCGGCCACCCACTCACCCATCACCCGACGCAATTGATCCTCGGGCGCGAGTCGCGCCGGAGCGAACTCGGGGATCGCGTACACGGTCTCTCCGCCGGGCACCCGAACCTTCACCGCACCGAGATCCTCGAGATCTCGCGAAACGGTCGCTTGCGTCGCCGTGAGACCGTTGGTCGCCAAGAGGTCGACGAGTTGTGGTTGATTCGTCACCGCGTGCTTGGCGATCAGAGATGCGATCAGTTGTTGACGTTGAGCCTTCGACGCCATCACTTCACCCCCAATAGGAACGCGAGCGCACCCCGCGACGAATGCAGTCGATTGTGTCCTTGTCGGATGACGCGACTCGCATCACCATCGATGACCGCCGCCTCGACCTCGAAACCGCGGTACGCCGGAAGACAATGCATGAAAATCGACCGGCCGTCGGCGAGCGACATCAGCGACGTCGTGACGGTGTAACCACCGAAGATCGCGAGGCGCTCGGCCTTCTCGGCCTCCTGCCCCATCGACACCCAGGTGTCGGTGTGCACCGCGTGAGCTCCGCGCACGGCCACTGCGGGGTCGATCGACTGTTCGACCGATCCCGCGCCGAGTCCGGCGAGACGCGCGAGTTCGGCATCGGATGCGCCGTATCCGTTCGGGCAGGCGAGGCGGTAGTGCGCTCCGAGCATGACGCAGGCTTCTCCGAGCGATCGCGCCACGTTGTTGTAGTCGCCGACGTAAGCGACGGTGAGTCCGGCCAGGTCACCGAATTCCTGCACCATCGTGAGCGTGTCGGCGAGACCCTGCAAGGGATGCGACACGTCGGACAACATGTTGACGACCGGAACTGGACACGACGAGATCAGGCGATCGATCACGGTGTGTGAAAAGACTCGTGCCGCGACCAAGCCGTGATATCCACCGAGAATTCGTCCGATGTCCTCGACGGGCTCGCGCACGTCGAAACCGACTTCCTCTCCTCGCGTGTAGATGGGGTGACCACCCAACTGAACCACCGCCATCTCCATGCTTTGCCGCGTTCGATTCGACGGCTTCTCGAAGATGAGCGCCGCGCCGAGTGGCAGACCCGTCGGCGAAGTGAGCGGCCGACCAAGCGAAGCCGGCTCGCGCACCGAGAGATCGAGCACGAGGCGCAACTCGTCGTGGTTGAGATCGGTGATGTTGGCGAGACTTCTGACCGTCATGATGCGACTCCGATTCCGTCGGCGAGCACTGATGCGATGATCGACACGGCCTCGTCGATCTCGTCGATCGACACCGTGAGCGGAGGCGCGAGCCGCAACGAATTGGCGTTCACCGCGTTGGTCACGAGACCTCGTTCGAGAGCCGCCAGGTACACGGCTTTGGCATCGCGTTCACCGAGGTCGGCGGCCCGCAGAAGACCTTGACCCCGAACCGCGCGCACGCCGTCGACTTTCGCCAACGCCGCGGCGAGATGATCGCCCTTGGTCCGCGCGAGTCGTGGAGCGTCGAGCCTTTTCATCTCGGTGATGACCGCGTTCACCGCCGCGCCCGCCACGGCCGTTCCGGAATAGGTGCTCCCGTGATCGCCCGGTTGGAACACTGCGGCCACTTCGGTGCGCGCCCAACAGGCACCGACCGGGAAACCGTTGCCCATGGCCTTGGCCAAGGTGACGACGTCAGGGACGACTCCGGCGTGTTGGAAGCCGAACCACTCGCCGGTGCGGGCGAAACCGGTTTGCACCTCGTCGATCATCATCAACATGCCCCGCTCGTCGCAGAGTTCGCGAATGCCGCGCAGATACTCGACGGACGCCGGAATGACTCCGCCTTCTCCTTGCACGGTTTCGATGAGGATCGCCGCGCACGACGCGTCGACGGCCGCACGCAACGCATCCAGATCACCGAAGGGCACGTGTCGGAACCCGTCGGGCATCGGCTGGAAGGGTTCGTGCTTGGCCGGTTGACCGGTGGCGGCGAGAGCCGCGAGGGTGCGCCCGTGGAAACTGCCGAGGGCGCTGACCACGACGTGGCGTCCGCGTCCGCCGAATTTGCGCGCCAACTTGATGGCCGCCTCGTTCGCTTCGGCTCCGCTGTTGCAGAAGAAGACTTGTCCGGCAACCCCGGTCGCGTCACGCAGGAGACCATTCACGGCGGTCGCCGCGGCCGTGGCCGAGTCGTTGGCGAAGAAGTTGCTCACGTGAACGAGCCGATTCATCTGGGCGTAGACCGCCTCTGCGATGACGGGGTTGGCGTGACCGAGCGACACGACCGCGATACCCGACAAGAAGTCGAGATAGCGCTTGCCGTCGACGTCGAAGAGTTCGGTGCCGCTCCCCCGTTCGAACATCACGGCGGGGGCGCCGAAGACCGGCATGAACGGACAATGATCGTGCCCGTTCGTCGCGAATGCGTGAGTTGTCATGTCGCCGCCTTCTTGTAGGAGCTCTCGACCATCGTCCCGATGCCCGCGTCGGTGAACAGTTCGAGCAAGAGAACGTGAGGAATCCGACCGTCGAGGATGTGTGCCCGCCGCACACCACCGCGAACCGCCCGCACGCAACTCTCGACCTTGGGGATCATGCCACCCGCGATCGTGCCGTCGGACATGAGGGCATCGAGTTCGTCGGGGCTGGTCTGTCGGATGAGACTCGTCGGGTCGTCGACGACACGACGCAAACCCTCGATGTCGGTGAGGTACACGAGCTTCTCGGCGCCGAGTGCCTCGGCGATCGCACCGGCCACGGTGTCGGCGTTGATGTTGTACGCCTGTCCGGTCGCGTCTGTTCCGATGGTCGCCACGACCGGAATGAATTCGTCGTCGAGGAGTCGCGTGAGGATGCCCGGATTGATGCGATCGACCTCGCCCACGAAACCGAGCTCGGGGTTCTTCGCCGACGCCGTGATCAACGAGGCGTCCTCGCCGCTGACCCCGACCGCGAATCGCCCGTGCACGTTGATGGCCGCCACGATCTGGGGATTGACCTGACCACTCAGCACCATGCGGGCGATGTCGACCGTCTCGGCGTCGGTGACCCGCAACCCGTCGCGAAACTCGGTGACTTTGCCGAGTCGACTCATCAGATCGCTGATCTGCGGCCCACCTCCGTGCACCACGACCGGCTTCAGGCCGACGAGCCTCATCAACACGATGTCCTCGGCGAAGAGTGCCAGAGCGTCCGACTCGGTGGCTCCGGCCAAAGCGTTGCCGCCGTACTTCACGACGACGATCTTTCCGGCGAACCGCCGAATGTAGGGAAGGGCCTCGATCAGAACGCTGGCGCGCACGTCGGGCTTGATCGATTCGTTGCTCACGGATACACCCCGATCGATGAGAGTCCCGCGGTCTCGGGCAGACCGAGGGCGACATTGGCCGCTTGCACAGCGCCACCCGACGCGCCCTTGCACAGGTTGTCGATCGCACCGATCACGATGACGTGATTCGTGCGGACGTCGTAACGAGCGGTGATGTGCACCGCGTTCGATCCGAGTGTCGCCTTCGTAGAGGGCGAACGATCGGACACCACGACGAAGGGCTCATCGACGTAGAACGCGGCCAGCGATTCGATGAGAGCCTCGGTCGACGTCGACGAGGTCGGCGTGGCGTAGCACGTGGCGAGGATTCCTCGGTTCATCGGCGCGAGGTGAGGAGTGAACAACAACTCGGCACCGACTTGATCCTGCATCTCGGGCGTGTGCCGATGGTCGAGAAGTCCGTACGCACCGAAGTCCTCGTTCACCGAGCCGAAGAGACTTCCGTGCTTCAAACCACGACCTGCACCGGATGCTCCGCTGGCGGCGTCGACGATGATGCCCGTGGTCGCGATCGCTCCCGAGCGCACCAGTGGAGCGAGACACAACGTCGCCGCCGTGACGTAACAACCGGGCGTCGCCACCAACCGAGCACCGGGCAACGCGGAACGATGCAACTCGGGAAGTCCATAGACGGCCTCGGCCAGAAGTGCGGGCTGATCGTGGACGAATCCGTACCACGTCGTGTACACGCTCGCGTCCTTCATGCGGCACGCCGCCGACAAGTCGATCACGCAACGCACCCGTCCGACGATTGCGGGAGCGATGGCCATGCTGGCCTCGTGCGGCAGACCGAGGAACACGGCGTCGAGACCATCGACGGCCGCCACGACCGACGGCGTGTCGGAAGCGGCGAACACCAGATCCGGATATTGGGCGGCCACGCTCGGGTACAGATCGGCGACGCGGGTGCCGGCCTTGGTGTCGCCGGTGGCGACCACGAGTTCGAGGTGGGGATGCCCGGCGACCAGGCGCATCAACTCGGCCCCGGTGTATCCGGAGGCCCCAATGATGCCCACGCGCAGGGGTGCCGTCGGGGGCGCGACGGAGAGGCTGGATCCGGTCATGCGTATGATCATACGGAATCATGTATGGGAATACAACGACTCTCCGTCGTCCACGTCTGCGAACATGAGGCGGTGAGCGCGGAATTCTCCCTGCCGTCCACCCGGGGACGTCTTTTGGTGGCCTCGCCGCCCCTCGTCGACCCGAACTTCGACCGCACGGTGGTGTTCATGCTCGAGCATTCGGCGGTCGGAGCGCTCGGGGTGGTGCTGAACCGCCCGAGTGACCGGGAGATGGAGATCGACGTCTGGAAGCGTTTCGTCGCCCCGCCCCATGCCCTATTCGCGGGCGGTCCGGTGGACACCGAGATTCTGATCGGACTCGGACTGCTACCCACCTCCGATGGAATCGCCGTCGAATCGATCGAGTTCATCGATTCGATCGACCTCACCGAAGACCCGAACGATCTCGATCCGGCGCCGGTGATGTTGCGGGTCTTCCACGGCTACTCCGGATGGGGTCCGGGTCAACTCGACGACGAACTGGAGAGCGGTGCGTGGATCGTCGTCGATGCGACGACGCGCGACGTGTTCAGCGACGAACCGCGCGAGTTGTGGCGAACGGTTCTCGCGCGGCAGTCCGGTCGACTCGCATGGCTGACGGCGGTTCCCCGTGATCCGTCGATGAATTGACTCGGGCAATCCGTAAAAGTTTTTCTACTTCGTGAAAACGTGCGTTCCTAGACTCGCTGACGTGCCGGGTTCGTCATCGACCGACAGCTTGATTCTCGACAACGCCCGACGCGAGCTCGCCGAGTCCGGAATCCTCGGTTTGCGGGTGGCCGAGGTCGCCAACGGTGCCCATTGTTCGATCACCAACATCTACCGCTACTTCGGCGACCGAGACGGTCTTCTCGCGCGCGTCCTGGGCGACATGTACGACGAGTTCACCCGATCGTCGATCGACATGTATCTGGCCCACTTCTCCGACCGACACGACCTGACCGTTCAGGATCTGGCGGGCCGGATCCCGTTGCCAACGACACCGGAGGCGATTCGCATTCAGGCGTTCCGATTGCAGATCCTGGCCGCGGCCACGGAGAACCCCCGTCTGCACGCGCGCCTCGAAGAGATCAGTCAGAGCCGGGCGATTCGCTGGCGCGAGGGAGTGCAGTTTCTGCGCGAACGCATGGCCCCGGGTGAGGAATTCGACGAGCGCGTGTTCTATGTGATGCTCGCCAACCACATGCCGTACTACAACTATTTGCTCGGTGAGATCAAAATGATCGAATCCGAATTTCAGCGGTTCATCGCCGACAAATTGCGCAGCAACCCTCAGCCCCGCAACTGAGCGCCCAACTTCCCGGCGCCCGCAATGCACTTGTCGCGGACCTCGGCGATGTCGGCGTCGGTGAGCGTGCGGTCGGCCGCCTGCAAACGCAGACGAAATGCGAGGCTGCGCGAGTCCGAGGAGGCGTCGGAGCGATACACGTCGAACAATGCGATGTCGACGAGCAACGCTCCCGCACTTTGACGCAACGACTTCTCCACCTTCTCGGCGGTCACGGTCGTCGGAACATTGAAGGCCAGATCGATGTCACTCGACGGGAATCGACTGGTCGCCTTCCACGTCGCGACCTTCGGTTCGACCGACAACAATTGGCTGAGATTCACCTCGAGGATGGCGACGCGCTGCGAGACGCCGTACGCCTCGAGCACCTCGGGATGCACCTCACCGACGAGACCGATCGCGTCACGTCCGATCGACAATGTCGCCGACCGCGTCGGGTGCATTCCGCTCGGCACCGTGCCTTGATCGAGTCGCGCACCCCAGCCCATGGCCGTGGCCAACTCGCGCCACACGGCGACCGCGGCCGGAGCTTCGCGCCCCGCGAGCACCACGGCCAGCACCTCGTGCTCGGCGGGGAGGACGTCATCACTGGGCGGATACACGTGACCAACCTCGAAGAGAGACACGCCAGGCCGTCGATGCGACTCGTTGAACGCGATCGCCTTCAGAAGTCCCGGACGCAGCGAAGTTCGCAACACGTCGTCACCCACCGCGAGCGGATTGAGCAAGCGCACCGCTTCGGACGACAAGCCGGCACGGGCCAGATCTCCGTCGGTGAGGAACGGATGCGGCATGGCTTCGCTCGCACCCAGACCGAGCACGACCTCACGCACCCGCCGGCGACGCTGCTGGATCGGCGACAATCCACCGGGCTGGGTCGACTTGGGCACCGTCGCACCGAGGCGCGAATAGCCGTAATGACGCGCCACTTCCTCGACGATGTCGATTTCGAGCGTGCAATCGGGTCGCCACGTGGGCACGGTGACCGAGATGATGTCGCCGTGCAACGCTCCGACGAACCCAAGCGGCGCGATGAGCGAGACGATCTCCTGGGGCGTGAACCGCGTTCCGAGCAAATCGCCGACGCGCCGAGCGCGAACATCGATGACGATCGGTTTGGGCAAGTGTTCGGTGCGCGCGTCGACCGCACCCTCGTGCACGACGAGGTCGGGGCATGTGAGACGCAACAACTCGATGAATCGCGAGACCGATGCATCGATTCCGTACGGATCCATGCCGCGTTCGAATCGCGCCGATGCTTCGCTACGAAGTCCGGTCCGCTGAACGCTTTGCATGATTCCGAGCGGCTCGAACCACGCGGTCTCGAGAGCGATCACCGAGGTGTCATCGCTGATCTCGGTGTTGAGGCCTCCCATGATGCCGGCGAGTCCGATCGGTCGATCGTCGAGATCGCAAATCAACAGGTCGTCGCTCGTGAGGGTTCGTTCCACTTCGTCGAGCGTCACCATGGTCTCGCCCTCACGCGCGAGTCGAATGCGGAACCCTCCCCCGCCGAGCGCTCGAAGTCGTAGGCGTGATTCGGCTGGTTGGTTTCGAGCATTACGTAGTTCGACACGTCGACGACGTTGTTGATCGATCGCATGCCGGCCGCCGCCAGACGCGCGCGCATCCAGTCGGGTGATGCGGTCACCCGCACGCCACTGATCACGATCGTCGTGAACCGCGGGCAGCGATCGCCGGCGACGATCTCGACCGGCGCCGACCGCAATGCTCCGGTCGCCTTGATCGATCCGTCCGAGGCCGAGAATGGCACCCCGAAACGCGCGGCCAAGTCGCGGGCGACTCCGACGTGCCCGTACGCGTCGGGACGATTGCGCAGCACGTCGAGGTCGTAGACGATCTCCTCGGAGAGGCCGAGCGCTCGACCGTACGGAACACCGAGCGGCGTCGTCGGATCGAGGATCAGGATTCCAGCGTGATCGTCGCCCAGACCGAGTTCGCGTGCCGAACAACACATGCCTTCGCTCGGAATGCCGACGATGGGCTTGGTCTCGATCGCCCGCCCGTCGGGCATCGTGGTGCCTGGAGTGGCCCACGGAATGACGTCACCGGGTTGCATGTTGAACGCCCCGCACCACACATGGTGTTCGGTTCCGTCACCGCAGTCGAGGAACACCCGATGCACCTTGGCGGCATCGGGGTGTCGCTCGGTCTTGATCACTCGCGCCGTGATCACACCGCGAACCGTGGCCCCGACCCGGTCGACGCTCTCGCACGACAGACCGATGTCGCTCAAGGTCTCGGCGATGGCATCGACGTCGTCGGGCAGTGATTTCGCCAGTTCGAGGAGCCAGGAATGAACGATCTTCATGGTCGGTCCTCAGAACTGCTCGATGAATCGAATGTCGTTGGTGTACATCTCGCGCACGTCACCGACCGCATGCCGCTCCTTGGCCATGCGGTCGATTCCGAAACCGAAGGCGAAGCCGCTCCATTCCTCGGGGTCGAGTCCGCCCGCGCGCAGCACGTTGGGATGCACCATGCCGCAACCACCCAACTCGAGCCACGAACCGTCCGGTGTGCGGATGTCGAACTCGGCGCTCGGCTCGGTGAAAGGGAAGTAACTCGGGCGCAGACGACTTCCGAAGCCCTCACCGAAAAATGCTTTGGTGAACGCATCAATCGTTCCCGCGAGATCGGCCAAGGTGATGCCGCGATCGATGACCAGACCCTCGATCTGATGGAACACCGCGAGGTGCGTCGCATCGGTTGTCTCGTTGCGAAAGACACGACCGGGCATGATCATGTAGATCGGAGGCTTCACGTTCTGCATGACGCGGATCTGAACCGGCGAGGTGTGGGTGCGCAACACCGTGCTTCCGAGTGCGCCGTGATCGACGTAGAAGGTGTCGTGCATGCTTCGGGCCGGATGCGACGGCGGCATGTTCAAGGCTTCGAAGTTGTACCAGTCGGTCTCGACCTCGGGTCCCTCGGCCACCTGAAATCCGAGACCGACGAAGACGTCCTCGAGGCGTTGCCACGCTTGCGTGACGATGTGCGCCCGCCCGCGCGACGGTGCTGCGAGATGCTCGGTGAGATCGAGTGCTTCGGCGACGAGGAGGACATCTCTTTCGGCGCGCGCCAGTGTCGCCGTGCGAGCATCGAGAGTCATCCGCACCGACGTCATGGCCTCATTGACCGCCTGACCCGCCGCCTTCTTCTCGTCGACCGTGGCCAATTTGCCGAGACCCGCCTTCAGTTCGGCCAGTGGACTCTTCTTGCCCAACAGCTCGGTGTCGAGCCGACGCAGTTCGTCGACGGTCGACGCCGCGGCGATGCGGCTCTCGGCGTCGATGCGTGCGGCGTCGATGGCGTCCTTCATGGCGTGCCAACCGTACCGCAGAGGACCGCGTCAAAGACGGAGGAATGCACGCTCAGCCCACTGCTCCGCGCTGACGAGCCACCTCGAAGCACAGCACCGTTCCGGCCATGGCCACGTTGAGACTCTCGGCACGACCCGCGTGCGGAATCGTCACCCATTCGTCCACGTTGGCATCGTCGGACAGACCGTGGGCCTCGTTGCCGAGCACGAGAGCGACTCGACGCACGAGGTCGATCTCGGTGTGGGTCGAGCCGTGGTGCGACGACGTGCCGATGCGCACGAGACCGGCGCGGGCGACATCGTCGAGGGATCCCGCTTCGATGATCGGCACTCGAAAGACGGCTCCGGCCGACGATCGAACCACCTTGGGATTCGAGGGATCGACGGAACCAGAGGTGATCATGACGGCGTCGGCACCCGACGCCTCGGCCGAGCGTAGCAACGTTCCGAGATTTCCCGGGTCGGCGAGGCCATCGGCTACGACGACGAAACTAGCCCGAGCGAGAAGTGCGGACTCGGCGAATCGACGTTCGACGACCGCCAGCACGGGCTGCGGAGATTCGGTGTCGGCGACGCGCTCAATCACTCCGGCCGCCACACGGCGTACCGTTCCCGCACCCTCGACCGGATCGGTGTCGGGAGCGACGAATTGTTCGATCACCGTCCACCCGGCGTCGACCGCCTCGCGCACGAGCGTGCGACCTTCGACGACGAACAAACCCTCGTCCAAACGCGACGTGCGGCGCCCGATGAGGCGCCGCACGCGTTGAACCGCTGGGTTGCTGAGAACCAGTTCGTGGTTCAGATGCACTCGCTCAGGCGAGCGCCGCCTTGGCCGCCTCGCAGAGACGACCGAACGCGGCGAGATCAGTGACGGCGAGATCGGCCAGGATCTTGCGATCGACCTCGATGCCAGCAGCGTTGAGACCGGCGATGAAACGGCTGTAGCTGATGTCGTTCAGACGGCACGCGGCGTTGATGCGCTGAATCCAGAGGCGACGGAACTCGCCCTTCTTGGCGCGACGGTCGCGGAACGCATACTGACCGGACTTCATCACCTGCTCGTTGGCGGCGCGGACGGAACGGCTCTTGTTGCCGTAGTAACCCTTGGCGCGCTCGAGAACCTGACGACGGCTCTTCTTGGCGTTGACTGCACGCTTGACTCTTGCCATGACTGGCTACCTTCGCTTTCTTTCGTTCAATCTGGAATTCGAGTGGATGGAGGGATGCTTCGAGACGATCAGCGCTCGGCCAGGAGACGCTTGATCTTCTTCTCGTCGCCGGAATGCACGTCGACCATGCCGTCGAGACGGCGAGTACGGGTGGACGGCTTCTTCTCGAAGAGGTGCTGACGGTTCTGCTGCAAACGGCGCAACTTGCCGGTGCCGGTCTTGCGGAAACGCTTAGCGGCGGTCTTGCTGGTCTTCATCTTGGGCATTGCTCTGATCCTTTTCTGGCGACGCGGGGCGTCTCTTTGGTTCTGGTCACTCGGGAGTCGTGGCTTCGACCGTCGTGGTCTCGCTCGACTCCTTCTTCTTCGTCGATTTCTTTTCTGGGACGAGCACCATCGTCATGCTGCGACCTTCGAGCCGGGCCTGGGTTTCCACCTTGCCCACCTCACTGATCGCTTCGATGACCTCGTCGAGAATCTTGCTGCCGAGCTCGGGGTGAGCCATCTCGCGTCCGCGGAACTGCAGAGTCACTTTCACTTTGTGACCCTCGGCGAGGAATTCCTGGACGTGTCGCACCTTCGTGTCGAAGTCGCCCTTGCCGATCTTGGGACGGAACTTGACCTCTTTGACCGTGATGTGAGCCGTCTTTTTGCGGGCCTCGCGAGCGCGCTGCGACTCCTCATAACGGAACTTGCCGTAGTCCATGATGCGGCAGACCGGTGGCGTGGCCATGGGGGCCACCTCGACCAAGTCGAGGTCGAGTTCCCGCGCGAGAGCCAAGGCGTCCGGGACGGCCTTGATCCCCAACTGGGATCCATCGGGTCCGATCACCCTCACTTCCTTGGCGCGGATGCGCTCGTTGTAGCGAGGTTCGTTCGTCGGCGGTGCTATGGCTGTTCACTCCTGTGCAATGGGCTGACCTCCCATGGTTTTCGGGTACATGACGACGCGACGTCATCACGGGTCAGCCCCGCCCTGCGGCAGTGGCCTTCTCGCAGTGACCCGAACGCACGGTGCCGGCGAACCGGTGGTGGTCGGGTGGGGGTCAAGCCCCACTTCGCTTCTGTTGTGCCTCGTAGGGTAACCGCTCCGACCAGCAAAAACCTCCGACGCCGCGTCAGTCAACCCGACGACGGGCCCGGGAGACCCGTCCCCCGACCAGTGCGACGCCTTCCCGGCCCAGCAAACGACCTTGTTCGACCTCATGTCCGGGCACCAATCGCCCCGATGCGTCGACCACCCGCCACCACGGCAAGTCGAAGTGGTCGGACCACAGGGCCAGCACCCGACCGACCAGACGGGACTGGCGGGGATACCCCGCATCGCGGGCCACTTCCCCGTACGAGACGACGGTGCCCGTGGGGATCGACGACAAGACGGCGACGATGTCGTGAATCCGTCGATCGTCAGACGGAGGCGATGGCGGCGGCTTCTTCACGGCCGAACTTCACGACGATGTCGAACCGAACCCGAGCGCCGACGGCGATGTCACGCGTCCCGTCGGCGATCTCGGCACAGTGAAACATGATCTCGGTTCCGTCATCGGTGCGCACCCGACCGAGACCGACGTGGGCATCGAATTCGGCGACCGTGCCTGCGATCGAACCCACGTTCAGGCCACGATCTTGGAGATCGGCAACTCGAGCAAATCGGAGGCGCCGGCATCTTTCAGCGCGGGGATCAACGTGTTGATCGAACGCTTCTCGACCACGCTCTCGACCGCGAATCCGCCTCCGGCCAACTCGCTGATGGTCGGTGACTTCGCCGAGGGCAGAACCGCCAACACCTTCGACAAGTCGTCGCTTCCGACGTTCAACTTCACGAGCACCTTGCCGCGAGCGTCGAGCGTTCCGAGCAACAAGGTCATGAGTTGATTCATGGCATGCCGTTTCGTCGGATCGGCGAAAGACGAGGCGTTGGCGATCATCTCGGTGTAACTCACGAGCATGGTGTCGATCACGCGCAGTCCGGCGGCGCGCAACGCACGACCGGTCTCGGTGATGTCGACGATGCAATCGGCGATGTCGGGGATCTTGGCCTCGGACGCTCCATACGACAAACGCACATCGGCCGTGATGCCTCGATCGGCGAAATAGCGGCGCGTGAGCGACGGATACTCGGTGCTCACCCGGACACCTTGGGGCAGATCGGCGACGCTCTGGGCGGAGCTGTCGGATGCGACGGCCACGACCACTTTCACGGGATCGCTCGTGGCCTTGGAATACTTCAGTTCGCCGAGGCTCTCGACCGAACTCTCCGTCTCCTCCACCCAGTCGCGTCCGGTGATGCCAATGTCGAAGAGTCCCTCGGAGACGTATTGCGGAATCTCTTGCGGACGCAGAATGCGCACCTCGCTGATGCGCGGATCGTCGATGGATGCCTTGTAGTCGACGCTCGACGACCGCTTGATGGGAAGGTCGGCGGCTTCGAACAACTCGAAGGTGGCCTTTTCGAGTGATCCCTTGGGCAGAACGAGGCGCAACACGACGATGACGCTACCGGCACGAGTTGTTGGTCGCCCGCCGATTTGGCCCGCGGGGTCGCCGCCTCTCAGTGCTGGGTCGGTTGATCGGCGAGCAAGCGCAGGGCATGCGGCAACACGTCGACGATCGCTTCGATCTGTTCGACGCATCCCTTCGGCGACCCCGGTGTGTTGCAGATGATCGTCGCGCCTCGGATACCGACGAGTCCGCGGGAGAGTCGACCGAGCGGACTGACGAGACGCATGGCCTCGGCCAAGCCGGGTGCCTCGCGCTCGATCACCGAGCGCGTGCCCTCGGGAGTCAGATCGCGCGGAGCGAATCCGGTTCCGCCGGTGGTGACCACCAGCCCAGCGAATCCGTCGCACAGCCGCGCGAGGGCCTGCGCGACGGCATCCGACCCGTCGGCGGTGAGGGCGCGTTCGACGACCTCGAATCCGTGTCGTTCGAGGCAGGCCGCGAGTTCGGCGCCCGACAGATCCTCGCGCGTTCCGTGCACGACGCCATCGCTGACGGTGAGAACCTTGGCTCGAAGAGTGCTCATGGCAAGCGACGGTAACGGATGATCACCATGCCGTCGGTGTCGGCGTCGTGCGGCAGTAGTCGATGACCGTGGCCGAAGTCCCGCCACGCATCCCCGAGTGGAGGAAGTCGTTCGTCTCCAGCACGGGTCACCGTCTCGAAGCCATCGGGAATCGCGTGCCCGATCGATTCGATCGCCGTGATCGTGCACACGCTGTAAACGAGCACCCCGCCGGGGCGCACCAATCGGGACGTGGCCGTGAGGATGGCGGACTGCAATCGCGCGAGGTCGTGGACATCGGACTCGGTGATCCGCCAACGCGCGTCGGCGCGACGACGAAGCGCACCGAGACCGGAACACGGAGCGTCGACCAACACACGATCGAAGACGCCGTCGGCGAACGCAGGAACTGTCGCGTCACAGGCGACCACGGGTACTCGATGCGACAAACGCTCGGCGTTCTTGGCCACCAAACCGGCGCGCGTCAGCTGACGATCGGCCCCGATAATCGATGCCCCACTGGTCGCCATGGCCGTGGTCTTGCCGCCCGGACCGGCACAGGCGTCGAGAACTACCTCTCCCTCGCGAGCACCAACTGCGGCGGCCACCCACTGCGATGACTCGTCCTGCACGTATCCGTCGTCGCGAGTCGTCACCGACGCGGCGAGGTTCATCCGCTCGAGAGCGACCATCGCTTCCGCGCCGCACTCCTCGATGAACGTGCGCACGATCCAATCCGGGTAGCTCAGACGAGTCGCGTCGCTCCCCCACGACATCGGGTTCGTCGCAACCTTGCGCAGCACCGCGTTCACGAAACCACGCGTCTTGCGCGACGCGAGATCTACGGTCGCCGACACCGCCGCGTGCGGCGCCACCTTGGCGAACTCGAGTTGATATGCGCCAAGACGCAACACCGAGCGTGTCGCCGCATCGGGTTCGTTCATCACGAAACGATCGACGATGGCGTCGCACGCTCGGCGCATGCGCGTGGTTCCGTAGACGAGTTCGGTGACGAACCTTCGGTCAACGTCCGACAACGAGGAACGCGACAACATCGCCGGAAGGACGAGATTGGCGTAGGCCCCCTCGTGTTCGATGCGTTGCAAGGCCGACAAGGCGACCGAGCGCGCCGACTCAGCCATCCCCGAGGACCTCGTTCGGTGCGAACTGCGCACCGTTGGCCCACGCGCTCGCCGCAATGCGCGACTTTCCCTCGAGTTGCACTTCTCTCACCACGAGGCTTCCAGCGCCCGTTCCGATGACCACCTCGCCGGCGACTGCCCGAATCCGACCTGGTTCGAGATTCCCTTCGGTCGTTTCGGCCGCGTGGATCTTCAACCGACGTCCCCGATGCGTGGTCCAGGCTCCCCCGAGACGCACGAGGCGCGAGATGTACGCGGCGTCGCGCGCCCAGTCGATGTGCAATTCGTGCGCTTCGATCTTGGCGGCGTGCGTCGGCTCTCCGACCTGCGGTCGCGGCACGCTCAATCCCGATCGCAGTTGTTCGAGCAGCAGGGCCGTGCCGTCGGCGATCAGGCGAGAGCGAATGTCGTTCGCCGTGGTGCGATCGTCGATCGGCATGCGCGCCTCGGCCAACACACCGCCGGTGTCGAGCCCTTCCTCGACCTGCATGATGCTGACACCCGTCTCGGCGTCGCCCGCGAGCAACGCTCGTTCGATCGGTGCCGCGCCGCGCCAACGGGGCAACAAGGAGACGTGAATGTTCACCATGGGGATCACGCGCAGGATGTGCGGTTTGATCAACGCGCCGTACGCGACCACGATTCCGAGATCGATCGGGTGTTCGGCGTGGCGATCGAGCAACTCGTCGACGCCGTGCCCCACCGTGAGACCATGACCCAGGGCGCACTCTTTCACCGGGCTCGGCGACAGTTCGGGTCCGCGCGCTCGTCGCTTGTCGGCTCGGGTGATCACATGAACCACGTCGAGTCCCGCGGCGACGATGGCATCGAGGACCGGCACGGCCAGAGCCGGTGTGCCGAGAAAGGCCACCCGCCGGATCGGACCCTTGGGCAAGGGCGCGAGTTGGGTCATTCGGCCTTCAGCCGCTTGGGCCCGCCGAGCCCGGTCGCTTGCTCGCTGAGACGCTTGTATTCGGCGATGGCCGCCTTGCGTTGCTCGGGTTGCATGCGATCGAACATGAGAACGCCATTCAAGTGATCGAGTTCGTGCTGGAACAGGCGAGCTTCCAATTCGTCGGCTTCGATCGCCACTTCGTTGCCGTCCATGTCGATGCCCTTCATCAGCACCGTCTTCGGACGCGTCATCTCGACGTACAGACCGGGGATGCTGAGACAGCCCTCGTCGTACACCCATTCGCCGTCGGACTCGACGATCACCGGATTGAGCACCACCATCGGCTCGTCGTCCATGTCCCACACGAAGATCTGGCGTTGTATTCCGACTTGAGGAGCCGCGAGGCCGATCCCCGAGTCGCTCTCGTACAGCGTGTCGAACATTTCCTCGACGATCCGGGCGATCTTGCCGTCGATGTCGGCCACCGGAAGTGCTTGCGAGGCGAGCACAGGGTCACCGAATGTCCGAATCTGGTACGTCATGCGTGACAGGCTACCGATGCGATGTCTTCCGAGCCCGACGACCCGATCCAGCACTACTTCAGCGAGGAGCCCGACGTCCCGTCGGCGCGTCAGCGCATCGAGGTGACTCTTCCCGACGGTTCGTTCCCGATAGAGACCGACACCGGAGTCTTTTCGCACGGTCGTGTCGATTCGGGCACCAAGTTCCTTTTGGTCGAGGCCCCCGAGTTGCCCGCGACCGGACACCTGCTCGATCTCGGTTGCGGAGCCGGACCGATCGCGATCACCATGGCACGTCGACGACCGAACTGCACGGTGTGGGCGATCGATCCGAACGCGCGGGCGCGCCGCCTCACCCTCGACAATGCGACATCGCTCGGACTCGAAAATGTTCGGGTCGTCGCTCCCGATGATGTCCCGGCCGATGTGTCATTCGCGTGCATCTGGAGCAATCCGCCGATCAAGGTGGGCAAGAACGAGTTGCATGGGATGTTGTCCCGGTGGCTCGCACGACTCGACGCGGGAGGAACGGCGATCCTCGTGGTCAACAAGAACCTCGGCAGCGACTCGTTGCAGAAGTGGTTGAACGAGAAGGGCCACCCCACCGTGCGTCTCGCGTCTCGACAAGGATTCCGTTTGTTGCGCGTGTCCTAGATCCGGGCGGGATCTACCTCGATGCGCAACTTGGTGTTGGCGGGTCGTTCGGTGCCGTCCAGCGCGTCGGCCAGCGCCGCCGAATTCGCGGCCCGCACGAGCCATCGCTCTCGTTGCGGCACGACAACGAGAGCGGCGTTCGATGACAACGCGGCGGCGAACTCGGCCGAACCCTCGACGATTGCGAGAGCGCCGTGTGGCGGAAGCGACAAGGTGCGTCGTCGATCGCTCTCCGCCTCGATGAGAATCGATGGATCGCCCGCGACGACCGAACGAATGACCTCATGGTCGGGCATCGTCGTCTGGATCAACAATCGCCCTCCTCCCCGCCGTTTGCCGACGAGTCGAGCGGCCCGAGCGAGAAGAGCCATCGACCGTTCGGAGGCCCGAAATCGCGGTGCGAGCAGTTCGCTGTCGAAGTCGAGGAAGGCCACCACGTCGATGCGTCGCACCCGATGCAGAACGGCTTCGGTGCCGACGAACACGTCGGCGACCGTGTCGTCGAGGACGTCGGCTTTCGCACCGGCGACCACCGACACCACGTCGCGCGCCGCGGCGGCTTCGAGCTCGTCGCGCAATCGCGAGACACCCGGTCGAAGACGCGCCAACACACCCGATCCGCATGAGGCGCACACTCGAGGTCGAGTTGCACCGCACGCCCCGCAATCGAGTCGGCCGATGTCGTCCTCGCCCATGGCGGAGTCGCAGGCCTCGCATCGCACCAGAGCGTTGCAACCGCGACACGCGAGCAACTTCGCCTGCCCCTTCGTGTTGAGCACGCACACCACGCGTTGATTCGGATCGCGCAAGTGAGCGATCAGAGCCGACGAGACCAGCGAACGTTTCCACGGCTCCTCGTCGTTGCGATCGACGATCTCGACCTCGGGCCAACCGGCGGCTTCACGATCGCGCGGAGGTGCGACCATTCGTCGTCCGTGCGCACCTTCGACCGACGGACAGGGTGACACCAACAACAACGGCGCATTACGACGTCGCGCGCGCTCGCCGACCACGTCGCGCGCATGCCATGTGGGCACGCGTTCTTCTTGCAACGATTCCTCGTGCTCATCGAGAACCACCGCGACGGCCAGGTCGGGGCATGGCGCGAACGCGGCCGCACGCGCTCCGATGACGATGTCGACTCCCCCTCGCGCCAACGACCATTCCTCGGGCATGAGCGCGACCGACACACCTGTGCGACGCAGTCGGGTGGCCATCACCCGCGCCGAGTCGACCGAGGCGCACACCACAAGCGCGGGTCCGAGCCGGGCCGCGGCGAGCACCGTCGGCATCTGGTCGTCGCTCGGCGGCAAACGCAGAACTCCCCCTCCATCGGCGAGCAGTGACGTGGCTGCTGGCGACACGGGCTCGGCGAGAACCTTCGTGCGGCGTTTCGGGGACGGACGATTCACGACCGTGTTCGGTGATGCCGCCACGAGGAACGGTCGCAGACGATGAGCGCCCCATCGCCATGAAGCCCATCGACACAGGTCGAGAATCTCCTCGTCGGGTCCGATGCCACTCGTGCGTTCGATCGACTTGAGTTTGGGTCCGTCGGGATCGTTATCACGCAAGGACACGACCCAACCTCCGACGCGACGTCCGTTGAGAGACACCCGCACCCGATCACCAAGTGCGCAACCAGCCGGCGCGGCGTAATCGAATACCCGGTCGAGACCGGTGACGTCAGGGACGACTCCGGCGACGACGACTTCGGGCGACTCGGCCGATGTGGTCGGCGTCATCGCGGATGCTGAATCAGCGACCGAGGGCGGTCGAGAAGTCGTCGAGTCGGGAGAGCTTCTCCCATTCGAAGTCGGGTAGTTCACGGCCGAAGTGACCATACGCGGCGGTCGCGCGATAGATCGGACGCTTCAACTTCAGGTCACGCACGATCGCGGCCGGACGAAGGTCGAATGTGGCGCGAACCGCGGCTTCGATCTTCTCGACCGCCACCTTCTCGGTTCCGAAGGTCTCGACGAGGATGCTGACCGGATGCGCCATACCTATGGCGTACGCGACCTGCACCTCGCAACGATCGGCGGCACCGCTGGCGACAACATGCTTGGCCACCCAGCGCGAGGCGTACGCCGCCGAGCGATCGACCTTGCTCGGGTCCTTGCCGCTGAACGCTCCGCCGCCGTGACGACCCATACCGCCGTAGGTGTCGACGATGATCTTGCGTCCGGTCAGACCCGTGTCGGCGTGAGGTCCACCGAGCACGAACTTGCCGGTGGGGTTCACGTACACCGCGTAATCGTCGTTGGCGAACTGGGCCGGGATCACCGGACGGATGACCTGTTCAATGAGGTCGGGACGAATCACGGTGTCGCGATCGACGCCGTCCTCGTGCTGGGTCGAGATCAGCACCGTGCGCAGGCGCACCGGTTTGCCGTCGACGTAATCGAAGGTCACCTGGGTCTTGCCGTCGGGACGCAGGTAAGGAATCTGGCTCGACTTGCGCACCTCGGTGAGGCGCTCGGCCAGTCGGTGCGCCACGAAGATCGGAAGCGGCATCAGTTCGGGCGTCTCGTTGCACGCGTAGCCGAACATCATTCCCTGGTCACCCGCACCCTGGAGATCGAGATCGTCGCTGCCGGTGCGCGCCCGTACCTCTTCGCTCTTGTCGACACCTTGGGCGATGTCGGCGCTCTGTGCATCGAGTGCGACCAACACGCCGCACGTCTTGCCGTCGAAGCCGTAAGCGGCGTTGTTGTAACCGATGCCGAGGATCACCTCGCGCGCGGTCTCGGCGATATCGACGTAGGCGTCGGTCGTGATCTCACCCGAGACGAGGCACAGTCCGGTGGTCACCAATGTTTCGCAGGCCACTCGGGCGTGCGGGTCCTTCGACAGAATCGCGTCAAGCACCGCATCGGACACCTGGTCGGCGACTTTGTCGGGGTGGCCCTCGGTGACGCTCTCCGAGGTGAAGGTCCAGTTGCGGCTCATGATGACTCCGGTGTGAGGTTGGGGTTCAGGACCGTGCGGCGACGACCCGATCGATCAACTCGCGCGCCACGGCCCGCTTGTCGGTCAACGCCACCGACTCTAGAGCCTGACCGGGTCGCAGGAAGGTGACCGCATTGGTGTCGTGCTGGAATCCGACACCGGGCTGGCTGACGTCGTTGGCCACGATCATGTCGAGGTTCTTGCGACGCAGTTTCGACTCGGCGTTGGCGACCACGTCGGAGGTCTCGGCGGCGAAGCCCACCAGGATCTGACCGTCGCGCTTCTTCGCGCCGAGTGCACACAGAATGTCGGGGGTCGGCTCGAGCACGATGTTCGGGACGCCGCCATCTTTCTTGATCTTGCCCGACGCGCACGTCACTGGTCGAAAGTCGGCCACCGCGGCGGCCATCACCAACACGTCGGTCGACGACCAGATGCCGTCGAGTGCGTCGTGCATCTCGGCGGCGGTCTCGACCGGTATGACGCGTACTCCCGAGGGCGCGGGCAACGACACGGTCGACACCAATGTCACGCACGCACCACGACTCGCCGCTTCAGCCGCCACCGCGTAGCCCTGCTTGCCGCTCGAACGATTGGCGATCACGCGCACGGCGTCGATGGGTTCGCGCGTTCCACCGGCGGTGACGACGACGTGAACTCCGGCCAGATCGCGCGGGGCGAACTCGGCCTCGACCGCGGCCACGATCGCATCGGGCGACGCCAGACGACCCCGGCCCGAGTCGCCACCGGCGAGTCGACCGACCTCGGGCTCGACGATGGTGACACCGCGAGAACGCAACACGTCGATGTTGTGTTGCACCGAGGGGTGCTCCCACATCTCGGTGTGCATCGCGGGACAGACGACGACGGGTGCGCGAGTGGCGATGAGAACGTTGGTCAAGAGATCGGTGCTCAGACCGTTGGCGTAGGCACCGATGAGTCGTGCGGTGGCCGGAGCGACGAGAACCAGATCGGCGGACTGACCCAACTTGGTGTGCGGAATCGGCGATTCCTCGTCCCACAGAGATGTCTGCACCGGCTCGCTGCACAACGCCGACAGAGTGGTGCGACCGATGAAATGCTCGGCGCCCTTCGTCATCACCGGAATGACATGGGCTCCAGCGTCGACGAGTCGACGACACACCTCGACCGCCTTGTAGGCCGCGATGCCACCACACACACCAACGACGATGCGCTTACCGGCGAGATCGCTCATGATGCTCAGTCGGCGGCGGGCTCGCCGTCGGCCTGCTCGGCCAGACTGGCGGCCAGAGCTTCGGCGTCGGCGCGAGCAGCTTCTTCGGCGGCACGGCGCTCGGCCATCTCCTCGCCCGACACGCGGACGATCTTGTCGATGGCGATTTCCTCGAAGCCCATGCTCAGCGGCTTGCGCAGCGAGGGAACCTGCGGCGGGATCAACGTGCTCGAGGCCATGCCGGGGCTGCTGTAGTACTGCTGCAACATGCGGGCACGACGGGCGGCCAAGGTGACGAGGCTGAACTTGGAGTCGACCTTGTCGAGCAGGGTCTCCAACTGCGGAGTCATCATCGAATCATTGGCGGCCATCGCACGTCCTTCGTTCCGGCCCGCCACACGGCGAGCGACGAGAGATCCTACCGTTGAGGTCGTTCAACTCCTGCGGAAACGGTCGATCAGGCTGACCAGCTCGTCGACCGTGCGCTCGAGGTCGTCGTTGACCACGGTGGCATCGGCGAGGGCCAGACCCACGGGTTCTTCCTCCTCGGCCTTGCGGAGGCGTTCTTGCACCTTGTGATCGGGGTCACCACGACCGACCAGCCGCCGTCGCTGTTCCTCACGGGATGGGGGAAGGATGAAAATCAGCACCGAGTCGGGGTGGCGCACCTTCACCTGTTGGGCACCATCGACCTCGATCTCGAGCACCACGTCGCGTCCCTGCGAAAGGTCCGGAACGGGGGTGCCGTAATAGTTGCCGAGGAACTCGGTCCATTCGAGAAAGCCACCCGCATCGCGATGACTTTCGAACGCATCACGATCGGTGAAGACATATGCATCATCCCGCTCGCCCGGACGCTGGGTTCGGGTGGTCCACGAACAACTGAGCAACAAGCGGGGGTCGCGACGCATCAACGCATCGACGATCGTTCCCTTACCGACCCCACCGGGTCCGGAAACGATGAAGATTCGCGCTGGGCGTGAGGATCCGGGCGTGGAAACCCGTTCGCTCACTTGGCCAAGTGGTCGAGCAGGGCCTTCTTCTGTTGGGCGCCCAGACCCTGGATCTTGCGGTTATCGGCGATGCCGACTTCCTCCATGATCTTGCGGGCCTTGACCTTGCCCAGACCGGGAAGGCTCTCGAGCATCGACACGACCTTGAGCTTGCCCACGTTGGGGTCGCTCGAGGCCAGTGCATCGGCGACCGTGAGGGTGCCCTGCTTGAGCTTGACCTTGATCTCGGCACGAGCCGCGCGGGCCTCGGCGGCCTTGGCCAGCGCCGCGGCGCGCTGTTCGGGTGTCAGTTGCGGAGGTGTTGCCATGGCCAGACCATACACATGCCGTTCGACCCTCGGGTGGATACCTCGACCCGATCGGGGCAGGTCAGGCGTGGGCGCGCCCGATGATCGAGGCCACCGAGGACGCCCCGGATGCCCCGATCCAGGCCGCAAGGTCGCTCGCCACCCGAAATGGTGCAGCCGGATCGGCGAAGGTGGCCGTCCCCACCTGCACCGCGTTGGCCCCGGCCATCAGCAGTTCGGCGGCACTCCAGCCGTCGGAGACTCCCCCGACCCCCACGATGGGGAGATCGGGGTGGGCCACGCGCACGTCGTGGACCGCCCGCACCGCAACCGGGTGAATGGCCCGTCCGGACAATCCCCCGCCACCATTGCCGAGTGCCGGCCGTCCGGTGTCGGGGTCGAGAGCCATGCCGAGGACCGTGTTGATGAGCGTGACGGCGGCGGCCCCGGCGTCACGAACGCGGCCGGCGATCGACACCAGCCGATCGGTGTTCGGACTCAACTTGGCCCACACCGGCAACGACAGTTCCGATGCCACGGCGGACACCACGTTGCACGACGCATCGGCGTCGTGAGCGAAGATGCCGTGTCCGCTCATGTTCGGACAACTGAGGTTCACCTCGACCGCGACCACCGAGGTTGGCAAGCGACCGGCCAGCGCTGCGGCGGCGGCGCGATATTCGTCGACGCTTCGACCCCAGATGCTCACGACGATCGTGGCGTCGCGGGCTGTCAGTCGCGGCAGATCGTCGCGCAACCACGCGTCGACGCCCGGACCTTGCAGTCCGACGGCGTTGAGCATGCCCTGGTCGACCGGATGCACGCGCGGCGCGGGGTTGCCGGCCCACGGCATGACCGACAACGACGTCACCACGACCGCACCCAGCGAACTCAGGTCACCGTAGGCCGCCAATTCGTCACTGTGACCCGCGGTGCCCGACGCGGTCATCACCGCACTGCGCAAAACGACCTCGCCGACGCGCGTCGACATGTCGACGGGCAGTGCTCGCCGATTATCGGCCATGGTGCTCCTGAAGGCTGCGCACCTCGAGCGGACGATTCAACTGCTCGGCCATTCCGCGCACCGCGGCGAGCGCCGCTTCGACGGTGGTGACCGAGCTCACCCGATGCACGTTGGCCGCTTTTCTGATCGCCTCACCATCGGTGCGCCCTCCGCGCCCTTGCGGCGTGTTGATGACGAACGAGATGTCGCCGCTCGCGATCAGGTTCACCGCGGTCACCTTGGCGCCCTCGCTCACCTTGCCGACGACCGTGTCGACCATGTAGCCGAATCGACCGAGATAGTCGGCGGTACCGGGTGTCGCGACGATGCCGAAACCCAATTCGCGCAAACGTTTCGCGACGACGATGCCCGCGGGCTTGTCGCCGTCGGCCAACGACAAGAACACGGTTCCCTGCGACGGCAACACGGTTCCGGCGGCCAACTCGGCCTTGTAGAAGGCCTTGCCGAAACTGTCGTCGATACCCATCACTTCCCCGGTCGAACGCATCTCGGGACCGAGCGCGGTGTCGACCTCGGGGAAACGATTGAACGGCAGCACCGCCTCTTTCACCGCCACGGTCGATGGCGAATCGAGCAACACCGAACGCGAGAGCAAACCTTCGTCGCGCAATTCGGCGAGCGTCGCACCCAACATCACCCGGGTCGCCACCTTGGCCAAGGGAACTCCGGTCGCCTTGGCAACGAAGGGAACGGTGCGGCTGGCGCGCGGGTTCGCTTCGATCACGTACACGTTGGTGCCCGCGACTGCGAACTGAACGTTCAACAATCCACGCACATCGAGAGCGTTGGCGATCGCCGCCGTGTAACTCTCGATCACCTCGACGACCCATGAGGGAAGCGTCTGAGGAGGGATCGCGCACGCCGAGTCACCCGAATGCACTCCGGCCTCCTCGACGTGTTCCATCACTCCCCCGATGACCACCTCACCGGTGTGATCGCGAATCGCGTCGACATCGACCTCGGTCGCGTCCTCGAGGAATCGATCGACGAGCACCGGTCGTTCCGCCGACAACCCGCCTTCCTTGCCGAGGCTTCCGAAACCCGAGAGTTCGGCCATCGCCCGCGCCAAATGATCGCGGTCGTGAACGCTCTGCATGGCGCGACCACCGAGCACGTAGCTCGGTCGAACCAGAACCGGGAAACCGACGCGGTCGACGATGGCGAGGGCCTGATCGAGGTCGATCGCGGTACCGCCGGGAGGTTGCGGGATGTTCAGCGACTCGCACAGCGCGTTCCACTTCTCGCGGTCCTCCGCCAGATCGATCGACGCCGGCGAGGTGCCGGCGATCAATTCGACGGGAATCTGACCCGAGAGTTTCAACGGCGTCTGCCCGCCGAGCGAAACGATCACCTTCGGTGTCTTGCCACCGGCCGCCGCGGTTTCGGCGGCGATCACGTTGAGCACGTCCTCCTTCGTGAGCGGTTCGAAGTAGAGACGATCGCTGGTGTCGTAGTCGGTCGACACGGTCTCGGGGTTGCAGTTCACCATCACGGTTTCGAACCCGGCGTCGCGCAAAGCGAACGAGGCGTGCACGCAGCAGTAGTCGAACTCGATCCCCTGACCGATGCGGTTCGGACCCGATCCGAGAATGATCACTCGCTGTCGGTCGGACGGACACACCTCGTTCTCGTCCTCGTAGGTCGAGTAGTGGTACGGCGTCTCTGCGGCGAACTCGGCCGAGCAGGTGTCGACGGTCTTGTAGGTCGGGATCACGCCCGCCGCTTCACGAGCCGCGCGCACCTCGCCCTCGGACACGTTCCACAGATGGGCCAACTGGGCATCGCTGAAGCCGAGGCGCTTGGCTCGTCGCCACGCGCGACGGGTCATCGAGGACGTCGATTCCGAACTCAACGCGTGACGCTCCTCGACGATCATCGACATCTGATCGAGGAACCACGGATCGACCCGACATGCGTCGTGCACGCGATCGATCGACACTCCGCGCCGCAACAACTCGCCGATGATGAAGATGCGATCGGGCGTGGCGATGGCGACGGCGGCGAGCAGATCGTCGTCGCCGCGCGACGACAACTGGGCCTCGGCCGGATCGCATCCGAGACCGGCCCGACCTTGCTCGAGGGAGCGCAACGCCTTCTGCAAACTCTCGGGGAAGGTTCGTCCGATCGACATCACTTCTCCGACGCTCTGCATCTGCGTGCCGAGCACACCGCTGGTACCGGGCAACTTCTCGAAGGCCCAGCGAGGAATCTTGGTGACCACGTAATCGATGGTCGGCTCGAAACTCGCGGGCGTTGCCCGTGTGATGTCGTTGGGAATCTCGTCGAGGGTGTAACCGACCGCCAACTTGGCCGCGATCTTGGCGATGGGGAATCCGGTCGCTTTAGAAGCAAGCGCACTACTGCGCGACACGCGCGGATTCATCTCGATCACGACCTGGTCGCCGGTCAGGGGGTTGACGGCGAACTGCACGTTCGATCCGCCGGTCTCGACACCGACTCGCCGAATGCAGGCGAACGCCGCGTCACGCATGCGCTGGTACTCGACGTCGCTCAATGTCTGCGCCGGCGCAACGGTGATCGAATCGCCGGTGTGGACGCCCATCGGATCGAAGTTCTCGATGGAACAGATGATCACGCAGTTGTCGGCGCGATCGCGCATCACCTCGAGTTCGTATTCCTTCCACCCCGCGATGCTCTTCTCGATCAGGATCTCACTGATCGGACTGGCCGCGAGACCGTTGGCCGCGATCGATTCGAATTGCTCGGGCGTGCTCGCGATTCCGGTGCCTCGTCCGCCGAGGATGTAGGCCGGACGAATGATCGCCGGGAGACCGATGGTGGCGACCACATCGCGCGCCTCTTCCATGTTGTGGGCGATCCCGCTCGCGGGCACCGACAATCCGATCTCCAGCATCGCTTGCTTGAACTTGTCGCGATCCTCGGCGGTCGCGATCGCCTCGGCGTTCGCTCCGATCAATTCGGGCGTTCCCGGGACACCGACCAAACCTCGCTCGAAGAGAGCCATCGCCGTGTTGAGTCCGGTCTGTCCTCCGAGCGTCGGCAGCACCGCATCGGGCTTCTCGCGTTCGATGATCCGCGCGACCACTTCCCACGTGAGGGGCTCGATGTAGGTGCGGTGGGCGAAATCCGGATCGGTCATGATCGTCGCCGGATTCGAGTTGGCGAGGATCACCCGATAACCCTCGTCCTTCAGCACGCGACAGGCCTGCGTGCCCGAGTAATCGAATTCGCAGGCTTGCCCGATGACGATCGGACCCGAGCCGATGATGAGGATCGACGAGAGATCGGTGCGCTTGGGCATCTCAGATGCTCCCGTTCTTCATGAGGTTGGCGAACTGTGCGAACAAGTAGCGACTGTCGTGCGGACCGGGACCGGCCTCGGGGTGGTACTGCACGCTGAAAGCCGGTGCGTCGAGCACCCGCATTCCTTCGTTCGTGCCGTCGTTGAGATTGACGTGCGTGACCTCCACTCGACCTCCGAGACTGTCCGGGTCGACGCAGAAGTTGTGGTTCTGGCTCGTGATCTCGACGTGCCCCGACGCCTCGTGACGCACGGGATGGTTGCCACCGTGATGTCCGAAACCCAACTTGTAGGTGCTCCCACCCAGCGCGCGTCCGAGCAACTGGTGACCGAGGCAGATTCCGAACAACGGGACCTCGCCCAACAAACCTCGGATCGCGTCGACCGCGTAGCCGACCGCTTGCGGGTCGCCGGGTCCGTTCGACAAGAAGACTCCTTGCGGTGAGCGAGCCAACACCTCGGTCGCCGACGTCGATGCGGGTACAACCTCGACGGTCGCGATCTCGGCGAGACAGCGCAGGATCGTGGTCTTGATGCCGAAGTCGTACGCCACGACACGCAACGGTCCCGATCCGAAAACGTAGGGCTCGGTGGTCGTCACCTTGGCGACGAGGTCGATGCCGTCGGTCCCCTTCTCGGCTCGGGCAGTCGCGAGCAGTTCTGCTTCTGACGCCGTGCCGAATGCTCCCGGCATCGCGCCGGTGTCGCGCAACAAACGGGTCAAGCGTCGGGTGTCGATACCCGCGATGCCCGCAATGCCCGCAGCTCGCAACATGGTGTCGAGACCAACCTCGGCGCGATGGTTGCTGTGGCGCCGCGCGAGGTCGCGCACGATCACGCCGCGGCAGTGGGGACGCCGCGCCTCGTCGTCGACCTCGGTGGTGCCGTAGTTGCCGATGTGCGGATACGTGAAGGTCACGATCTGGCCGGCGTAACTGGGGTCGGTGAGCACCTCTTGGTACCCGGACAGAACCGTGTTGAAGACCACCTCGCCCGACGAGATCGGCGCGTCGGCGCCGATCGCTTCGCCCTCGAAGACGCTGCCGTCGGCCAACACGAGGAGGGCCTCACGGGGTGCGGTCGAACTCATGCCGGTTCCTTTCGGGGTCGTGGGGCGGAATGCATAATCATACGCACTGATGAATGACACGGGCTCATCGCTGGGCCCGCCCATCGATCACCACAGCCCGTCCGTCGAGGACCGTGTGCCGCACCCGGCCCGTCACGGACCGCCCGTGATACGGCGTGTTGCGACTCTTGCTCGCGACCGATGCCCGGTCGACCGTCCAGGCCAAGCCCGGGTCGACGACGGCGAGGTTCGCCGGCTCGCCCGGTGCCACCGGTCGCCCGTGACGGTCGCCGAGATGAGCGATCCGAGCGGGCTTCCAACTGAGGCAGGCGAGCACGGACTGCAGATCCATTCCGAGTTCTGAGTGCGCCAACGCGAAAGCGGTCTCGAGACCGAGCATCCCCGGTGGTGCCGCATCGAGTGGCTGCTCTTTCAAGTGATCGGCATGAGGTGCGTGATCGGTGGCGATGGCATCGATCGTGCCGTCGCGCAAGCCGGCCTTGAGCGCCTCGATGTCGTGCATCGTGCGCAATGGAGGGTTCACCTTGAACACCGGATCGAACGAGCGCAGGGATTCGTCGGTCAGCGTGAAGTGATGCGGTGTCGCCTCGGCCGTGACATCGAGTCCATCGGCCTTGGCCGCGCGCACCAGTTCGACGCTGCGCGCCGTCGAGAGATGCAGCACGTGCAGACGACCGCCGGTGATTCGCACCAACTCGATGTCGCGATGCACCATCAGCTCCTCGGCGATCGACGGCCAACCGGGCAGACCGAGGTGACTGCAACACGATCCCTCGTGCATCACCGCACCCGTGGTCAATCGACTCACTTCGCAGTGCTGCGCCATGGTGATTCCGAGATCTGATGCGTATTCGAACGCTCGGCGCATGAGGAGGGGATCCTGCACTCCGTTGCCATCGTCGGTGAAGAGTCGAACACCGGACTTCATCAGTTCGGCGTAGGGAACGAGTTGCTCGCCGGCTCGACCGACGGTGATGCAACCGGACGGCACCACCTCGCAGAGTCCGGCGCGCCGACCCTGCTCGCGCACGAATTCGACGACCGCTCGCGAGTCCTGAGCCGGATCGGTGTTGGGCATCGCCACCACGGCGGTGTATCCACCGAGTGCGGCGGCGCGACTTCCGGTCTCGATGGTCTCGGATTCCTCCCGTCCCGGCTCGCGCAGATGCGTGTGCAAATCGACGAATCCCGGACACACGACGGCACCCGATGCGTCGAGAACGGTGGCGGCTTCGGGAAGTGCGCCGCCCGGCTCGACGACCGCGACGATGCGACCGTCGACGACATGAACGTCGGCGCGTCGACCTTCCTTGGCCGTCGTCGCATCGATGATCGTTCCTCCGACGATGTTGAGAGTCGTCACGTCGCCACCTCCGTGTTGGGGTCACCGAGCACATCGAAGAGCACCGCCATCCGCACCGCGACGCCGTTGCTCACTTGCTTGGTGATCATCGAGCGATCGATAGCGGATGGGTCGATCATCATCTCGACACCACGATTCATGGGTCCGGGATGCATCACCAGGCAGTCGCTCCCGAGACGCGCGGCGCGAACACGATCGAGGCCGAATCGAGCCGAGTACTCCGAAAGATCGGGGACCAGAGCCTCGTTCATGCGCTCCCGTTGCATACGAAGCATGTAGAGAACGTCGATCGAGTCGAGAACCTCGTCGAGATCACTCGTCACCTCGACCGGCCACGATTCGATCTCGGGTGGCCGAAGTGTTCGGGGCGCGACCACGACGACCGACGCACCGAGTGCGGTGAAGGCCTGGATATCGCTGCGCGCCACTCGACTGTGGCGAACGTCGCCCACGATGGCGATGCGCAGTCCGGCGAGACAGTCTGCACTCGCCGGACGAGCGAACTCGGTGCGAATGGTGTGGCAATCGAGCAGCGCTTGGGTCGGATGTTGGTGCCAGCCATCGCCCGCGTTGATCACGCTGGCGTCGGTCCAATCCGAGATCTGCCACGGCACTCCGGTGGTCTTGTGTCGAACGACGAACGCAGCCACACCCATCGCGCTCACGGTTTCTATGGTGTCGCGCAAACTCTCGCCCTTGTTCACGCTCGACGTCGACACACTGAAGGTCATCGTGTCGGCCGAGAGTCGCTTGGCCGCGGTCTCGAAACTGATGCGAGTGCGGGTGGAGTCCTCGAAGAACAGGCTGACGACGGTGCGGCCGACGAGCGCGGGAACCTTGGGTACCGGTCGTCGGTTGACCTCCACCATGTGGTCGGCGAGCGTGAGCACCCGCACGATGCCATCGACTCCGAGTTCGGGGATGCTGCGCAGGTGTTTCATGCCCCCGCCTTCCGACGAATGGTGACTCCCGACTCCGACACGGTCACGTCCTCGTCGCGACCGGTGGGAAGGTTCTTCCCGACGAAATCGGGACGGATGGGAAGCTCGCGATGCCCGCGATCGACCATCACCGCCAACTGCACCGACGCCGGACGACCGTATTGATTCAACGCATCCAAGGCGGCGCGCACCGTGCGTCCCGTGAACAAAACGTCGTCGACGAGAACGACGGTCGACCCGGCCAGATCGACGGGTATGTCGGTGACCGACACCGGAGTCACCGGTCGCAACGCGATGTCGTCGCGGAACAGCGCTACGTCGAGTCGCCCCACGGGAACCGCCGAGTCGATACGGGTGATGGCCGCGGCGAGGCGTTCGGCGATCCAGACACCACCGCGTTGCAGACCGACGATCACGACCCCGTCGACACCGCGATTTCGTTCGATCACCTCGTGGGCGATGCGAGTGATCGCGCGGACGACATCGGCCTCGCCCAGAACCGTGATGGAGGAAACGGCGTCCGACGAAACCTCGGGCGTGTCGGATGTGGGCGGGCGCGAGCCCGACGCGTTGCTCATGTTTCCTCCGTTCGGGCCTCACGGGACCCGTTTGACGGTCGGGTGAACCCTAGCAGCGTGGGAAGGCTCAGGTGCGGAGGCGGTCGAGAATCTCGGCCAGATCGGCGGGCAGGTCCGCCACGAATCGCATGTCGTCGCCGGTGAAGGGATGCGTGAACTCGAGACCGCCCGCGTGCAGGAACGGTCGTCCGATCACGTGCGGCGCCCGAGCGCCACCGTACGTCGGGTCGCCAACCACGGGATGTCCGGTCGCTTGCAGGTGCACGCGGATCTGGTGCGTGCGGCCGGTTTCGAGTTCGCAGGTCACGAGCGACACCTCGGGGTCGCCGAACGTGGATTCGACTCGGTAGTTCGTGCGCGCCGGTTTGCCACTGGCCACGACCGCCATGCGCAACGGGTCGCGCGGGTCGCGACCGATGGCGGCGTCGATGGTGCCGACCGGCGCCGCCGGACGACCCCACACCAGCGCGGTGTAACGACGCGTCACCTCGCGCGCGGCCATCATCTCGACCAGGGCCTCGTACGCGCGGGTGGTTCGGGCCACGATCAGCAAACCCGTCGTGCCCACGTCGAGACGATGCACGATGCCGGGCCGGTGCACCTCACCGACCGACGCGATCTCGGGGAACATCGCGAGCAATCCGTTCACCAACGTCCCGTCGTTGTTGCCCGCACCGGGATGAACCACGACTCCGGCCGCCTTGTCGACGACGATGATGTCGTCGTCGATGTGCACGACATCGATTCGCACCGACGAATCCGCGCGCGGAGGCTCGTCGACGGGCAACGATGTCGGATCGATCGACACTGTCTGACCGACCTTCAGTCGCACCTTTCCCGATGACGCTGGCAATCCGTCGACCATCACACCGGCGTTGGCGATCACGGCACTCGCATCGGCACGACTCACTTCCAGAACCAGTGACACGATGCGGTCGAGGCGTTCACCATCGAGTGACTCGGGGATCTCTTCCTCGACGCGGTTCATGCGGTCGCTCGCGATGCACGCAAGTAGCCGATGACGAGCAATGCCCCTCCGACGTTGATGCAGGTGTCGGCAATGTTGAAGATCGGGAACCATTGGAAGTCGATGAAGTCGACGACACGACCGTTGAACCAACCGTCCTCGCGGAAGAGGCGGTCGACGATGTTGCCCACTGCTCCGCCGACGATGAGACCGACCGCGGCGGTGGCCAAGCGACCGTTGCCCTGTTTCAGCGACACCAGTAGTCCAACGACCACGACCGTGGCGATCACTCCGATGATGGCCCCGAGACCTTGCCCCCGACCGAAAGCCATCCCACCGTTGAACGCGAGATTGAACCTCAGGGTCCAGACGACGTCGACGACGTGACCGTCGTTCAGCGACGAGACCGCCCAATGCTTCGTGAGTTGATCGAACAGCACGCAGACCGCGGCGATCGCGATCGAAGGTAACCGCGGCCAACGGGCCGGTGACTCACCGGCCACTTCGCTCATCGACGCCCGATTCCGCCGACTCTCTCCTCGACGAGCTCGGTGGCCCACGGGATCACCTCGAGCCGTTCACGGGGAATCGGCCGGGTCGAGATCACGCTGTATCCGTAATCGCCGGTCTCGATCCGCTTCAACGCCGCGTCGATGTCCTCGACTATCTGGCGCGCCTGCTCGGAGAGGACCCGATCGCGTTCGCGCTCGACCGCCATGGTGTCACCCTCTCCGCCGTCCTCGTCGAACTGATCGTCGCCCATTCCGGCTTCCTCGATCAGCTTCTCGCGTTCGTTCTCCAGCCGCTCGGCCTGGCCGAGCAGACGATCCTTCTCCGCGATCAAGAGTGCGCGTTGGGCGCGCAAGAACGCGAGGTCGAAATCCTTGTTCGAGATGATGCCGTCCTTGGTCTTGGGCTTCTTGCCCGGGACCGGAGGCTTCACGAAGACTGGCTTCTTCGGCGGCGTCTTCTTCTCGACCACTTTCACCTTGGGTGCGACGACCTTCTTCGGCGGCACGACCTTGGCGACAGGCTTCTTGGGATCGGGCTTCTTCGGAGCCACCTTCTTGGGCGCGGGCTTCTTGGCGACCAGCTTTTTGGGTGCCGCCTTCTTGGGAGTGGGCTTCTTCGCCGCAGGCTTCTTCGGAGCGGGCTTCTTCGCCGCAGGCTTCTTCGGAGCCGCCTTCTTTGGAGCGGGCTTCTTGGGAGTGGGCTTCTTCGCCGCAGGCTTCTTCGGAGCCGCCTTCTTCGGAGCGGGCTTCTTCGGAGCCGCCTTCTTCGGAGCGGGCTTCTTGGTCGCTGATTTCTTGACCGGCTTGCTGGCCATGGGACGTCCTTGGTCGAGGTTTCCCGCGAGGATACTCCCCCGCTCGAAGTCGTTATCGGACCACGGACACCGAAATGTGCACGGGTTCGTCGTCGACCGAGGCGTTCGGTTCTCCCTCGACCCAGGCGAGCGACACCGCGAGAGTCTCGGTCGCGATCATCTCGGAGAAAGCCGCCAAGCGGCGGCGCGTCGATTCGGACACCCCGAGACCGAGATCGATGCGATCGCTCACATCGAGACCCGCGTCTCGACGGGCCTGCTGCACGAGGCGAATCACGTCACGGGCGGTTCCCTCGGCCGCCAGTTCGGGAGTCACTTCGATGTCGAGCATCACCATGCCGAGACCATCGACCAAGGCGGAGCCGGCACTTCCCTCGGCGGCGGCCATCTTCAATGTGAACTCACCCTCGACCAGTTCGATGCCACCCGCGACGACGACTCCGTTGTCGTGCGTCCAGTCACCAGCCTTCACCGCCTTGATGACCTCCTGGGTGCGACCTCCGAGACGAGGTCCGAGCGCACCGGGGATCACCTGCAGGATCGCGGTCACGCCCGATTCGCGTTCGATCGTGAGCGACACCTTCTTCACGTTCACTTCGTCGGCGATGATGTCGACGAATCCACGCAACGACTCGGCGTCGGGATGCGAGACCGTGAGCTCCGACAACGGCAAACGCACACGCCGCGAATGGGCCTTACGAATCGACAACGCCACCGAACACACCTCGCGCACGCGATCCATCGACGCGACGAGGTTCGGATCGGTCGGAAGATCATCGCGATTCGGCCAATCGGTGAGGTGAACGCTTCCTCCACCCGTGAGACCGCGATACACCTCGTCCGTGACGAGTGGTAGCAACGGTGCCGCCACCCGACAGAGCGTCTCGAGGACGGTGTGGAGCGTGTCGACGGCATCGACGTCACCGGCCCAGAAGCGATCGCGAGAACGACGGATGTACCAATTGGTCAGCACGTCGAGGAAGTCGCGAATCGACGAACACGCCGAGAACAAGTCGTACGCGTCGAGGTCGTCGGTGACCGATCCGACCAGGTCGGCGGTCTTGGCCAGGATGTAACGATCGAGAACGTTGGTCGAGTCGACGCGCACCTTGCCGCTGATGTTCTCGGCGTTGGCGTACAACCCGAGGAAGTACCACGAGTTCCAGAGCGGCAACATCACCTGACGAACCGTCTCGCGGATACCAGCTTCGGTGACCGAGAAATCGGCCCCGCGCAGGATCGCCGACGACAGCAGGTACCACCGCATCGCATCGGCGCCATAGGTGTCGAAGACTC
>JBJTIO010000113.1:0-4131 GCA_046095045.1 Actinomycetota bacterium
CCGATTCTGATCGCTCACATCCATCGCCACTCCGTCGACGTTCACCGGAACCGCATCGGCCGGAATCGACACACGAAGTCCGGTCGGAGTGGAGTCATCGACCACCGTGAGACGATTAGACGGGAACGGAAGCAAGCACGCCCGAACACCGTCGCCGTCGCCACACGAAGGAGGAAAGTTGATGCCGGCGATCTCGGTTGTCGACGGCCCCGACGGCACAACGTTCTCGACGGGCGGACTCGATGGCTCCGACGTCTCGCCCTCTGAACAGGCGGTGATCGTCGAGAGTGACAGGAGCAGACACAGACCGAGTGGGCGAGCACAGGTGAGTTCCATCAGGTCATTGTTGCGTCCATTTCAGACCTTGAATTCACGCCAGGAATCGTGGATATGAGGTGGCACGATCGTGCAGTCAGGCCTCGCCGGGGAAGACTCAGTTTCTGCTCCAGCCTTCGCCAACTGGGTACACAACATCAATATGCAATACGAGGGTGCCAACAGGGTTTGACTTTCTCCTGGCATGTCTTGTCCCTAGGTGTCCTTCAGGCGCCATGTCCATGGAACAACCTGACACAAGAGTGGAATTGGAGGTCGTCCCAAGACGGTAGGTTGCTGGTATGACGCATTCCCACGTAGGTGGGGAACGTCTGGTGCGGAACCTACGGATCAAAAAGTTAGGGGTTCGAGTCCCTTCGAGCGCGCCAGAGCATGTCACTGATGATCGATGCGATCTTCCACTCGCCGTCGATGCGAACCATGCTGAATCCGTCGAAGGCCGCGACGGGTTCCTGATCACGATATTTGATGAAGAATTTCTGATCGACGAAGGCTGCGTCACCGACCATTGACGTTTCTCGTTCGCCCGGAATCTCTTCGTACCCTTCCTCCGAGAGCCCTTCTCTCATCTGATGCACGACGTACGCATCGAGATCCATCACCGTGATCGACTCGTCGTCCGGGAACACCCGAAGTGCTAGCACGCAGGGTTGAGTGAACAACTCCCTGAACTCGGACCACGCGGGTTCACCACCGGCCGCGAACGAGATGAGTTCGTAGGCCCGGTCGACCACTTCTTCGGGTGTCACTTCTACCTCTTTCTCTTCGACGCGATTCGTTGAACCGGTATGCCATCACATCCAGCCAGACCCATGACCACCGATCGAACTTCCCGTTGCAGAGATCTCAGGGACGGTTCGGGCTCGCGCCCGTAACCGACGAAGAGCCCTGAGCCCTCGATCACTGAGGTGATCACTGCGGCTCGACGACGGGCAGATGCGCGAGTCATCGTCTCGTCGATCGCACCGATCAGATCGGCCACAAAATCGACGAGCTCGCCATAGACGGCCGACATGGTGACACTCGCGTCAGCGTCGTGGGCACTCATGGCCCACAGGTGCCAGAACAACATCTGATCCGCATTGTGTTGCGACGAGAGCCAGAAGTCGATGAGAACAGCGAAACGGCGCTTCACATCCTCGATTTCCTCCACCGCGTCGAACAACTCACTCTTGAACTGCTCGGCGCGGCGGCGAAACACTGCATCGAGAAGCTTGGCTCGAGTTGGTAGGTGGTACTGAAGATTCCCCACGCTGATACCCACATGCTGAGCCACCGCCCGGACGCTCAGACCTTCGGACCCGTGTTTCTCGATGATCTCCTCGGCTGCGTCGAGCACCGCTTCGAGGAGGGCTTCGACTCGACGGGACTGGTCGGCCATGGCAAGAACTTAGCCTTGACACAAATAGGTCAGTGACCTATAAATCGTCCATGGCTTCTTATGACCCGTTTCCTCGTGGACCGCATCCCGTCGGCGTTCGATCTGAAACATGGCTCGACTCCTCTCGTTCCCGCGAACTACCGGTCGAGATCTGGTACCCCGCGACGTCCGATTTCCACGGAGCCGATCTGGATCCGAGCCGGCAGGACACCTACGAAGCAGTGTGGACAGCAGGAGACTCCACCGAACCTCCGTTGATGCACCAAGCCGCCGTACGCGACGCCTCTCCACTCGCTCTCCCCGGACGCCTGGTGCTCTTCTGCCATGGCTACGCCGGACACCGGCGCGAAGCGTCCTACCTGACCACTCATCTGGCGAGTCACGGATACGTCGTCGTTTCGGCCGACCACATGGGTTTCACTGCTTGGGAAGTCGACGCTCTCATGAACAGCGACACGGCGCCTCCGATCACCGAACAACGGCACCAAATGGGAGTCGACCGACATGGCGATGTTCCCTTCCTCGTTGCCGAAGCAACGCGTCGGGGCCTCGCGCTCGATGGACCGGCTGGCCTCGTCGGGGTGAGTCTCGGAGGATTCACAGCCATGATCGGCCCGGCGGTCGAACCTCGAATCAAGGCCACCGTTCCGCTCTGTCCAGCGGGAGGCGCAAGTCCGATTTACGCGAAGAACAGTGAGCTGTCACAACTTCTCGACTTCAACTGGCCCGAGGGCGTGTCGTGCCTCCACGGGGTCGCCGACCGAGATTCGTGGCTTCCGCTCTACGGTCAACTCGAAATGTTCAGCCGAATCAAGAGCAACAAGCGAATGGTGGTACTACTCGACGCCGATCACAACCATTTCTGTGACGACATCGACGTAGCTCACGCCTGGTACAAAGAACTGACCGAGGCCAACGCCGATTATCTCGGCACCGACGAAGCCGACTGGCCCGCAATCGCGCGCGCCATCCGACCACTCGACGAACTCACATCCCCGGAAGCCACCTACCGCCTCTGGCAAGGTGTCGTGACCGCGCACTTCGATTCGGTGCTCGGCGACTCCGTCGAAGCAGCTCAGATTCTTTCGGATGATCTAGCGGGACGCACCGCCCAATTCGGTGCCCGCATCGTCACCTTCACCGGCTGAGAGGAAAGTGGCACCGGACAGTCGAGGAGCCACCGAAGGACTCTTCAACTGGATCGGTTGAACGACATTCGTCTTTCACGAATCGGCAACGGGGAGCGAAAGAACAACCAGTCGTCAACTCCATCTGACTCGGAGGATCCCCAGCCAACGCCGGTGGGGACGCGACATCGAGTCGCTCACCGAAATGAGGACGGGCCTCGAGCAGGGCCTTGGTGTAGGGGTGCCGCGGGGAGTTGAACAAATCCGATGAGAAGCGTCGTTCGACAATCCTTCCCAAGTACATCACGGCGATCTCGTCACAAAGTTGTCGAACGACGTCCAAATCATGCGAGATGAAGATGATCGCGACACCTAGGCGATCTCTCACATCGGCCAAGAGCCGAATCACCGACTTCTTCACGAGCGAATCGAGGGCGGCGACTGCTTCGTCGGCGACGATGACTCGTGGCTGAAGAATCAAGGCGCGGGCGATTCCTACTCGCTGACGCTGACCTCCCGACAGGGCATACGGTCGTCGATCCAAAAGTGCGGTTGGAAGTTCCACACTTTCGAGAACCGCGACCGCACGATCGCGAGCTGACTCTCGGTCCGGAGCCAACCCATGAACGCGAACGAGTTCCTCCAGCATCGTGCCGATGGAAAGCGCTGGATTGAGGGCCGAAGCCGGATCCTGGAACACCATCTGAATCGCGCGGGCCTCGGCCTTCGATCGACGAGGTGTCATTTCACAGTTGTCGACCACGATTCGGCCGGTTGTCGGAATCCGGATTCCCGCGATGACGCGTCCGAGTGAGGACTTCCCGCATCCCGACTCACCGACCAATCCCAGCGTTCGTCCCACTTCGAGGTCCAGGCTCACGTCGTCGACCGCGGTGAGTCGACCGGACTTCCCGACCGGATACTGAACCGTCACTCCTTGTACCGACAGAAGAGGGCTCATGACACGGCCTCGATCAGACGTCGGGTGTATTCGTCGGTGGGGTCGTGCAGAACTCGATCGGTTTCTCCTTGCTCCACGATGAGACCCTGATTCATCACCACGATTCGATCGCACACCTGACTCACGACGGCCAGGTCGTGAGTGACAAGAACCATTGCCAGACCGCGGGATTCCTTGAGACCAAGAAGCAGACGGAGGATCTGATCCTGGACCGAAACGTCCAGAGCGGTGGTGGGCTCGTCGCAAAGAAGTATTCGCGGTTCGGTCGCCAGAGCCATGGCGATCATCACCCGCTGACGCAACCCGCCCGAAAGCTCGTGTGGCCA
>JBJTIO010000114.1:0-3452 GCA_046095045.1 Actinomycetota bacterium
CGACCAACTCGCTCGCGATCCGGAGAGTTTGTGCAACACGTTCGCGGCGTGTCTGCGCACCCTGCACAATCCCAAGTCGGTCCTCGCGTTCGACGCGATCCTCGTGCTCGGTCCCGAACACGCTCGGGTGTTCGCCGAGGCTGGCTGGAACCGTGAACGAGTGCTCGACGAGTTGCACGCGCGACTTCAGATTCCCGGCGACGAGTTGGTGCGAGGTGCCCACGGGATCGCCGAAGGGGTACCCGAGCGACTGCGCGGCGTGACCTTGCCCAAGTTCCGACCCGGCGGCATCCTGCTGGTGCATGCCGGCGGGGGTGCCGGTCTGTTTTCTGCCATCATTGGCGGGTGGGCCAACGGCGACGTTGGCAGTCAGCCGGTGACGAAGGAGGTGACGCGATGAACGAGACGAATCTTTCGACGTCGAACATTTCAACGTCGTCGAACACGGTTCTTCTCGACCCCACCAACGAGCGTCGCGTCGCCACCATGGAACGTCTCGGTCGTCCCGAGTCATTGCGCGGGCTCACGGTTGGTCTGCTCGACATCTCCAAAGCGCGCGGTGACGTGTTCATCGACCGACTCGAGGAACGCCTCGTCGAAATGGGCGCCGATGTTCGGCGTTACAAGAAACCGACCTTCACCAAGCCGGCGCCCGTCGATCTGCGCCACGAGAGCTCGACGCAATGCCAGGTGGTCATCGAAGCACTCGCCGATTGAGGCCGTTGCACGTCGTGCAGTGTGCACGACATCGTCGATCTCGAGAGGCGCGGAGTCGTCGGCGTGTTCGTGGCGTCGGCCGAATTCGTGTCGGCCGCCGATGCCCAGTCGGTCTCGCTGGGATTCCCCGACGTCGCGCGGGTCTTCACCCCGCACCCGATTCAGGATCGCACCGACGACGAGATGCGGGCCTACGCCGACGCCGCACTCGACGAGATCGTCGCCGCGGTCACTCGTTAGTCACGGCAGTCGCACCCACGACCCATCGCGCGTCACCAGACCCTCGTCGATCAACGCACCCAGCAATCGCGCGGCAACCTGCTCGTCGCGTCCCATCACCTCGGCCACGTCGTCGATCGACACGGCGCGACTCACGAGTTCTTTCATCAGTCGACCTCGGGCTTGGCGATCCGAACCCTCGAACCGTGGCTGACCGGTGCTGACTCCGGCCGAGCCGACGCTCGGATCGTCGCCCTCCCCCGACCAATCGCACATCGGGGCGAGCGGACACGCATCGCACAACGGTTGTGGTCGACACAGGGTCGCGCCGAGATCCATCAGAGCCTGATTCCAGAGCCACGCTTCCCCTTCGGGCACCAACGTGTCGGCGATTCGTTGCGCCTCGGACGCGGTCAAGCGTCGACCGTTGATGCGAGCGAGCACGCGTGCGATGTTGGTGTCGACCACCGCGACATCGGCCTCGTGCGCGAAGGCCAACACCGCCCGAGCGGTGTACGGCCCGACCCCGGGCAACGCGAGAAGCTCGTCGAGGTTCGCGGGCACCCGACCGCCATGTTCTTCGACGATGCGTCGCGCACTCGCGTGCAGGTTGCGGGCGCGGCGCGGATAGCCGAGCCCTTGCCACAGGGTGAGAACCTCGCCGAGCGACGCATCGGCGCACACGGTCGCCGACGGAAAAGTCTCGATGAACAGCTTCCACTTCGGCAACACGCGATCGACGCCGGTTTGCTGCAGCATCACCTCGCTGACGAGTACTGCCCACGGATCGCGGGTCTCGCGCCACGGCAATTGGCGCAAGCGCGGTGCGATCCACGCGAAGAGCGCTTCGTGCGCCACGGAGGTGTCATCGATCGGCACGACAGTGCCGGGATGTCAGCCGTTGTCCCAGGCGGCGTCGCCGTCGTACGGACGTTGACGCGTGGGGGCGAACTCTCGCTTCCACACCATCACCCGACGGCGGAAATAGCAGACTTCCTTGCCGTCCTGATTGAAACCCTTGGTCTCGACGGTGACGATGCCGCGATCGTTCTTCGACTTGCTCTCTTGCACGTCGAGCACGCGGGTTTCGGCGTGAATGGTGTCGCCGTGGAAAGTCGGAAACTTGTGCTGCAGGGTTTCGATCTCGAGGTTCGCGATCGCCGCACCGCTCACGTCGGGCACGCTCATGCCGAGCACGAGTGAATACACGAGGTTGCCCACCACGACGTTGCGACCTTGCACGCTGTTCGCCGCGAACCAATCGTTGGTGTGCAACGGGTGATGATTCATCGTGATCATGCAGAAGAGATGATCGTCGTACTCGGTGATGGTCTTGCCCGGCCAGTGTCGGTACACGTCACCGACGACGAAATCCTCGAGATGACGACCAAAGGGGCGCTCGTGAACGGTCATGCCCTGAAACTAGTCGTGTGGTCGAGGGCGATCGTCATCCACGTCGATGTCCACCTCGTCATCCGTCTCGGCGACGTCGAGCATTCCGGGGTCCACGGGTCCGGCCCACGGTGCCAGCGATTGTTCCTCGAGCTCCTCGCTCGCTCGTCGTTGATTCTCCGCCCGACGAAGTTCGTCCTCGGTCGGGGCATGGATCTGTCCGGTGCGCTCCTTGGCGGGGAATCGCTCGGAGAAGTCGAGGATGCGTTCGTCCTGCACACCCGCGGTGGCGACCACGTCGCGAAGGGGTTGCAATTGTTGACGACCAATCGACCACGGTCCGACCCGCAACGAGAGGTACATCGCTCCACCGAAGAGGATCGGCAACCAGTACTGCGCGATGCGATACGACAACACGCCCACGACCGCGGTCGCCCGCGGAAGACCGAAACCGACGAGCACCGGAACGTACGTGGCTTCGACGAGACCGAGACCGCCCGGCGTGATCGGTATCGCTGCGAGCACGTTCGCCAAACCGAACGCGACGATCAATCCATCGATCGAGAGCGATCCACCGAAGGAGCGCAAGAACACCCACAACGCGGCCGCGTCGATCAACCAGTTCGCCGCCGCCCATCCGACCAGACGACGCAACATCGCGCGATCGGCCGAGAGTTCCTGCATGCGCGAGCCGATGTGACGAACCGCTTCACCGGCGCGGTCCTCGTCGAGATGCAAACGACGGGCGACGGCCCGCAGGAATTTCTCCGATCGCTCCTGACCCTCGATCAAGCCCACGATGATCGCCACCGCGATGCCCATCAGGATGATCCCCGCCACGGCGGCGGTGCCATAGATCGGGTTCACTCCGCGCAGCGGAATCGACACGATGAGGCCGGTCCACAAGATGAGGTTGAGCACCACCGCCGATGCGAGACCCGCGGTGGCAAGGGCGAAACCGGCGTCCGGACCGGGAATGCCCGACACGGTGAGCTATCGATAACCGAGCGCCGAACCCGCCGCGCTTCCACCCGGCACGAGACTGGCCAGCGCGCGCGTCGACAACTGAATGCGGAACAAGCGCCACGTCGGCAGATGATCGGCCACGGGACCGAGTGCGGCCT
>JBJTIO010000115.1:0-10813 GCA_046095045.1 Actinomycetota bacterium
CCTCGTCGTTCATCGCGGCTTCGACGATGCCGAGCAGTTCCTGCTCGCTCACGAACGGCCCCTTCTCGAGACCCTTGCCCTTCACGATCACATTGGTCAGACGAATCAACCAGCCCGACACCATGCGCAGTGGCGCGAACGCCACGAGCAGTTTCACCCCGCGCGCCGTCGACAACGCCGCCCGCTCGGGATACAGCACCGCGTAGGTCTTCGGCACGGCCTCGGCGAGGACGAAGAAAACGATCACGTTGAGCACCACGCCCACGACCACGCCGACCGGTCCGAACGCACGAGCGGCGATCACACCGGTGAGGGTCGCTTGAACGGTCTGGCAGACGTTGACCGAAAGCAACAACGGATTCACCCACTTCTCGGGTTCACCCACCAGGTCCTCCAACGCGCGACCTTGTCGAACCCCGCCTTCGGCCATCGCTGCGGCCTTCGGTTTGCTCATGCGCGATAACCCCATCTCGGCGAGCGAGAGGAAGATCAGCACGACGAGCAACACCAAAACGACGGCGAGAAGAATCCAATCGGTTCCATTGAACGCTGCGACCACCTCAGGCTCCTTCCGGAACGGTTTGCGAGAACGTGGCCGGAATGTCTCCGCGCCAGTGGTGCGCGACGAGACTCTCACGCTCGCGCTGTTGCATGGCCAGGGTTTTGTCGGCGGTGTCGTGGTCCCAGCCGAGAATGTGCAGAACACCGTGCACGACCAGTAACGCCAGTTCATCATCGACGGTCCCGGCATGGCTCGCGGCCTGAGCGACGGCGACTTCGGGGCAGATCACGATGTCACCGAGCAGGAGCGGCATGTCTCCTCGATCGGGTGGAGAACGATCCGGACCGCGCGTGCCGCCGCTCGGACCACTCGTCGACTCGAGCACCTCGCCACCGTCGATCGGGAAGGACAGAACATCGGTGGGTCCGTTCTCGCCCATGTGTTCGCGATTGAGATCGATCATGTCGTCCTTCGCGACGAAGAAGACCGACAGTTCAGTTCCGCCGCGAACCCCTTCCATCGCCAATGCAGCCACGGCGAGAGATTGCCAACGCACGACGTCGACCACGACCGTCGTCTGCTCGTCGGCGCAGAAGACCTCGGCGTCGACGTCGCCTCCGACCTTCACCTTGCGACCAATGCGCGGCGGACCCTCAACCACGACCGGATCCACCCGATGAACCGCGCTCGTACGCCGCGACGATGTCTCCGACGATGCGATGACGCACGACGTCACCCGCGTCGAGATGAACGAACTCGAGACCCTCGATGCCGGTGAGCACACGTTCGAGACCGGCCAAACCGCTGCGTCCGTCGGGAACGTCGACCTGTGTGGCATCGCCCGTGACGACGACCTTCGACCCGAAACCGATGCGAGTGAGGAACATCTTCATCTGCTCGGGCGTCGTGTTCTGAGCCTCGTCGAGGATGATGAAACTGTTGTTGAGCGTGCGACCGCGCATGAAGGCCAGTGGCGCCACTTCGAGTGCTTGGCGATCGTGGAGTTTTTGCACTCCCTCCGTGTCGACCATGTCGTACATCGCGTCGTACAGCGGCCGTAGATACGGATCGATCTTGGCCATCAGATCGCCGGGCAGGAATCCGAGGCGCTCGCCGGCTTCGACGGCCGGACGGGTGAGGATGATGCGCTGCACCTGCCGTGTTTGCAGAGCGTGCACCGCCATCGCGACCGCGAGCCAACTCTTGCCGGTTCCCGCCGGTCCGATGCCGAACGTGATCACGTTGCGTCGGATCGCGTCGATGTAGCGCTTCTGCCCCGCCGTCTTCGGTTTGATCGAACGCCCCTTGGCGGCGCGCAGGATTTCGTCGGTGAGAACCGACGAGGGGCTGGCATCCTGTCGCACCATCGCGATGCTGCGCTTCACGACCGCTTCATCGACGGTTTCGCCACGCTGCAGAAGATTCACCAGTTCCTCGAACAAACGCGCGACCACCGCCGAGTCGGGTCCGACGATGGCCAGCTCGTTGCCCCGAGCCGAAATGTCGGTGCCGGCGAAGGCGTTCTCGATGAGACGCAAGTGACCGTCGCGAGCGCCCAGGAGGCCGATCATGAGGTGCGATCCCGGGACGACCAGGGTGGAAGTCGAAGATGGGGGCGTCATTCGCAGGATCGTGGTGTCGTGCAGGTCGAGTGTCGCATCGGCACGACCTCAGCGTAATGCGCCCAGAGAGCGAATGCGATCAACGCGGGGCCACCACGTACCGACCGGTGACCTCGCCGCGCAGGATCGCCGCCAACACCCGTTCCAGGTCGCCGAGGCCGATCTCGTGTCCGATCCGATCGATGCCCGCCGGACGCAGGTCGGTCGCCAAACGGCGCCACACCTCGACGCGCTGAGCCATCGGCAACTGCACCGAATCGATGCCGAGCAATGCGACGCCGCGAAGGATGAACGGCATCACGGTGGTCGACAGACCGGCACCTCCGGTGAGTCCGCTCGCGGCGACCGCTCCGCCGTACTTGAGACGCTTCAACACGTTGGCCAGGGTCGTGCCACCGACACAGTCGACGGCGCCCGCGAACTCCATCTGCCCGAGGGGTTTGGGGTCGTCGGCCGACAGCTCGGCGCGATCGATCACTCGTGACGCTCCGAGACCTTTCAGGAACGGCTCGGCCGAGGCCTTTCCGCTGGACGCGACGACCTCGAAGCCGAGTTGCGCGAGCATCGACACCGCCATGCTGCCGACTCCACCGGTCGCGCCGGTGACGAGAATCGGACCATCGGACACCTTCAGACCGCGATCGAGCAACGCCATCACCGACTCGGCCGACGTGAAGCCTCCCGTGCCGATCACCATCGCGTCACGAGTGTCGAGACCGGCTGGCATCGGCACGATCCACTCCGCCGGCACACGTGCGAAACGGGCGTAGCCACCGTGACGCGCGACTCCGATGTCGTAGGCGTGCGCGATCACCTTGTCGCCGACCGCGAACGACGAACCCGCCGCGTCGACCACCGTGCCCGCCAGATCGACGCCCGGAATGAGCGGCGAGATGCGCGCGACCTTGCCCTTGGGCGACGTCGCCAGACCATCCTTGTAGTTGACGCTCGACCACTCGACGTCGATCAGAACCCCGTCGGCGGGCAGATCGTCGAGGGTGATCTCACACACCTCGGTGCGCGGGTTGTCGGGATCGTTCGTGAAGATGAAGGCGGGAAAAGTCGTGGTCGACATGCCCGAAAGGTAGTGCGGGAAAGCGCCGACGGTCGCATCCCCGTTACCGTGGAGAACGCATGAAGCTCGGCTACACGACGATGAACACCCCGGCGGACATTCCGCCGCCCGTTCTCGGGCCCTTGCTCGAGTCGGCCGGTTTCGATTCGATCTGGATCGGCGAGCACAGTCACATACCCGTTTCACGCAACACGCCGTATCCAACGGGCGGCGACATGCCGTGGCAATACACCACGATGATGGACCCGTTTCTCAGCCTCATGCAGATCGGCGATCACGCCCCGTCGCTGTTGCTCGGTCTCGGTGTCGCCCTGCCGCTCGAACACGATGTGTTCGTTTTGGCCAAGCAAGTGTCGACCCTCGACGTGTTGAGTGGCGGCCGCGTGCAGTTCGGCGTGGGTGTCGGCTGGAACCAAGAGGAATTGGCGAACCACCGCGACGTCAAGTGGTCGATGCGGTACCGCGCTTTGGCCGATTGCGTGGCCGCGTTGAAATCGCTCTGGATCGACGACGAAGCGGAACATCATGGCGAGTGGTACGACTTCGACAAGGTGTGGTCACGACCCAAGCCCGTGCAGAGTCCCCATCCGCCGATCTGGTGCGGAACCGGAGGGAAGTTGGGCACCCAGCATGCGGTGGCGTGGGCCGACGGTTGGATGCCCCTCGACGTGACCCTCGGGGATGTGGAAAGACGCGTCACCAAGTTCCGGCAGATCGCTGCCGAATCAGGTCGTCACGACGTGCCGATCTCGATGGTCGCCTTCGGCGATCCGAGCCTCGACACGTTGAAGCGGTACCGCGAGCTCGGCATCGAGCGAGTGATCGTGGGCTCCGGGCGCGACGGCTGGGAGGACCCGAGCGGCGTGCCGGCGTTCATCGATCGGTACGCGACCATGATCGACGAGCTGGCCGCTTGAGGAGAACACGATGACCGACGCGACGAACAATCCACCGATCGACATTCGCGACACCGACCCCTCCGAGTACTGGAAGACGTTCGAGGAGAAGTGGACGTCGTTGCTCACCTATCGGTATCTCGGCCGACGCTGGGCGTCTCTCGACACCGGCGTCGAGGGCAACTTCATGACCCTGCGCCACGACATGCGCAACGCGTCGGGCGGCATCATGGCGGCGCCGTTGTGCGTGGCGTCTCCGGAGTGTGGGGGCTTCAACGACGATCTCGTCGTTCCCAACCCGCTCATCGCGTCGATGCAGATCCTCGACCCGGCCCGTGACGTGCGCGAGTTGAAGATCATCCCCGACAATCTGCACACCGGCCGACGACTCGGCTTCAGTCGCGCGCTGGTCGTCGATGCCGCCGATCCGTCGCGCGTGATCGCCATCTCGACGGGAGTCGGCTTGTCACTCGGCGATCAGCCCGAGGGCTACCAGAAGATCGACAATCCACCGATCGACGTCGTGGACTCCCCCGACCTTCCCCCGTTGCACCGAGTGTTCGGGGCGCAACGGATCGCGCACGGCGTGTGGGAAATCCCGGCCCTCACCGCCGAACTGGCGTCACCGGATGCCGCATTGCACATCGGTCCTCAACACATCGTCCTCGAGGCGTGCGCCAACGAGTTGGCGACGACGATCTCGGGCCACGAGGTGCAGATCGACGATTGGTACGTGATGTTCGTGAACCGTGGCAAGACCGGTCCGTTCCGCACCGAAGGCGAAGCCTTCATCGGCGCCGACGGCAAGGTTGGCGCGCGCGTGTCGCTCATCGACCACGGCAACGGTGGTCGTGTGGTGAGCACGTGTGCCGCGACGTTCCACGCCGCGCGTTGATCAGAGCGGGAAACCGGACCACGCGCGCATGTTGTCGTCCCAAGCCGGACGGTGGGTCATAGGTTCGGTGGGACATAGGATCGATTACGGAGGAATGGAAAGTTCGAACAGTCGTGAAACCGACTGTTCGGCTCACGAGAGGGAACCCATGGAGATCTGGCAGTTGATGGCCCGCGAGGAGATCCGAGACCTCGTGAGCCGTTACAACGCCAACGGCGACACCGGGCGTTTCACCCAGGTGCACGCACTCTTCGCCCCCGACGCGGTGTTGATCGTGCAGGGTCGGCGCCACGAGGGCATCGACGCCGTGATGGAGGTGTTCACGGGTGCGACGTTGTTCAGTGGTCCGTCGTACGTGCGCCACTTCACCGCCACGCACCAGATCGACCTCGTCGACGAGTCGCACGCGACCGGTCGGTGCGATTTCGCCGTTCTGACCGAGATCGGCCTCGACCATTGGGGGCGTTACGTCGACGCATACCGGCGCGTCGACGATCGCTGGGTGTTCGCGTCGCGTTCGGTCACCCTCGACGGGCAAGTGTCGGGTTCGCTCTTCCCCCGCACCGTCGACTGACGATCAGGGTCGAAAGGCCGACCGCGGTCTCTGCACGAATTCGAAAGGCACCCCATCGGGATCGTTGAGGAAGCAGATCCACATGTCGGGGACCTTCGTGCCCGACAACTCGACCTGACGGGGCTCGCGTTCGAAGGTCCAACCCGCGGCGAGAAACTCGTTGTACGACTTCACGGTGTCGTCGACGCCGACCGCGGTGCGGAACAATCCGGCTTGGTTGGCGTGCTCGGGATGGCGGCCGTGCGAACGCGGAGTGGTCCACTGCACGAGCACCACCTCGCAGGGTTCGTCGGGTAGTCGCAAACGCACCACGTCGGCCGCGCCGGCGTCGATGCCGAGGTGCGAACCCGATGCCCAAGCGTGTCGGGCCAACTCGATGAACCCCAGACCCTCGTACCACGGCAACGACACATCGAGGTCGGTCACCGTGATGCGCAGATGACGCATGCGCGACTCACCTTCGGGAATGGTGGCGTCCTCGAGGAGGTCGAAGAGCGTGCCGGTGGGGTCGGCGAGCGTGACCCATGTTCCGGTCCAGTCAGTTGCACCCCGCGACACCTCGCGACAACCCGCGTCGAGCATACGCGCGATGGTCTGATCGAGATGCGGAACGGCGACACCGAGAGATTGCATGCCGACGTGGGTGGGATCACTCATGGGTTCACCGATCACCGTGGGTCGCACCCATTCCTGAACCTCGATCGACGGGCTGGTGCGCGGACCGCGCTTGTCGTACACGAAAGCGGCACCGCTGACGATCTCGCCGTCGATTCCGAGAAGCGATCCATCCGACGGGTGCAGCGGATTGCGCATGACTTCGCGCATGTCGAGCACGTTCACGAGGAAGTCGACCACTTCGTCGGTGTCGTCGCAGCAATAACACATGTGCAGGAATCGGCGGGCGGGCGCTTCGAGGGTCACGGGGTGCGACAGTACCCGATCGACCCCGATGACCTGCCAGAATGAACGACCATGCAGCAGAACATCGACGGACAACGGCTCGCGGGCAAGGTCGCCCTCGTGACCGGCGCCAGCCGTGGCATCGGTACCGCGATCGCCCGCCGTCTCGCCGCCGAGGGTGCCACCGTGGCGTGCACCGCTCGAACGCTCGATCCCGATCCGCGTTATCCCGGTACCTTGCTCGACACCGTGCGCATGATCGAGTCGGCGGGTGGAAGCGCCGCCGCGTTCAAGGCCGATCTGTCGAACGCCGACGATCGCGCTGCTCTGGTCGACGACGTACGGGCCGCACTCGGTGGCATCGACATTCTGGTGAACAACGCCGCCGTCACGTTCTTTCTTCCCATCGATGCGTTCCCCGAGAAGCGTTTCAAGTTGATGATCGAGACCCAAGTGTGGAGCACCATCGATCTCGCTCAACGCGTGATCCCCGACATGCGCTCGCGCGGGGCTGGTTGGATCCTCAACATCTCGTCGCGCGCCGCGGTGAAGCCGATGGGGCCGCCCTTCGAGGAGTTCTACAAGACCGGCAACTCGTCGGTGTACGGACTGTGCAAGGCGGCTCTCGAGCGTTTGTCGCTCGGCATGGCCGCCGAACTCTTCGATGACAACATCGCCGTGAACACTCTCGCGCCGTGGGACAACGTGCCGACTCCGGGTGCCGGCGTGCACGACCTCGTCGAGAAGTACCGACTCGAACCCGAGGAGATCATCGCCCAAGCGGCGCTCTAGTTGTGCTCGTCCGATCCGCAACGTCTCACCGGACGCGTCGCCTACAGCCAGAGCCTGATCCAGGAACTCGGGGTCGCACCGCACGCCATCACCGGCGAACCCATCGGCGCGTGGCCCCCGGCGCACTGAACATGTCGTCGATTCGTCGCGGCACCTGGACCAACTGGGCCGGCAACCAAACGGCGACCCCGCAGGCGATTCACGCGCCCCGCGACGAACAGGAACTGGCCGACATCGTTCGACGCGCCGCCGAAAGCAAGCGCACCGTGAAAGCGATCGGAAGTGGACACAGTTTCACCGCGACCGCCGTGACGACCGGCGACATGGTGCGCATGGATCACCTGCGCCGACTGATCGCGGTCGATCGACCGGCGTCGACGGTGACGGTCGAGGCCGGCATCACGATCGCCGACCTCAACGTGTTGCTCAGCGGACTCGGATTGGCTCTGCCCAACCTCGGCGACATCGCGTATCATACCATCAGCGGTGCGATCGCGACGAGCACGCACGGAACAGGGCGCGCACTCACGGGCATCGCGGCCCAAGTGGTCGCGCTGCGAATCGTCGCCGGCGACGGGAGCCTGATCGATCTGTCGGCCGAGCAGAACACGACACTTTTCCACGCGGCGCGTGTGGGCGTCGGAGCGCTCGGAATCGTCACGCGCGTCACGCTGCGCGTGGTGCCCTCGTTCCGGTTGCGCGCGATCGAGGGTGCCCAACCCCTCGCGAAACTTCTCGACGATCTCGACGAGAACGTGGATGAGAACGATCACTTCGAGTTCTTCTGGATTCCGCACACGAAATGGGCGCTCACCAAACGCAACAACCGCACCGAGGATCCGGTGGAGATCCCGAGCCGTGTGAAGCACTGGTACGCCAAGACCTTCATGGAGAACTTCGCCTTCGGAGCGGTGTGCCGCTTGGGTCGGGCCCGGCCCGCACTGATTCCGCGTCTCGCGACCGCGTTGCCCTCGACCGGCCAGTCGACGATCGTCGACGAGAGTCATCGCATCTTCGCCAGTCAACGGCTCGTGAGGTTCGTCGAGATGGAATACGCACTCCCCCGCGAGGCCTGCGCCGACGCGTTGCGCGCGGTGCGCAAGATGATCGACGACCGCGGACACATGGTGAGCTTTCCCGTCGAGGTGCGCTTCACCGCCGCCGACGACATTCCGCTCAGCACCGCGTCGGGTCGCGAGAGCGCCTACATCGCCGTGCACATGTACAAGGGGATGCCGTACGAGCCGTACTTCCGCGATGTCGAGGCGATCATGCGCGACCACGCCGGACGACCCCACTGGGGAAAGATGCACTTCCAGGACTCCGAGTCGTTGTCGAGGCTCTACCCGCAATGGAACGCGTTCCAGCAAGCCCGCCAACGCATCGACCCGATGCGCACCTTCTCCAACGCCTACACCGCCCGGGTTCTCGGCGACTGATCAACGGGAACCATCCCGGCATCCTGACGACCTTTCTTCCATGCGACTTTCCTCGATCCCCATCCTCGGAATCCTGATTTTGAGCGCCTGCGGAGGCGCCAATAACAACGAGGTCGAAACATCCACGACGACCGTCGTCACCCCGCAACCGACTGGGCCGTCCACGACATCGACCGATTCGATCTCGGTCGCGCCTTCGTCATCGGTGCTTCGAACAACGGTCGGTCCTCCCGAGACCGTCCCCGGCCAGTCGACAACCCCGAACACCACGATGAATCCAGGACCGACAAGCACCGCATCCGTCATCGAATTACGTCGATTCGTCTGCGACGCCGACAGCGCCGAGGTCGAGTCGTTCGATGTACCGCTCAGAACCGAAGTGTCCCTGACGATCACGAGCGCCACCGAACGCGAGTTCCACCTTCACGGCTACGACATCGAACTCAGTGGAACCCGGGTCGTCTTCACGTTCATCGCCGATATCCCGGGAACGAATCCCGTATCACTTCATCCCGGTCATGCGACCGTGTGCACGTTGTCGGCGTTCTGAAGTCTCAGAAAACGACGCCCGTCGCCACGGTCACGCCCTTCCACACGAAGGATACGGTCGACCCGACCGTGGCCGACGTGGCCGACCTCGCCGCGATGCTTCCCGATGCATCACCCATCGAGTTCAAGTAGACGGACCCGACCTTGGTTGAACCGACCATGATGTCGACGCTCTTCTTCTTCCAGATCGTCGAAAGATCGAGGTCGTAGAGAACGACGCCACGAGCATTGCGCGAGATCGAGGCCGATTTTTGACCCGTCTGCATCTCGTTGACGACAAGGCCAACATTGGTAACCATCGACGTAAGAGTCGTCTGCATGGCAGAAATCGTTGATTCGAGCGTGACCACTCGTCCCTTCAGGTCAGCAAGGTCCGCCGCACCGGAGACCTTCTTCGTCGTGCCCACAAGCGTCAACTTGGGTGCGTCGACCCCCGTCCACACCTCCACTTCGGGCGTACCCAAGGCGTTTCCTGATTCGTCGAAGTCGCAAAACTGCGTCGTCGAATCGAACACAATGACGTCACCTTCCACGCCGTTGAGCGTGGCACGAATGCCGAAGTCCATGAACTGCCAATCCTTCAGGTCGTACGCACGGCCCGAAGACGTCCAGGTCACCGTGGCCGTCGTCGTGCCATTGAGGGTGCGACTCACGGTCCATCCCGGAATCACCTGAGGCTTGACGCCCGTGACGGACGCCGGGATCGTGACCGTCACCTTGTTCGTGACTGACGTCGAGCTGCACGCATGCGGAACTCGGAAGTAGATCACGTTCGACGAACCCGCCGTGAACGTTGTGCCGTAAGCGACGATGGAGACATGCGCGGCTGCAGGGGCCGCGAGTGTCGCAACGAGCGTGGTGGTTGCCAGAGCCGTGCCTGCAAGGAATCGACGGAATCGGGAGTTCGACATGGGAGACCTTTCTTGACGTTGCCCGATGTGGGGCTGACATAAAGGTCGCCGGCAAGCGAGACTTGGTTCCCAGATTCTCCGGAGACTGATCAGCGTCCGAGGACGATCGGGTCGCCCGGTTTCCATTCGTCGTGAGCTCGTCGCCAACGCGCGAAGGTCTTAACGATGTGCGTAGGATCTCCGTGGATCTCGGTGAATCCGCCGGTGACGTGGCGGGTGTCGAAGTACGAGGCATTCACGCCGTCGGCGAACAGTTCGCAGGCCGGTTCGAAGCCGAGATCGAGCAAACGCTGACGTTCGGCGGCGAAGTCGGACACCAGATAGGCGACGTGGTGAAAGCCCGACTCACCGGGGGCGAACATGTCACGGTAGATCGACGGCTGGTCGTCGTGTTGCTGGATGAACTGGATCATCAGGTCTCCGAGATAACCGAAGGCATACGAAACGTCGGCCTCAACCGGGGTGCCGCGATACGTGAAGGTGTCGGTGCGATGGTGCGACGCGATGGCGAACGGCCCGGCTCCGAACAGGCGATGCCAATGGTCGATCGACTCCTCGAGATCGCTCACGAAATAGGCGTGCTGGAAGAGACGGTTCATGCGAAACGGGAACGTACCACCGTCACGACGACACTGGAGGCGACGCTGGGAATCGAACC
>JBJTIO010000116.1:0-12980 GCA_046095045.1 Actinomycetota bacterium
GATGGCCCTGACTCCCGGGGAACATCCCTGCATTAGCCTCGGTCCATGGCCATTGCCGAGGAGGACATCGAGCGGGTTCGAGCGACTGTCTCCATCGTCGACGTGGTGCAGCAGTACGTGGCCTTGCGCAAGACCGGTCGCAACTGGGTGGGTCTGTGCCCGTTCCACGCCGAGAAGAGCGGCTCGTTCAACGTTCGCGAGGAGACCGCTCGGTACAAGTGCTTCGGCTGTCAGGCCGGCGGCGACGTCTTCAAGTTCGTTCAGGAGATCGAGCATGTCGACTTCGTGACCGCGGTCGAGAAGTTGGCCAGCCGAGCCGGAATCACTCTCACCTACACCTCGGGCGGCGAAAGCAAGGATCGTCAGCGCCGTAAGAAGTTGATCGAGGCCATGGAGGCCGCAGTCGAGTGGTATCACCAACGTTTGCTCACCTCCGCCGATGCCCGAGCGGCGCGCGATTATCTGCGCGATCGAGGTCTGGCGGGTGACGTCGCTCGTCAATTCAAGTTGGGCTTCGCACCCGACGGCTGGGACTTGTTGAGCCAGCATCTACGCGATCGTTTCCCGGCCGACGTCCTGTTCGATGTCGGGCTGGCGTTCAACAACAAGGCGAACAAATTGCAGGATTCGTTCCGGAATCGGGTGATGTTCCCGATCTTCACCGACACCGGCGAGCCGGTCGCATTCGGTGGGCGCATTCTGCCGGGTTCGAGCGATCCGGCGAAGTACAAGAACTCGCCCGAGACGAAGATCTATTTCAAATCGAAGACCCTCTACGGGCTCAATTGGGCCAAGAACGACGTGGTGAAGGCCGATCAGGTGATCGTGTGCGAGGGTTACACCGATGTGATCGGTTTTCATCGCTCGGGCGTCACGCGAGCGGTCGCCACCTGTGGAACGGCTCTGACCGAGGAACACGTGCGCATCCTCAAACGCTTCGCGAGTCGGGTGATTCTCGCGTTCGACGCCGATGCGGCGGGGCAGGGCGCGGCCGAGAAGTTCTACGAATGGGAGAAGAAGTATCAGGTGCAGGTCGCCGTGGCGCGGTTCCCCGACGGCAAGGATCCCGGCGATCTGGCGAACTCAGATCCGGCGGCCCTCGCGGCGGCGGTCGACGACGCGATGCCGTTCCTCGGGTTTCGGGTGAATCGTGTGGTGGCCGGCCAGCCCCTGCGCAGCCCCGAGGATCGTGCCCGAGTGGCCGAACGAGCGATGGCGGTCATCAACGAACACCCCGATGTGAACGTACGCAAGCTCTACGCCGGAGAGGTGGCGACCCGAGTGGGTCTTCCGGTGGCTGATCTCTCGCGCATGGCCGAAAAACGCGGACAACGACCCGAGGTTCGGGTTGCGTCGACCCGCAACGTCGGGGTGTCGGAGAACGCCGAATTCGTGGCCGTGACCCTGCTACTGCAGAACTGGGATGGCATCGCTCCGTGGTTGATCGAGGAACTCTTCGCCGCCGAGGTGCCGCGCCGTGCGTTTCTCGCCTTGGCCGGGGCGTCGCAAGGAACCACGACCCAGATTCTCGACGCCGCACTCGCGTCCGCCGACCCCGAAGTGTGCGAATTGCTCGAACGGGCGGCGGTCGCCGATGTCGATGTCGAACCGATGTCGGTGGCGTTCAATCTCATCGGTCTCGCGGTGCGACGAACCCTTTCTCAGCGCACCGGAGTCACCGACCCCGACGAGATTCGCGCCGATCGTGACGCTCGCTTGAGACTCGAGGAACTCGACGACGCGCGTCTTGCTCCGGCGGCCTCGGAGGCATTGCTAGGGTGGCTTTCAGCGAAGAGCACTCGTGCGGGGGGTGGGGGTGACGATCGAGAGTGATGCCGTGGTGGCGAGCGCGCACGATCGCGTTCCGCACGTCATCGGTCTCGACTCCTCCGAGTGGATTGAACTCATCGCGTACGGTCGTCGACGCGGAGAGTTGTCGACCGAGGAGATCGTTGACGCGCTCCATGACGTCGAATTGCTTCCCGAGACGATCGAGATCATTCGCATGGCGATCGAAGCCGAAGGCATCGCCGTCGATCAATCGTTCGAGCTCGACGACACCGGTGAATTGCGGCGTCCGTTGGAGGAGCACAAGAAGGTGCGACGCGGTGGTGCCACGCGAGCGACCCCCGATGACGGCGCATCCGATGCCGTGCGGCTCTATCTGCACGAGATCAGTCGCATACCGCTCTTGAACGTCGACGAGGAACGTGCGCTCGGACGGCGTATTGCCGACGGATTCGCGGCCGAACGAGAGATCGCGTTGCTCGATGATTCGGCCTCGGTCCTCGAACGCCGACGTCTCGAGCGGTTGGCCACCAAGGGTCGACGGGCCCGCGAGGATCTCACCCGAGCCAACTTGCGGCTCGTCGTGAGTATCGCCAAGCGTTACACGAAGGTCACGATGCCCCTCGCCGATGCGATTCAGAGCGGCAACATCGGACTGATGAAAGCGGTGGAGAAGTACGACCACAGCCGTGGCTTCAAGTTCTCGACCTATGCCACCTGGTGGATCAAGCAGTCGATCTCGCGAGCCGTCTCCGAGGAGAGTCGCAACATTCGTCTGCCGGCTCACGCGATGGAGAACGTGAACCGGACGATTCGCACCCAGCGCGAGTTGGCCCAACGTCTGCATCGCGAGCCGAGCCACGTCGAGATCGCTCACGCTCTCGGCGAAACACCCGAGCGCGTCGGTGAGTGGATCAGCCTCGCCGCCGACACCATGAGCCTCGATCAGCCGACGCGCGACGACTCCGACACGACCTTCGCCGACAATCTCGCGGCCAGCAACCAAGCCGATCCCACCGACGGTCTCGAGATCGCGGACATGCGCGAGGCGGTGCGTGCGGTTCTCGTCGATTTGCCACCCCGCGATCAGGAGGTCATGCGCATGCGCTTCGGTCTCGACGGCGAGGACGGAGCGACCCTCGAGGAAGTGGGCCAAGCCTTCAACATCACCCGCGAGCGCGTGCGCCAGATCGAGGTGCGCACGCTGTTTCGTTTGCGCCACATGGCCGGAGGTCGCGAGTTGCGGGAGTTCGTCGAACCCTGACGCCGGTAGTCTGACCGCCGTCATGGCCGACACGTCTCCGCGCACCTACGTCGTGCGCACCTTCGGGTGCCAGATGAACGAGCACGACTCCGAACGAATCGCCGGTCTGCTCGAAGCCGACGGTTTGCGGGCGGTCGACGACGAGCAAGACGCCGATGTGGTGGTGCTCAACACCTGCTGCATCCGTGAGAACGCCGACAACAAGCTCTACGGCACGCTCGGAACGATGCGACGCTGGAAGAACGAGCGCGAGGGACGTCGCATCGTGGTGTCGGGCTGTCTGGCCCAGAAGGATCGCGAGGTGGTGCGCGATCGAGCCCCGTGGGTCGACGTCGTGCTCGGCACTCACAACGTTCATCGCACGGTCGACCTGCTGAACGAAGCGGTCGTCGCCGGCCCGATCACGGAGATTCTCGATGAGGCCGTCATCGATGATCACGCCATGTTCCCGTCGGCGTTGCCGGCCAAGCGCAGCACCGGACACGACGCGTGGGTCACCATCCAGATCGGTTGCGACAATTCGTGCGCTTTCTGCATAGTGCCGAGCGTGCGCGGTGCCGAGATCAGTCGACCGTACGACGATGTGCTCGCCGAGGTGCGCCAACTCGCCCTCGACGGAGTCACCGAGGTGACGCTGCTCGGCCAGAACGTCAACAGTTATGGTCGCGACATTCAGCTCGAACGTCGACGTGAGGGGGAGGCGGTGTCCGCACGACCCTTGTTCGCCGACCTGTTGCGCGACGTCGGATCGGTGCCGGGCATACGGCGGGTGCGGTTCACCAGCCCCCACCCCAAGGACATGCGCAACGAGACGTTCGCGGCCATGGGTGAGACCGCCACGGTGTGCGAGCACCTTCATTACCCATTGCAGTCGGGGAGCGATCGCTTGCTCGCCGTGATGCATCGCGGATACACCGCCGAGCGGTACTTGGAACGACTCACTGAGGCACGTCGTCACGTGTCCGACCTCGCGGTCAGCACCGACATCATCGTGGGCTTCCCCGGCGAGACCGACGATGACTTCGCCCGCACTCTCGAGGTCGCCGCGGCCGCCGAATACGACTACGCCTACACGTTCATCTTCTCGCCCCGCGACGGCACCGAGGCCGCCACGATGGTCGATCAGTTCGTCGATCCCGCGACCGTGAGCGAACGCTTCGCCCGTCTGCGCGTGGTGGTCGAGCGTTCGGCTCTGCTCAAGCACGAAGCGCGTATCGGTCGGGTCGAAGAGGTGCTGATCGAAGGTCCGTCGAAGAAGGATCCCGGCGTGATCTCGGGTCGCACCCGACAGAACAAGCTCGTTCACTTTCCGCACGCCGAACCGATTCGCGTCGGCAGCTACGCCAACGTGCTCGTCACCGGTGCCGCACCGCATCACTTGCGCGGCGAGTTCCGCGAGTTGATCAGCGAGCCGGCGCACAAGGTGCGCATTCCGGTCGCCGCTCTGTGAGGTCGGCGTGACCGTCGCGCGTCTCGCGGTGCTGGGTCCGACGGCCAGCGGCAAATCGGCGGTGGCCATGGCGCTCGCCATGAGTGAGCGTGGGCGGGCGCTCGGCATCGAATTGGTGTCGATCGACGCGATGCAGGTGTACCGAGGCATGAACATTGGCACGGCGAAACCCACGATGGCCGAGCGTGCCGACGTTCGCCATCACCTGATCGACCTCGTCGATGCGGATCAGACCTTCACGGTCGCTCAGTTCCAGTCGTCATATCGCGCGGCGGTCGACGACATCGACGCTCGAGGTGGTACCGCCGTGCTCGTGGGTGGCACGGGTTTGTATCTCCGAGCCGTGGTCGACGATCTTGACATACCCGGTCAATGGCCCGAGATCAGATCGGATCTGGAGAAAGAGGCCGAGAAGCACGGGCCGGAGCGACTGCACGAACGTCTGTGCTCGCTCGATCCGGTCGCGGCCACCAAGATGGAGCCCACCAACACCCGACGCATCGTGCGGGCCCTCGAAGTGACGATCGGCAGTGGCCGAACCTTCTCGTCGTATGGACCCGGCGTCGATGCGTATCCGCCGTCGTCGGTTCGTCAGGTGGCGTTGTCGTGGGATCGGGCGGTGCTCGGGCGTCGAATCGAGTCGCGGGTGCACGCGATGGTCGAGGCCGGTCTGGTGGATGAGGTGCGTCGCTTGCTCGACGCGCGTCCGTCGGCGACCGCGATGCAGGCCCTCGGTTACAAGGAGATCGCCGACCATCTCGAGGGTCGGTCATCGCTCGACGAGGCGGTCGAGACGACGATTCTGCGCACCCGGCAGTTCGCCGTGCGGCAGGAGCGTTGGTTCCGCCGCGACCCCCGCATCGAATGGTTCGCCGTTCACGAAGATCCCGTCGCCGAAGTGGCACAAGGGCTGCTGGCGACGCTCGCCTAAGGTGTCGTGATCATGACGTTGCGGCTCTCCAAGCACCACGGTCTCGGCAATGACTTCTTGGTGATCGATCGGCGTCAGATGACGACCACTCCGGACTGGGCCGACCTCGCGCGCCGGTGGTGCGATCGTCGCACGGGCGTCGGCGCCGACGGGTTGTTGATTCTCGAACGAAAGTCGCCGACGCGTTTGGGAATGGTTCTGCACAACTCCGATGGCAGTCGCGCCGAGATGAGTGGCAACGGCATTCGATGCCTCGTGCAAGCCGCCGATCGCCAACGCGAGTCGGATGTCGATCAGTACGTGGTCGACACCGACGATGGCGAACGGCTCGTGACCGTGATCGATCGCGTCGATGGGTCGACGATCATGTTGAGTGTCGACATGGGTGCGGCCCGCGATTTGCCCGAGCCCGCCAACTGGAGCGCCCTCGCGTGTCATCCCGATCGTCCGGTTCGACACCTGTCGCTCGGCAATCCGCATTCGGTGGTCGGGGTCGACGACGTCGCAGTCGTCGATCTTTTGGCGCTGGGCTCCCTCGTCCCTCAGGTGAATCTCGAGATCATCGAACCCGGTCCGGAAACGAACGCGATCACCATGCGAGTCCACGAACGTGGCGCCGGTATCACCATGGCCTGCGGAACGGGAGCGTGCGCGGCCGCCGAAGCCGCGGTCGCTTGGGGACTCGTGCCGGCTTCATCATCCGACGTGCTCGTGCACATGCAGGGTGGTGACGCACGCGTGCGGGTCGACGGGGATCGTCGCATCACGCTCATTGCACCCGCCACGCACGTCGCCGACGTCGTGGTCGACGCGTGAGCAACCCCAACTCGCCCTACGGCGAGGCCCTCGGTCAGACACTGATCGAACGCACCGTTCGCGAGAAGATCGTGATCGTCGGCGTGGCGCTCGATGGATCGAGCGACGAGGAAACCGAGGCGAGTCTCGACGAACTCGCCTTGCTGATCGACACGGCCGGTGCCGACGTGGTCGGGCGATTGACGCAACGCCGCGACACTCCCGATCACACCTGGTACGTGGGCAAGGGAAAGGCCGAGGAGTTGCGTGAGTTGTGCCTCGCCGTCGATGCCGACACGGTGGTTTTCGACAACGAATTGTCACCGGCCCAGCAGTACAACCTCGAAAAGTTGCTCGGGCGAACCGCCATCGATCGCACCGCGGTGATCCTCGACATCTTCGCGCAGAATGCCCACACCCTCGAGGGCAAGGCCCAGGTCGAGTTGGCGTTGTTGCGGTATCGATTGCCGCGCTTGCGGCGCGGAGCGAACGCGAAACTCTCGCAGCAGCGCGGTGGGGTCGGAGCGCGATTCGGTAGCGGTGAAACCAAGCTCGAAGTCGACCGACGGCGCATCAAGAATCGCATCTCGCGGCTCGAGCGCGAACTCGTCGAGCTCGGTCACACGCGCGATCTGCAACGCAAGGGGCGTTCGCGAAGCGGCTTGGCCAACGTGGTGATCGTGGGGTACACGAACGCCGGAAAGAGCACCCTGCTCAACCGGCTCACCAACGCGGGAGTGTTGGTCGAGGACCGGCTGTTCGCCACCCTCGATCCGACGACACGTCGCTTGGCGCTGCCCGGTGGTGAGCCGGTGCTGCTCACCGACACCGTCGGATTCGTGCGTCGATTGCCGCACGGTCTCGTCGAGTCGTTCAAGAGCACGCTCGAGGTCGCGACGCGCGCTGATTATCTCGTGCACGTCGTCGACGGAAGCGGTCCCGACCCCGATGGTCAGATCGCGGCAGTGCGCGAGGTTCTCCGCGAGATCGGCGCCGATTCCGTTCCCGAACTTGTGGTCTTCAACAAGAGCGACCTCGACCCGGACGCCGTCGCCGAAGTGGTCGAGTGGCATCCGGGTTCGGTCGGTCTCAGCGCGCGTTCGGGCGACGGGATCAGCGCATTCCTCCAGACGTTGTCGGACCGCTTGCGTTCCCTCAGCACGGTGGTCGAATTGCTCGTGCCGTACGAGCGAGGTGACGTGCTGGCATCGATCCATCGTGAGGGCGAGGTCGTGTCGACCACCCACGAAGAGACCGGAGTGCGCGTGCGCGCCCGACTGGCCGAGGCGTCGGCGGGGCGATTGGCCGAGTTCGTCGTGACCCCGTGAGGGACCCCGCGCCTACTATGGAAACCGCATGACCGACACCGAACGACGTGGGTTCGAACCCCCGCCCTACCCGTACGAACGACTCGACTCGTTCAAGCCGCTCGGCGCGGCGTTCGATGGCGGTCTCATCGATCTGTCGATCGGCACTCCTTGCGATCCGCCTCCGGCGAGCGTGATCGCCGCACTGGCTTCGAGCAATTCCGAAAGGGGCTATCCGCCGTCGGTCGGTAACGAGCCGTTGCGCCGGGCCTTCTCCGAATGGATGGAGCGACGCTTCTCGGTGAAGGTACCCACGAGCGACATCGCCGCCTGCATCGGAACCAAGGAATTCGTCGGGACCCTGCCGCAGTGGATGAAGTTGCGCACGCCGTGGCGCGACACGGTTCTGTACCCGGCGATCGCGTATCCCACCTACGAGATGGGGGCGATCCTCGCGGGTTGTCGTGCGGTGCCGGTGCCGATGACCGCGACGGGCGGCATCGACCTCGCGTCCATCAGCGACGACGATGCGGCACGCGCGTTGTTGCTGTGGGTCAACAGCCCGTCGAATCCCACCGGTGCCCTCGACGATCTCGGCGCCGCCGCATCGTGGGGGCGAGCCCGAGGTATCCCAGTGTTCAGCGACGAGTGCTACGCCGAGTTCACCTGGGACGACGCGCCGAGTTCGATTTTGCAGCACGGAACCGACGGCGTGATCACGGTGCATTCGTTGTCGAAGCGCTCGAACTTGGCCGGCTTGCGTGTGGGTGCCTACGCGGGCGATGCCGAACTCGTTCACTATCTCGGTGAGGTGCGCAAGCACGTCGGCATGATGGTGCCCGGTCCGGCGCAAGCGGCCGCGGTTGCGGCGCTGAACGACGATGCCCATGTCGCCGAACAGCGCCTTCGCTACCGACATCGGCTCGAACGTATGGCGCGCATTCTCTCCGACTGGTCCGGCACGAAGGTGCCCTTGCCGGCGGGTGGTTTCTACCTGTGGTTCCCGGTCGACGACGCGTGGGGCTTCACCGAGCGCTTGGCCCGCGAGGCCGGAGCGTTGGTGAGCCCGGGCGATCTGTACGGCGCGCAGGGCGCGGGGCACGTGCGCGTTGCCGTGGTGCAGAGCGACGAAGCAATCGAACGCATCGCGCAGCGCCTCGGGATCTGACGATGTCGTCCCGCCGAAACGCCATCTTGTGGATCGTCTCCACGCTCGTTCTGGTGGTGGGTTTCGCCCTCGGCGTGGTTGGCGTGGGTCAGAACGATCAGATGGTGAATAAGCTGGTGCGCACGCCCGCCGGATGTGCCTCGACCGTGCGTGTCGACAAGGCCGGTACGTACTACGTCTACGTCGAAACGCGGGGACGTGTGGCGTCGCTCGATGGATGTGACAACGAGACGCGCGCTTTCGACATCGACGAAGCACCGTCGGTCGACGTGCGGGTGTTCGACGCCAGCGACCAGTTGCTCGATCAGAACCGCGACGACTCGGTCGCCTACGACACTCCGGCGGGTGCGGGCGACTCGATTGCATCGATCGACATCGATCAACCCGGACGTTTCGTCATCGAGGTGCGATCCGACGATCCGTCGGCAGTCGTCGCGTTCGGAAGATCGGCTGCCATCGAGTCCAATCGCACGGTCCTGTCGGCGGCTGCGGTCGTGATGCTCGGCGGACTGCTGATGCTCATCTCGCTGATCGCCACCGTGCGACGACGTCGACGGGCACGGGGGAGTGCCGCCGTCGTGGTGTACGGATCCGATTCGCCCACGGTCACCTGGGCTCCGCCTCGGCCCGAGGACCGGGCCTGGTCGGTCAGAGACGACGCAGAACAGTGACGACCTTGCCGAAGACGTTCACGTCGTCGGCCGAGAACTCCATCGGCGAGAGTCGTTCGTTCGCCGGCTTCAGCACGATGGTGTTGCCACGACGCGTGAAGGTCTTGACGGTCGCTTCATCACCGGGGATTCCGGCCACCACGATGTCGCCATTGTCGGCGCTCGTTTGCTGACGCGCGACGACGTAGTCACCATCGAGAATTCCGGCATCGATCATCGAATCGCCGCGCACCCGCAACATGAAGAGCTCACCGTCGCCGGTGAAGTCGGCGGGGAGAGGCAGAAGGTCTTCGACGTTTTGCTGAGCCAGCACGTTGGTTCCGGCGGCCACGTCACCGACGAGAGGAACATGGTGCACGCGAGCGCGTTCGATCTTGGCGCCGCTGTTGCGATCCCAGCAGACCTTGATGGCGCGCGGCAGGTTGGGGTCGCGCTCGAGGTAGCCCATTTTCTGCAATGAATTCAGATGGTTGTGCACGGTCGAAGGGGAGGTGAGTCCGACGGCCTCACCGATTTCACGCACCGACGGCGGGAACCCGCGGGTGGCCATGCTCGATTCGATGCACTCGAGGATCCCGCGCTGGCGGGCGGTCAGGGGAGCGGCGAGGGGCTTTTGGGCATCAGTCATGCCGACATCGTACGGGTGTTCGCCCGCCGAGTCAAACACCTGTTCGTATCGCCCCAGCCCAGGGGTCGATTTTGGGGGTCTGACCAGCATGTGGTTGACACCGAACAGATGTTCTCCATAGAGTGCCGAACAAGCGAACACTTGTTCTGCGAACACCTGTGCGGGATCTCTGCCACACCCCCGTGGCACGTTGACAGCAGATCCCGCTCCCGACGAAAGGACAACTCCATGGCCCTCGCCCTCGACCCCCGCTACGTGATCGAGATGCGTACCCCGGCCTCGCGCCATCTGCCGCACGAGGTGTACTTGCGCCGTCGTCTGATGGTCGGGTTGAGCGTGTTCATTGTCGCGGCCGCCGCCTGCCTCGGCGTCCGTGCCCTGGCGAGCCGTGGGGATGCGACTGCCTCCATCCCCACGGTGACGCCTCTTTCGGTGGGCCAGCCCGTGTCATCGTCGTTCGACCCCGTGGTGTTCGGCCAGGGCGACGGGTTCTACGTGGTGCGCCCTGGCGACACCTTGTGGTCGATCGCCTCATCGCTCACCGACGGCGACATTTCGTCGTTCGTCAACGAGCTCGTGACGCTGAATGGGGGTTCGTCGATCGCCGTCGGCCAACGCCTCATCGTTCCCGCATCCTGATCCCGTGAACGAAATGTCCACGGGTGCGACGGACGGGGCCCCGTGGTGATCGGTACTCTGATCGTTATGCGTTGCGTGATCTGTCGCCACGAGGACACCAAGGTGGTCGACTCGCGCACCGCCGAGGATGGTGCGGCGATCCGCCGCCGCCGTGAGTGCCCCGAATGCAATCATCGCTTTACCACCTTCGAGCGCATCGACGAGGTGCCCCTGATGGTGTCGAAGACCAATGGCGGGCGTGAGCCGTTCGACCGGGTCAAGGTCACCTCCGGCGTGCGTGCGGCGGCCAAGGGTCGTCCGATCGACGAGGACGCGATCAACGCCCTCGCCGACTCGGTGGAGGACGAGATGCGGGCCCTGGGAGGAGGAGAAATTCCCTCCACGCGCATCGGACTCGCGGTGCTCGATCGCCTGAGGGCGCTCGACGAGGTCGCGTACATGCGGTTCGCCAGCGTCTACAAGAACTTCGACGCCGCCGAGGACTTCCAACGCGAAGCGGCTCTGCTCGACAAGTCTCCCGTGACCTGACCTCACCGGCGGCGGTCCTAGAGTCATCGCGTGAGTCAATCCTCCGACACCCGTACCGTATTCCGCACCTGTCCGCTCTGCGAGGCCGGCTGTGGCCTCGAGATCACCGTCAACATCACTCCGCGCGGTGAATCGATCGGTCGCATTCGTGGCGACATGGACGACGTGTTCTCGCACGGCTACATCTGTCCGAAGGGTTCGGCACTGAAGCAATTGCACGAAGACCCGGATCGACTGCGCAAGCCCCTCATCAAACGCGATGGCGTGCACGTCGAAGTCGAATGGGATGAGGCGTGGGCCGAGGTCGCTGGACGACTGCAGGATGTGATCGAACGTCATGGACGCGAAGCGGTCGCGGTGTACCTCGGCAACCCGAGCGCGCACAATCTGTCGGCGATGCTCTACAACCGCTCGATGTTGATCGGACTCGGCACGCACAACCGATACAGCGCCTCGACCGTCGATCAACTTCCCAAGCAAGTGGCGAGTGGATATCTGTTCGGAACCGGGGCGAGTGTGACGGTGCCCGATCTCGATCGCACCGACTATCTGCTGATGCTCGGCGCCAACCCCTACGCCTCGAACGGGAGCCTCTGCACGGCCCCCGACTTCCCCGGACGTATCGAAGCGATACGCGCCCGCGGCGGCAAGGTGGTCGTGGTCGATCCCCGTCTCACGCGCACGGCCGAGGAAGCTGACGAATGGTTGGCGATTCGCCCCGGCTCTGACGCGTTGTGGTTGATGGCGATCGTGCAGGTGTTGTTCGACGAGAACCTGGTCGACATCCCCGAGCGCCTGCGCGACTTCATCGACGGGGTCGATCGTCTGCGCGAGGTGTCGGTCCCCTTCACCCCCGAAGCAGTGGAAGCAGCGACGGGCATCGACGCGAGCACGACGCGACGTATCGCGCGCGAAGTGGCCGCGGCCCCGTCGGCCGCGGTGTACGGACGCATCGGAACCACCACCACCGAATTCGGCACGACGGCCAGTTGGTTGATCGACGTGGTGAACACGCTCTCGGGCAACCTCGATCGCGCCGGCGGCGTGATGTTCACTCGTCCCGCGGTCGGTTCGCCGACCACCAAAGGCACGCCCGGAACCGGCTCGGGCTTTCGCATCGGTCGTGGTGGCGGTCGCACCAAGGTGAGCGGTTACCCCGAAGTGATGGGGGAGTATCCGGCGGCGGCCATGGCCGAGGAGATCCTCGAAGCGGGAAATGATTCGATCAAGGCACTCGTCACCGTGTCGGGCAACCCCGTGCTCTCGACACCGCATTCGCAGCGCCTCGACGAAGCGCTCGAGAGTCTCGAGTTGATGATCAGTGTCGATATCTACTTGAACGAGACCACTCGGCACGCCGACATCGTGTTGCCGCCACCGTCGCAACTCCAACGCGACCACTACGACGTGTTCTTGTTGCAGTATGCGGTGCGCAACGTCGCGAACTACAGCGAAGCGGTTCTGCCGCTCGACGACGGTCAGCCCGACGAGTGGGAGATTCTTTCCAAGCTCGGCTTGATCGCTCTCGGCATGGGGCCCGACGCCGATCCGGCCGTGGCCGACGATCAAGGCATCGATTCACTGATTCGCTCGGCGGTGAAGGACGCATCGTCGCCCGTGCACGGACGCGACCCCGACGAGATTCGCGCGATGCTCGATCGTCCGGGACGACGTGGTCCGGCGCGCATGGTCGATCTGATGTTGCAAACCGGGCCGTATGGCGCGGGTTTCGGTGCGAACCCGAATGGTGCGAGCCTCGACTTGTTGTTGGCCAATCCGCACGGTGTCGATTTCGGAGCGTTGGATGAGCG
>JBJTIO010000117.1:0-15193 GCA_046095045.1 Actinomycetota bacterium
GCACCACTTCGTCGGCGAAGCGTCGCCACGACATCGTGACGAGAGCGGTCGGGATGCCCGCCGACACGACCGCAGCCAACAATTCCCGCGCGCCCGGACGCCACGGAACGGCTTCGCGCAATCGCGCCACCACACGATCCAGCAACATCTCCACGATGTCGTGCGGAGCGACATCGATGACACCGTTCGTGACGATGTACCGCGCCGCATCGAGCAGATCGAAACCGACGACGGCCTTGGCGTGTTCGATCGACCACGCACCACCGTGCATCTCGACCACCTCGAACTCGCTGGCGATCCAGTAGGGCTCGGTGTCGACGATCGTGCCGTCCATGTCGAACAGCACCGCCGCCGGACGGCCGATGTCAACGGTCATCGTCGAGTCGCTGAATGCGACGACTGATTCGCGCGTGTCGCGAAAGCATCTCGTCGAGAGCCGGGTGAGTGATGCGACCGTCGCGCACCACCAAGCGACCGTTCACGATCGTGTGCCGGGCGCCGATCGGGCCGCATCGCAGCCATGCCTCCACCGGATCGGCGATGGCACCAGCGAACGCCGGCCCGGTGAGCGACCACACCGCGATGTCGGCGACGGCACCGACGCTCAACTCTCCGATCTCGCCCTCACGACCGAGGCAACCCGCGCCGCCGATGGTGGCAACTTCTAACGCCATGCGCGCCGTGCCGGCGTGAGCACCGTTGCGCAACTTGGCGAGCAACATCGCCTGACGCGCTTCGAGCCAGAGCGACGCTGAATCGGCCGACGACGATCCATCGACGCCCAAGCCCACCTTGGCACCCGCCGCACGCAGGTCGACGACCGGCGAGATACCTGACGCGAGGATCAGGTTCGAACTCGGACAATGTGCCACACCGATTCCGGCGGCGCCGAGTCGGTGCACCTCGTCGTGATTCGGCATCACGCAGTGCGCCACCCACGTGCGACTGCTGCACCAACCGGTGCGCTCGAGATACTCCATCGGTCGACAGCCGAAAGTCGCGATCGAGAAATCGTCGTCCTCGGCGTTCTCGGCGAAGTGCGTGTGCAGACGCACATCCAACTTCTCGGCCAGCTCCGCCGAACGAACCATCAACCGCTCGGTCACACTGAACGGCGAGCAGGGAGCGAGCGCCACTCGCGTCATCGCACCGAAGGAGCGATCGTGATGTCGTTTCACCGCGGCTTCGCTGGCGGCCAGGATCTCGTCGTCGTCGGCCACCACATCATCGGGCGGTAGCCCACCGTCCTTCTCGCTCAACGACATCGATCCGCGCGTCGGATGAAAGCGCACTCCCAGCTCCCGCGCGGCCTCGATCTCGGCGGTCAACAGATCGCCGGCTCCATGCGGATGCAGATACAAGTGATCAGTCGAAGTGGTGCACCCCGACAACGCCAGTTCGGCCAGCCCGACGAAGGCACTCACGTGCACGGCCTCCTCGTCGATCGCGCGCCACAACGGATACAGCGACTGCAGCCATCCGAACAACGGCTTGTCGGTCATCGGAGGGAACGCACGCGTGAGGTTCTGGTAGATGTGATGGTGGGTGTTGACGAGTCCGGGCGTCACCAGACAATCGGTTGCGTCGATCACCTCACGTGCCGCAGGTGTCGGCTCGGCCAACGAACCGAGCGCCACGACACGTCCGCCATCGACCGCGACCCAACCGCCGGGAATCTCGCGGCGTTGAGCGTCGACCGTCGCGATGTGCATCGCGTTCTTCACGACCAGATCGACGGTGTTCATGAGGGATCCTCCCGGAGCGAGTCGAGAATGTCGACGAGATGGCGCACCGAGGTGCGTGGGTTGACGATGCAGAAACGTAGAACGGTCTCACCGTTCCACGAACTCGGCACCACGAACGAATCACCGGCGTGCAATTGCGCATCACTCCATCGCTGGTATTGCTCGGGCGTCCAGCCGACGCGCCGAAACACGAGGATGCTCAGATCGGGTTCGAGCAGAAGTTCGAGATAGTCGCGCTCACGAATGGCCGCGGCACCGGCCCGCGTGGTGTCGAGGGTCTTCTCCATCGCCACGGTGTACGCATTGGTGCCGTGCGTGGCGAGGCTGAACCACAACGGCAGTCCACGAGCGCGCCGCGACAAATGATGCGCCACGTCGGCGGGATTCATCTCGAGCCACGGTCGATCGTCGTCATGATCGCCGTGCAACACGTCGAGGTATTCGGCATGTTGGGTGTGGGCCCGCCGACCATCGTGCACGTTGCGATAGATCAGGGCACAACTGTCGTACGGCCCGAACAACCACTTGTGCGGATCGACGATGAAGCTGTCGGCTCGTTCGATGCCGTCGAACAAATGACGCACGCTTGGCGCGCACAACGCGGCCGCGCCATAGGCACCGTCGACGTGGAACCACACCTCGTTGCGCGAGGCAACATCGGCAACCGCCGCAAGATCGTCGACGACCCCGAGATTGGTGGTTCCCGATGTTGCGACGATCGCAAACACACGATCGCGGTCGTCCACCGACAGGCCCGCCATGGTCGCCTCGAGGTTTTCGCGCGTCAATCGACCTTGTCGATCGGCCGGTACTTGCACCACGTCGGCATCCATCGCTCGCGCCGCTTGTTTCACCGATGAATGCGCTCCGCTCGATGCGACGATCACGCCGCGCGTCCGGTCGTGTCGTCCCGACGATCGTTCGCGCCACCAGTGGCGCGCGGCAATGAGCGCCGACAAGTTGCCCGCGGTGCCTCCGCTCACGAACACGCCGCCCGCCGATTCGGGGAAGTGCGCGAGATCGGCGATCCAACGCAGGGTCTGGTTCTCGGCGAACACCGCACCCGCACCTTCGAGCCACGAACCGGTGTAGATACTTCCCGCCGACACGACCATGTCGAAGATGATCGATGCCTCGGTCGGGGCACCCGGAACGAACGACAAGAATTTCGGATGATCGACCGAGATGCACGTCGGCGCCAGCACCTCGGTGAAGATGCGCAATGCTTCGGCTCCCCCGATGCCCGACTCGGTGATCGTCTGACCGGCGTCAGCGAGGATCTCGTCGTAGGAGCGCGGGGCATCGAGCGGCGGAGGATCCATGCGGATGCGCTCGATCGAATACCGAAGCGCCTGGCTCGCGAGTCGCGCCATCTCGGCGTCCGGTGTGTGCACGAGTCACATTCTGTCAGCGTCGTTCACGCCCCACGGGCGTGCGCCGATCAGTTGTTGAGATCGACCAGTTCGCTGCCCTCGTTGCGGATCTCGCCGTCCTTCCACAACAAGTGACCCAACAGACCGGCGACACCAGCCATCGAGAGTCCGACCACGACGGGGAAGGCCAACAAGGCGATGATCAGAACGATTGCTCCGGGCATGACGCGAAACTACTTCTTGCCCCGGCGCGCCGGCGACTTCTTCACCGCGGACTTTTTCGCGGCGGACTTCTTGACTGACTTCTTGGCCGCGGGCTTCGTCGCGGCGGGCTTCGTCGCGGCGGGCTTCGTCGCGGCGGGCTTCTTCGCAGCCAATGGCTTGTAGGCCCACGCCTCGATCTCGACGGCTCCTCCGAACGGCAGCGCGGCCACACCGATGGTCGATCGCGCTGGGCGCGCTCCCGCGAATCCGGCGACGTAAGCCTCGTTGAACGTGGCGAAGGTGTCCATGTCGGTGAGGAAGCACAACGTCTTGGCGATGTCGTTCAACGTGCAGCCGTTCTCCTTCAGACGCTCCTTCAGGTTCTTCACGGCTTGAGCGGTCTGGCCGGCGACACCGCCCGACACCAACGCACCATCCTTGATGCCGAGTTGACCGGAAACGATCACCCAATCTCCGGCGCGAACGACGGGGGTGTAGGGACCGAGGGGGGCGGGAGCTTTCTTGGAGGCCATGACCAAACTCTAGCGATCGGTGCGCATCGGCCACTCGGGCGCGAAACCCCCGTGTCGCCACGCCGCGGCGGCAACAGCGGCGAACACGGCGTCGCTGCCGTTCACGGGTTCACGATCGGAGTCGACGAGGTGCACGTCGATGCGCGGAGTGTCCACGGCTCGCAACACTCCGAACGACCGGATCGTCAGATCGAGCGGTGCTCCGTCGTCACCGACCGCGAGACCCTCCGACCGCACCCAGCCCAGTGCCATGTGCGCCGCACCGATCGCGTACGAGCGCAGAACGACCTCGTCGAGCACGCGGCCCGCGTCGAGGCGAACCGTCACCGTGTGATCGTCGACGACCGCCCACGCTCGCGCGCCATCGGGAGAGGTCACGGCATCTCCCCACTGACCGGGCTCGACGACAGCGCAGCGCATCACCGCGATCTCGGCCCACACCGAAGCACGGATCGCGACCGACGTGGGCGGACCCGGCACATCGTGTTCGACGAGCGTCCAGTCGGGTGCCACTCGAGCCACGATCTCGGCCAGGCCCGACGTGCGGACCGCGTGCACTTCTCCCGAACCGTCGGGACGAACCGCGAGCGACATCGGAGGGCGCTTGGGCCCCCGACGCACGACATCTTCTCGCGCCGTCAGCACGCGCACCGGGCGACCGTGTTCGTCGGCAAGACGGCGTGCGACGTCGCGCAGTTCGTTGGACTGCTTGCCACCGAATGCACCACCGTTTCCGAGCGGACCCTGTGGTTCGCCGCCCGGCGCGCACCATGCCGCATCGGGTTCGACGTACGCCGGCTCGACCCATGTGGTGCGCAACGTGCGCGCCCAGTCTCCGTCGACTCGAGCGAGCGGCCAACTCACCGCAACCGTCGACTTGCGACCCTGCACCAACCCCGCCGATCGGCGAGCGTTCGCCAGATCGGACGCAACGTGCCACGTGCCGTCGAGGGCTCGTACCGCAACCAACGAATCGACGGGAGCAGAATCATCGGCGAATCGACCCTCACCGAGAGCGACACGCGGCCCGACGATTTGTGGGGCACGTCCTTCGATCGTGGACCGTCGCGTGGCGTCATCGAGATCGCGCGCATCGGCACGGCCATCAGCGCGGCGCACCGCGACCGCCTCTTCGATGGTCTGCCACCCGGTGCATCGGCAGGTGTGGGCCAGCATCGCCTTACCGAACGATTCGTGATCGTCGTCGGTCATCGCCTCGAGTCGCATGATGATGCCCGGTGAACAGAATCCGCACTGACTGCCACCGGTCGTACACAAGGCTTCTCCCCATGCCTCACGCACCGATGATTCGAGTCCTTCGAGGGTCGTCACCGCTCGACCCGCCACGCGCGCCACCGGAGTCACGCACGAAACGCGCGGTTCGCCGTCGACCCACACCGTGCAACAGCCGCACTGTCCTTGCGGAGAACAACCATCCTTCGCCGACGTGATTCCAGCGCGCTCGCGCAGGACGGCCAACAGGCTCGCGTCCGGTTCGGTCTCGAATGGAGTGCCGTTCAACACGAAGGTGATCGGCGCCATGCGTCCATTGTCGCACCGAGCGAGTCCGCGCGACGACCACCGAACAACTACCTTCGATCACATGACTGCCCGTGCACGACGATTCGACCGACGGCATGCGCTGCGCCTCGGGACCCAATTGGTGTCGCTGACAGCGCTCACTCGATTGGCGTCGGCGTGCGGTGGTTCGTCGTCGACGACGACATCCCCACTCGACGGACCGATCTCCGAATCGATGTCGATCGTTCAGCGTTGGGTGCCCGATCAACTCGGGCCCGGAGTGCAACGACTACCCGTGTCGCTGGCCGATGATCAAGGCCTGTTGTTGGTCGGTCCCGAACAACTGACCGGGAAGATCGTCAACTACCTCGACGACAGCGTCGTCGCCGACAACCTCATCGCAGTACGTCGTTCTCTCGGACCCGACACCGCGCCGTTCTGGGTGTTCGAGGCCGCGATCGCTCGCGATGATGTCTATGCGTTGCTCGTCGACGGTGGTCCGAGCGATGGAGCGTCGTTGCAAGTTCGCGACGTGGCGAATCTGGTCGTTCCCCGACCGGGTGATCCATTGCCGCCGTTCGACACACCAACATTCGACGACGATCGCGGTGTCGCCAAAGTGTGCACTCGGTCCCCCGAACCGTGTCCGTTCCACACGACGACCCTCACCGATGCACTCGCGTCGGGTTCACGCGTGGTGTACATCGTCGGCACACCGGCCCATTGTCAGACCGGCGTGTGCGCGCCGATTCTCGACGGAATGATTCCCCTCGCCGACGAGTTCACCGACACGGTGTTCGTTCACGCCGATGTCTACGCCGACGTCGCCGCCACCGAAGTGGCTCCCGCCGTTCAAGATCTGTCGTTGACGTTCGAGCCGGTGGTGTTCGTCACCGACGACGCGGGAGTCATCACGCACCGCTTCGAGGGCGTGTGGCACCCCGACGAGGTGCGCGCGATTCTTTCCTGACGTCTCACTCAGTCGATCCACACTTCGACCGAAACCGGATCACCTTTCACGACCGCTCGGATTCGAACAGTCGGCTGGCCCGCAGGACGTTCGACATTGCTCGAACCATCGTCGATGACGAGCGACAAACGTGAGCGCCCATCTCCCGGGTCAGCAAGACGATCACCATGCACCAGACCGGCAGTGACCGGACCAACAACTCGCAAATCGATTCCTCGCCTCACAAGATCGGCCATCACACCCACGGGCATTGGAGCCTCGTATCCGGTGCCCACAACCTCGAGGTCGTAGGCCCCTGACGGAAGAACATCGGCGATCTCATCGGCCACTTCGTGGGTGGCGTCGAACCACTCACCATCTCGCAGATCGGATTTCTCGAACGTGGCAGCGAGGAGGATCGACGACGACACCACCGCACAAATCATTGCTGAACTCACCGCCGTTCGAACGACGATCGGACGGCTCACGGTCGCTGCGACACACAGCCAGAACATCCACATCACCGGCCACCACGAACGCACCACGTGCACGCCGAACAAAGAACTGAGGGTCATCGGTGTGAAGGAAGTAATGACGAGTTGGAGAAAGATGATCCCCAACATCACCGAGCCGCCGCGACCCCAGCCGTCGTCGAAGCGGCGTACGAAGAATGCGAACGCACCAACCAGAATGAGGACTGCCAACACGTGCTCGATCGGACGCACATGTGCGATCAGATCGGCGGCATCCACCGAACGATCGAACATGAGACGCCAAGGCATCGCCACCCGCACGAAACGATTCCACGCTTCAGACCACCCGAGCGCCGAACCTTCGCCACCCGCAGACAGCAGCCGCAGCAGATTCCCCCCGCCAAAGAGTTGATCGACCACCGGTCCCATCCAACAGAACGCGAACGCCGACCATGCGGTCACCGTCTCACGCATCGAGTACTGACGACGAGTGACTCCCACGAGCCCGACCACGATCGCCACCGCAGAGACCGCGGTGAACGAAAGATGCGACTGAGCGGCGAAAGATCCGGCGACGATCGCTATCAGAGACCATCGTCGATCTCCAGCAAGCACGAAAACCATTGCAAGCAATGCAACAGCGAGGGGCAGGACGGCGGCATGTGGATTCCAAGGATCGTGCAGGATCTCCGGACCAAGCCCGACAAGGGCGATGGCCCCCGCTACCACTACGACTCCGACATGAGAGATCTTGCGGGCAACCATCCATGCAGCGAGGAACAGCCATACGAGGTTGATGAGAACCGTTGTCAGCAACAGGGCCTGCGGGGTGAACAACAATGCGCGCACGGGTATCGCCGCCAGCCACGAAGCGAGAGGGCCGGGATGAAACGTCGTCTCGCCAGTCGCCAACGCAACTGTCGACGGCATTCCGACCAAAGGCGTCCTCGAAGTGCCGACATCGAACGCGCGTAACTGCAAGAACCCAACGTCGAACGTGGGAAACCATCCGAGCGTGATGGTGCGAAAAAGTTCGACGAGAAGTGGCGATCCCCAGATCGCGAAGATCGAAAAGGTGCGCCTTGTCTCGGGCGCGAACGGCGTGTTCAGCTGAACGACTGGCCGCAACCGCAACTGCGCGTGGCGTTGGGGTTGGTGATGTTGAAGCCGGCCTGGTTGAGGCCGTCCTTGTAGTCAAGGGTCGCGCCGAGCAGCAGCTGCGCCGATGCCGGATCGACGACCACCTTCACCGCATCGCCGTACACGGCCTGCTCGTCTTCCTCGGTGATGTCGCTGTCGAAGAACATCTCGTACGAGTAGCCACTGCATCCACCGGGTCGCACCGCAACGCGCAGAGCCATATCGGTTGCGCCTTCAGCCTCGAGCAGTTCCTTGACCTTGACCGCTGCGGAATCGGTGAGGGTGATCACGATGAGCCTCCTGTGATGCGTGATGGCGGTGGTGCCGCCCCGGTGCAATGACCGACCCCCAAACTTTACCCGTCGACGGCGATCGAGGCGAGGGGTGACCCGCGGAATTTCGGTCACTCCCCGACCGAAGCCCTCGCGAAACCACCGGTACGCTGACCACATGGCGCGCCGATTCGCCCCTCCGAGCACGGACGAGGTGACCAACCTGCTTCGCGGTGTGATCGACCCCGAACTCGGCAGTGACGTCGTCGAGCTGGGCATGGCGCGTTGCCTCGACATCACCGATGACGGCCGAGTGACCATCGAGGTCAAACTCACCATCGGCGGCTGCCCATTGCGCGCGCAGATCAAGAAGGACATCGAAACTCGGGTCGCGACTCATCCCGGTGTGTTCGCGGTGCGCATCGAGTGGGGCGAGATGAACGCCGACGAGCGCTCGGCGACCATGGCCAAGGCCCGCTGGAACGCCCGCGAGCGCGCCACCGAAACCGCCGTGCCCGCCACCACGCGCGTGCTCGCGATCGCGTCGGGCAAGGGTGGCGTCGGCAAGAGCTCGGTCACCGTCAACCTGGCCGCCTCGATCGCAGCCAGCGGCTACACCGTCGGCGTGCTCGACGCCGACATCTGGGGCTTCAGCGTTCCGCGCATGCTGGGTCTCGATCAACGTCTCGAAGCCGAGAAGAACGAAGCCACTGGTCGCCCGATGATCCAACCGAATGAACGAAAGGTGGGCACGGGGTTGTTGAAGGTCGTGTCGACCGGATTTCTCGTCGAGGATGAAGGCACCGCGCTGATGTGGCGAGGGCTGATGCTCACCAAGGCGGTCGAACAGTTTCTCAACGACGTGGCGTGGGGCGAACTCGACTATTTATTGATCGACATGCCGCCGGGCACCGGTGACGTGCAAATGGGACTGGCGCGCATGTTGCCCCGCACCGACATGGTGATCGTCACGACTCCCGCGGTGAGCGCGCAGAAGGTGGCGATTCGCGCCGCCGACATGGCGCGCCGTTCTTTCCTCCGCGTCGCCGGAGTGATCGAGAACATGAGCGAGTTCGTCTGCGATCACGGCGAGAGTTACGCGTTGTTCGGCACCGGCGGCGGTGAGGCGCTCGCCGACGAGATCGGTGTGCCCCTGTTGGGTCAGGTTCCGATCGAACCTGCGGTCGCTGACGGCGGTGACACCGGCGAGCCCGTGTCGTTGCGCGGTGACGGACCCGCGGCTCGCGCCTTCCGCGACATCGCGAACCTGATCATCACCGAAACCGTGCCGCCGGTGCGCATGGCCGAATGCTCGGCTCGCATCGAATCGGTGACCGCGGTGTCGGTGAACAAACGCACCGCCTTACGCGTCAGATTTCGCCTTTGGGCTCCGTCGCGTCGGTGTCGACGATCGGTCCGTTCGCGCCAGGTCGATGCACGTCGCCCGGGCGCACGGTGCGCACCACGAAGTTGCCCGCCTGAACGCGTTTCGACACATAAGCGCGCAGCACAGCTCGCGTCGGGGGAAAGAGCATCACGATGCCCAGAACATCGCTCAGGAATCCGGGCGTCAGCAACAAGGCTCCGGCTCCGAGAATCAACACGCCGTCGATCATCTCCTTGGCCGGTATCTGACCCGACGCGATGGTCTGATTGAAGCGTGCCCATGTGCGCATTCCCTCGCGCCTCACCAACCACGAACCGATGAAGCCAACGGCGATGATCACCGCGAGCGTGTTAAGAAATCCGATGGATGCACCGACGCGGATGATCACGTACAACTCGGCGATCGGCACCACCACGAAGAGCACGAGCAGGATCACGCGGCAACCCTAGTCAGGGTCGATCCCCTGGCTCCGTCGCCCCAAGCGACGCGCGGATAGCGTCGGTTCCATGTCGAGCGGGCACAACGACGCAACATCGCGACCCCCAAGTGTCGACACATTGCGACCCCCCAGTGTCGACACTCTGGCGCGTTCGATCGCTCACGTCGGACTGCCCCATCCATTGCTCGTCGACGCCGCCCGTCGCGCCATCGCAGCCGGCGACCCCGCGAGTGCCGAACGACTGGCACGAGAGGTTGCCGATGCGTTTCTTGTTCCAGTCATCAACGGCACCGGCGTGATCGCGCACACAAATCTCGGACGATCGCCGGTGGCGTTCGAGAGCGAGGCGCGAGCCCAGAACCTCGAGTTCGATCTCGCCACCGGCCAGCGCGGAAGTCGACAGCAGGGAATCGGCACTCTCATCGCGTCGGCGTGCGGCGCCGAAGCAGCCATGGTGGTCAACAACAACGCCGCCGCGGTGATGCTGGTGCTGGCGGCTCTGGCCGGGGGACGTGACGTCGCGGTCAGTCGGGGCGAGAGCGTCGAGATCGGTGGAGGCTTCCGAGTGCCCGAGGTGATGGAGCAATCGGGTGCGCGCTTGGTCGACGTGGGCACCACCAATCGCACACGACTCAACGACTACCGCAAGGCGATCGCATCGAAGAAGAACGACGTGGCGATGGTGCTGAAGGTGCATCCTTCGAACTATCGCGTCGAGGGTTTCGTCGAAGAGACGTCGGTGCACGAACTGTCGTCGCTCGGTGTTCCCGTGGTCGCCGACATCGGTTCGGGACTACTGGATGCCGCGTGTCCGTGGTTGCCCGACGGTCCGCCCAGTTGGCTCAACGGTGAACCCGCGGCGCGTCAAACCCTCGCTGCTGGTGCTCACCTCGTCACGTTCAGCGGCGACAAGTTGATGGGAGGTCCGCAGAGCGGAATCATCGCCGGTCGCGCCGATCTGGTGGCGGCGTGCGCGGCGCATCCGCTAGCGCGGGCTCTACGTCCGGGCGGTCTCGTCCTCGCCGCACTGCACCACACCTTGCTCGCCTACCTCGCACGCTCGGCGACGACCGACATTCCGTTCTGGCGAATGGCCGCGCAACCGTGGGCGACGTTACGCACGCGAGCCGACGCAATCGTCGCCTCGACCGGAGTCGGCACGGTGGTCGACTGTGATTCACTGCCTGGCGCGGGTAGCACTCCCGGTGCGGCCATCGCATCGGCGGCCATCGCCATCTCGGGTGACCATCTGCAAACGTTGCGGCGCGCGACTCCTCCGCTCATCGCGCGCGTGCGCGACGACACCACGTTGATCGACGTGCGCACCATCGATCCCGCCGACGATGCCGTGGTGATCGACATCCTGCGCGCGCTCCGCTGACATGCGCGTCATCGCCACCGCCGGACACGTCGACCATGGAAAGTCGACGCTCATCACTGCCCTCACCGGCACCAACCCCGACCGCTGGGCCGAGGAACAAGCGCGCGGCCTCACGATCGATCTCGGGTTCGCCCACATGGTCACGCCCGGTGGCGAAGCGATCTCGTTCATCGACGTTCCCGGTCACGTGCGATTCCTCGGCAACATGCTCGCCGGAGTCGGAGGGATCGACGGCTGCTTGTTCGTGGTCGATGCCCGCGAGGGTTGGATGCCCCAGACCGAGGAACACCTACGCATCCTGCAACTCACGGCCACCCCACGCGGAGTCATCGCCCTCACCAAGTCCGACCTGTGCGATGCCGACGATCTCGAACTCGCGACCCTCGACATCGCCGATCGGGTGCGCGGGACGTTCCTCGAAGGAGCCGACGTCGTGCCAGTGTCGGCGACCACGTCGGTGGGAATGCCGACACTCGTCGATGCCCTCGAACGACTCGCTCGCACCACGAGTGCGGCTCCCGACCGCGATCGTCCGCGACTCTTCATCGATCGCGTGTTCGCCGCCAAGGGAAGCGGCACGGTCGTCACCGGTACGTTGCGCGACGGCACGTTCGCTGTCGGAGATCAGGTGGAGGTCGGACCGGAGCGCGTTCCGTGTCGTATTCGCGGCATGCAGACCCTCGGACGCGCCGTCGAGCGCATCGGGCCGGGCAATCGTGTGGCACTCAATCTGTCCGGAGTCGAACACCACGCACTCACCCGCGGGCACTGCGTGGTGACACCCGGCGGGTGGTTCCACACCGCACGCGTCGACGCGCGATTGAAAGTTCTTTCGTCGCTCGAGCACAAGGTGTCGCGGCGCGGTGCCTACACCGTGCACGTCGGCTCCGACGAGATTCCGGCTCGCTTGCGCGTGATCGGACCGGAGTCGCTCGATCCCGGTGCGACCGCCAACGTGCGACTTCACCTCGATCGCCAGGTGCCGCTGTTGCCCGGTGATCACTACATCCTGCGCGAGAGCGGGCGCAGCGAAACGATCGGTGGCGGCGAGATTCTCGATGTCGATCCGGTCCTGCCGGCTTCTCGCGCCAACCCTGACGGAGATTGGCGACGCGTGGTGTCCGAACGCGGGATCATCACGGTCGACGAGCTGTTCCTACTCACCGGACATCGCGAAGCGGCGACGGTTGGGCATTGGGTGATCGACGAACGACGACTCGACGCGCGTCGATCGGCGATCAGCGAGTTGCTCGATCGACACGGGGCCGACGGTGTCGATGCGTCGACCTTCGACGAGATCGATCGCGCGATCATCGACAACGACTCTTCGATCGTGGTTCACGACGGTCGTGTACGGCGACCCGGAGTTGTCGATCCACTCTTCGAACATCCGGTGATCGCCACTCTGCGCGACGCCGGCTGCGCACCACCGACACCAACGAACATCGACAACGCATCCCTTCGTCGTCTGGCCAAGGCCGGAGTTCTGTTCGAACGCGACGGTGAGTGGTTCCACGTCGACGTGATCGAAACCGCTCGCAATGTGGCGCGCACGTTGCTGTCGGCGAACGAGGGTGGCTTCACGTTGTCGCAGTTCCGAGACGCGCTCGGCATCACCCGCAAACACGCGGTGCCGTTGGCGACCGAACTCGACACGCGAGGAATCACTCGACGGCGCGACGACGTGCGCATCGCCGGCCCGCGACTCTGAACCTCACGCGATGTGACGAAACGTCAGGTTCACGCGGGGTTCGTTGACCTTGGTCGTCTTGGGCAGGTCGTGCATCCAACAGTGTTGGGTCAGGCCTCCCATCACCAATGCCGATCCTGATTCGAGCGCGATCTCCACGATCTCACGCGACTCACGATGCCGAAAACGAAAACGCCGACTCGCGCCGAACGACAGCGAGACGATCACCGGTTCAGCACCCAGCTCACGCTCGTCATCGGCGTGCCAGCCCATCGAATCGCGTCCGTCGCGATACAGATTGACGAGAACCGTGTTGAAGGTGCGCCCCGCGACGCCCTCGGCGACCTCACGCAAGCGATCGAGCCGCGGTGTGAGCGCACGTGGTTCCAGCGTGAGCCCCGAATAGGTGTAGGCGCGATCGCCGTACCAACACGCCAGTCGGGGTTGTGCCACCTCGCGCCCGAACAACACGATGTTGCGACTCTCCCACGGTGTCTCGTTGATTAGACCGTCGAGATGTTCTCGTCGATCGTTCGCATCGAACACGACCGGGTGATACCACGCGTATCCGTCGTGAGGCAGCAGCTGACGTGGCGTGGGGTCGTCGCGGTCGAACAGGGTCATCGTTCGCGATAGTCGCGGGCGCCGCCCGACTCTGGTTCGACCTCGAGCACGATGCCGTCGATCGCCACCACGCGCGCGGACTCGCCCGCTTTCACCGGCGTGGCCCGGTTGGTGCGGGCCTTCCATCGAGACTCACCGATCTGCACCGCACCGTCGGGCGCGATGTCGGTCACCGCTCGACCGATGCTTCCGATCAGACTCTCGCGTCCGATCGTCGGGGTCGCAAATCGGGTGCGCGTCATGCTGGGCATGCCCGAGATGTACGTGAGGGCGATGCCACCGATGCCCACCAACAAGGTGAGCCACGACATGCGCAGGTTCTGTTGGTCGTACGTCGGGAACAGGAAGATCGAACCGAAGGTGAATGCCGTCAACCCGATGCCGGTCCACAGTCGTGGGAGCCCCACCTGCACGTCGATCGAGAACGCCACGTAACTGAACAACAGCAACACCAACGCCCAGCCGCGTTCGGGTAGCGCGCCGAATCCGTAGAAACCGAGCAATGTCAGCGCCGCACCGACGACACCCGCCACGCCTATGCCCGCGGTAAAGAACTCGAACACGATCAGGGCGAGTCCGATGATGAGGAACAGGTACGCCACGGGCGGGCTGGCCGAGGTGTGCAACATCTGCGGCCACAGACCCAACTTGTGGAAGCGCACGGTCGTGATGTCGTTGGCAACCGTGCCATCGTCATCGAGGTTCTCGACCGCGGTGTCGAGTTCGACCCCGTCGATGGTGAGACCGTCGAGTGCGAACACCATGTTGCGAATGGTCGGCGCGCCCTCGTCGCTGATCTCGAGCTTCAACGCACCCGCGCGACGAGCATCCTGAAATCCGAGGGTGTCGGTGCGCAGGGTGTCGGTCGCCTCACCGAAGTCGACGCCGTCGACGAGAGGCGTTCCGGTGCGACCGATGCGCGCTCCGGGGGCCATACCCGTGGCATCGGCCGCCGAAAGAAGTTGTGCGGGCAGACCGGTGGCGCGTGCGCCGGACGGTCCGACCCAGATGGCGATCGGCACGTTCGCGTCACGCACGCGTTCGTACAGATCCTGCATGGTGTCACGATCGACGACGGCAGCCTTGCTGTTCAATTGCAACACCAGCGCCTGCGCCCCGTTCGACTCGGCGCGGTCGATCGCTTCGACGATCGCGTCGACGACGATCGAATCCATCAAGCCCGACACTTGCAACACGTCGACCGGCTCGAGACCAACGGCGGTGTTCTCGATCGACGCATCGTCGGTGGGCGCCTCTGTGCCCGATGACGCACGCGCGGTGCCCGTGATGCCGAGCACGGCACCAGTGGCCATGAAGAGGATCGCTAGTCTGCGCACGAGTGCCTCCGAAGAACGCAAGTCCGAGCCGAACATTCACCAGTTCGCGGTTGCTCGTGGTGGCCGGCAAGGGGGGTGTCGGCAAGACAACGGTAACCGCCGTGGTGGCGCGCGCCTCAGCCGAC
>JBJTIO010000118.1:0-59817 GCA_046095045.1 Actinomycetota bacterium
GCGCGTTCGAACGCGTCACGCAGAGCGCTGATCACGTCGGTGAACACATGGTCGATCATCGACGCCGACGCTAGTTCGTGCGTTTCGTCAGCGGCGCACGTAGAGCCAGTCGGTTCCCCCGAATCCGTTGAGCATCACGAGTCGATTTCGCGCTCCGTCGGCATCGGCGTTACCGGACTCGTATCCGGCATCACCGTTCCACATCATCACGTCCTGTCCATCTCTGGTGCGGCCCGGACGCGTGACGTACGCGGGTGGAACCTCGCGTCCGCGGCGAATGGCCGCGGCATCACCTGCTTCGTGGATCTCGTGCAACGTCACGATCGTTGGCGGCGCCATCGGGAGCGAGGCGGCCAGAGCACGGTCGGGGGCCATCCATCGATAGTCGACGATCTCGTGGTTGTCGATCGTGATGTCGCCGGAGTCGTGAGCGGCGACGAAGAACCAGGTGGTGAATCGCGCGGGTGCCGACAGCGGAGGAGTCCAGTGGCTCCAGGGAGCGAGTGCCGACCGGTCGACCGTCGCCGACACCTCTTCGGCGGCTTCACGCACGGCGGCCGACATGGCTCGACCGAGGTCGTCGTGGCCAAGGTCGGCATCGTCGACTCGTCCGCCCGGGAACACCCACATCCCCGCGAAGGCGCCGACATCGCTACGACGCAGGAGCAACACCTCGAGTCCGCAAGCCGACGCCTCGCTGAGTCGGGTCAGGATCACGGTGGCGGCCGGACGACTCTTGCGCGCGAGCTCGTCGGATGTGGACATGTCCGAACACTAGGCACGACGACCTCGTCTGCGAGAATGCGCGGGTGAACGCGAACAACGAATCATTGGTACGTCTCGACATCGCCGATGGTGTCGCCACCATCACGCTCGACAATCCGTCCGAACGCAACACGCTCACGGCGCCGATGGTTGCCCAGATCGTGTCCGCGATGGATCGCATCGAAACCGATCCGTCGATTGGTGCGATCGTCGTCACCGGTGCGCCTCCGGCATTCTGCGCCGGGGCGAACCTCGGCAACTTGCAGGAAAGTTCGGCCGAGAGCCTGGGCAACATTTACGAGGGATTCCTGCGCATCGCTCGTAGCGACCTCCCGACGATCGCCGCCGTGAATGGTGCCGCGGTGGGAGCGGGAATGAATCTCGCCCTCGGGTGTGATGTCCGAATCGCGGCTCGGCGCGCGCGTTTCGACACGCGGTTTCTTCAGATCGGTATTCACCCCGGTGGAGGACACACGTGGATGTTGCGACGCATCGCCGGACCGCAGACCACGATGGCAACGGTCGTTTTCGGTGAGGTCGTCGACGGCACCGAGGCCGAGCGACTCGGCATCGTGCATCGTTGCGTCGAGGACGATCGTCTGCTCGAGGTCGCCCACGAGATGGCTGCCCGTGCGGCGTCGGCACCGCGCGAACTGGTCATCGAGACCAAGCGCACCATTCGAGCCATGGCCGACGTGGCGACCCACCCCGAGGCGGTCGCGCGCGAACTCGATCCGCAGCTGTGGAGCACCCGTCAGCCGTTCTTCGCCGAGCGCATCGCGGCACTGAAGTCGCAGATTTCCTCGAAAAAGCCCTGATCGAACACGGTCCGGCGCGGCTCGATTCCTGCCCTTGATTTTTCTCCGAAGTGTCGTACTGTTCGACCAAGGGGAGTTCAACGGAACCACAGGAGGTACCGATGAGCAAGCGCCATCGCAGCCAAGAGGCTGTGCCGCTACCGCGGGCCGAGTTGCGAGCCCACGCGCACGGGGAGCGACACCGGGTGAAAGGCGAGTTGCACGAACTCGCTGAGTTGGTGAGTCACGGCCTCGAGCCCGACGACGCCGACGATCCCGGTGCGGAATGGAAACCCGCGCACCATCACGACGCTGAGAAGGCGGTGAAGAAACTCGATCACCAGCGCAACGTGCGACATTGGAAGGTCAAGGAGTGGAAGCGCCGCACGCTCGTGCGTCGTCGCAAGGCTGCGGCGTACCGCAACCTCGCTCAGTCCGCCTGACCTCGAATTTTCGTCGGGCGTTCTAGAGCCACGCGGCGGCGAGTTCGTCGCGCCTTTGCGACCATTCCTCGGCGGTGAATCCGTAGCGCACGTGGTCCTCCCACACGCCGTTGATCTCGAGGAAGCGCTCGGCTATGCCCTCGTTGCGTAGTCCGAGTTTGGCGACCACGCGATGGGAGTTCGCGTTGCGTGGGACGATGCAAATCTCGAGTCGATGCAAACCGATCTCCTCGAACGCGTATCGACTGAGCACGACCACCGCCTCGGAGGTGTACGCCAGCCCGGCGCGAGCCTGATCGATCCAGTAACCGACGGACCCGCCCATCATCGCGCCACGTACGACGTTGTTGAGATTCATCTCCCCGGCGAAGTTGTTGTCGACGAAGATGCCGAAGGCGTACGCGGTTCCGGTTTGGCGTTCGCGATCGCGCAATGCGCATCGCGCCGTGAAGGCCTCGCGATCCGAACGAGGGTCGGGCGAGTTGACCGGTCGCGACGGTTCCCACACCGTGAGCCAGTCGTGATTGCGCCGTCGAACCTCCGACCACGCGGCGAAGTCCGGGGGTACGAGCGGGCGCAACACCACGCGACGTCCGTACAGACGCACCCCGCTCGTGCGGGCCGGATGAATGTCGTGGGCGGTCATGATCTCGTTCCGTGCAGAAGTTCAGCACACATTCCGTCGAGGATGTTGCGTGTGGACACCACGATCTCGTCGGCCTCCCACCGGCGCAGGAGTCCGACGAGTACGCACAGACCCCCGACGATGACATCGGCGCGGTCGGCCGGAAGGCCCGGATTGTGCACCCGATCGGCGAGGGGTTCGGTCGCGAGCGTGCGAAACACGTCCTCGACGGCGGCGCGTGGAAACACGAACCCGTGAAGTCGCTCGGGATCGTGGTCGGCGAGACCCAACTCGACCGCCGCCGCGGTGACGATGGTGCCGGCGACCCCGATGATCTGATGCGCACGGAGGATCTCGGGATGTTCGCGCACGAGATCATCGAAGAGGTCCTGGGCATCGCCGATCGCGTTCAACAGTTCCTCGGGTCGGGGTGGATCGTGGCGAAGGTGGCGTTCGGTCATGCGCACGGCACCGACGTCGATGCTTCGACTCAGCCGGAACTCGGTGTCACCGAAGGCGAACTCGGTCGAACCACCACCGATGTCGACAACCACGTGGCCCATGTGATCGGTGCGCAGTCCGCCGGTGGCCCCGAGATAGGAGAGTCGCCCTTCCTCGCTACCGGAGATCAGTTCCGGTCGGACGCTGATGATGGAAGCGACTCGGTCGAAGAAATCGTCGCGATTCGACGCGTCGCGACACGCGCTCGACGCCGAGATGCGCAACGGAATCGAATCACCGATGCTCGAGATGTTGTCCGCGTACGACGTGATGCGTTCGAGCGTGCGCGCGATGGCCTCGTCGTCGAGTCGCCCGGTGCGATCGACGCCCGCACCGAGTCGAGTGACGGACACGATGCGGGTGCGCGTCGAGCCGTCGTCGTCGACGACCAACAAGTTCGTCGAGTTCGTCCCGATATCGATCGCGGCGACTGGCATCTCAGTTCTCCTCGAGTCGAGCCGCGACCCATTGCCCGACGGGGTCGTCGCCCCCCGCCAAGTGCCATGCGTAGTGAGCGTGGAGGCATTTCACGCCGACCCGCGTTCCGGCAACACCACCCGAGGGTCGGGGACCGCGATGGTCGGCGGGAATCGCCGCATCGCGCTCACGGGCGTAACGCTCGTGAGCGTCGGCCAATGCTTCCGCGTCGATCTCGGCCGCGGCCCGATCGACGCCTCCGTCAGCTTCGTGTCGGCTGACCGCACCGAGGTGTTGTGGATCGCACAACCAAAACAACGTGGGCATCGGAGTGCCGTCGTCCATCAGAGGGGCGTTCCGTAACACCACGGGATCACCGTTGGCGGCGCGCACCACGACCTCGAACGAACCGTTGGGGCGTCGTCCGAGAAGTCGCGTGACGCGTTCGATGTCGTCGGGATTCGTCACCCGCGAGATCGAGTTCAGGCCTTCTTGCGACGACGCGAGAAGATGCGCTTCAGGAACAAACCGAGGGCTGCGAGGCCGGCGAGGATCGGCAGGATGCGCTTCATCATCGCGCCACCGGCGACATCCTGAAGGTTCAACGGCTCGGCGGCCGGTCCTTCGATCTTGCGCACCTTGGGCAGTTCGCCGCTGGTGTCGGCCGGAGCCGACTCGGGTGTCGAGGCGCTCGCGGGTGCCGTGTCGGCGGCGGGAACGCCAGCGTCGATGAGCGTGTTGAGATTGTCGGCGAACTGGGCGATGAGTTTCTCGCTGATGTCGGTCATCGCACCGCGACCGAACTGGGCGACCTTGCCGGTGATCGCGAGATCGGTGACCACGGAACACTCGGTGGTCGAGGGCGTGACTGCGGTGAGTTGCGCGGTGATGGTGGCCGAGGCGTTGCCCTTGCCACCGGTGTCGCGACCCGACGCCTTCAGAACGGCGCGGAAGTTGGTGTCGTCACGGTCGGCGAACTGCGCCTCACCCTTGAACTGGGCGACGATCGGACCCACCTTGATCTTCACGACGCCCTTGTACACGTCGCCGTCGATCTCCTGCAGTTGCGCACCCGGCAAGCAGGGAGCGATGCGCTCGAGGTCGGTGAGGATCTTCCACGTCTCGGCGATCGGTTGATTGACGGTGATCGAGTGGTTCAGGTCCATGGTGCGAGATCCTCCTCGGTGTCGATGTCGTCCGCGGAACCCTCGCAGGCTACTTCTCGAACGAGTTCGGGGCGCAGGCGCATGACATCGCGCGCGCCAACGTCGCCGGTCGTTGGTAACAGCGACCAGACGGAGTCGGCGAGCCCGACCGGGTGACCGCGCACTCCGCCGTAGGTCGCCACCGCGATCGGCGACGCGCATCCAGCGACTTCGCTCCAGGCCGTCGACGACACGAATGGTTGATCGGCCAGTCCGATGACGACCGACGTCGCGCCGAGAGCACGAGCCTCTGCGATGCCAGCCGCGATCGACGTCGCTTGCCCCTCGTCCCAGCGGGGATTGTCGACCACGTGCAGGTGATCGGGGATGAGGTGACCGACGTCGACGGCCCCGGTGACCACCACGAGATGTGCGAAACCAGCCCCCTGGGCCGCGTCCAGAGCCCAGCTCATCACTGGGCGACCGCGCAAGGGCGCGAGCAACTTGTGGGTCGCGCCGGTGAAGCGACGCCCGCGCCCGGCGGCCAACAGCACGCCCACGGAGGTCGTCGGGATGGTCGTCACCCTGCCATCTTGCCGTGTGACCTGCGGTTTTGCGCCTCTCGACGGCCCGGCTGGAAATGTGACGAATGAGCGACCAATGTTTCAGTTGTGTTGCGACCGAGGCACTCCTATCGTGATCTGATGCCCATTGGGGCAGGTGAAAGCATGAATCCGCGTCGTCGACTCCTTTTGGCCGTGTTGGCCGTGCCCGTCCTCACGGCGGGCTTGGTCGCTGTCGGCGACGTGAGTACGGAGTCAGTCGCGATTGCAGCGCCAGTTGTCGCGGCTCCGATCGACGATCCGCTCGCCGATCTTGCTCAGGTCGCTCTCGAACTCCTGCCACCGAATGGCAACCCGTCAACCCCCGAGTACCTGGCCGCAAGGTCCCGTCTCGCTGATGCGGTCGGGATGCGATTGTGGACACCAGGCAAATTGTTCAACGAAGCGTGGGGACGTGCAGACAATGAGCATCAGCGCGCACTGTTGGCCGCACTCACACAACTCGGTGTTCCTTATCGGCGCAATGCTTCGACTCCCGGCGTTGCCCTCGATTGCTCTGGTCTCACCTCATATGCATGGGCACAAGCAGGGTTTGCAATTCCTCGCAACTCGACTGCCCAGTTGCTCGTCGCCGAGCCGCGCACCATCTTCACAGCCCAAGCGGGTGACCTCATGCGCTATCCCGGTCACGTGATGATGTGGCTCGGCGTTGGTCAAGCAATCATCCATTCACCTTTCGCTGGGCGAAATGTGGAAGTCAAGGTTCTCAGCAGTCGCTCAATGCAGCGCAGCAAGTTCGGCGACCCGACCGAGTGACTCTCAGCTCGGAGGCTGGAAGCGTGCGGTGTCGATCATGTCGGTCACTGTGGTGGCATTGATCGAGAGATCCGCGGTGTCGAGAACCGCGATCACCGACAGGTCGTCGAAGGCGCAATAGGTCTTGGTGCGACTGGCGCCCGTGGAATCGACCACCGTGAAGTCGGCGCAGGTCGTCGCGCGCTCGGCCGTGGTGGACGCGTAGCCGTTTGCCGGACCCACCGCGACACGGACATCCTGTCGAATGCGTTCCATCGCCGACTGGGCGAAGAAGGTCGACGTCAATTGGCGATCGGACACTCGCGTCTCGTCGATACCGTTCGAACATTCTCCGGTCGACACCGTGCACGTAGAAGTCGTTCCTTCCGCGGCGTACAGGAATCGGGTATCGCCGATCTCGACGCTCTTTCCGAGACTGGGGTCGATCGCAACGATCGCCGTGGTGGTGAGACCGCCGAATTTGGTGACCACGTTGTATTCAACCGTGAACGAGGCCTTGGTCGATGTGGCAAGCAGGTCAACGAGTGCACGGGCCGCCGGATCCTGCACCGGTGTGATGGTGTCGGTCGTTTCGAGTGAGGGGCGAGGTCCGGTGAAGCAGGACGGAACGAGCACAAGGGACGAAATCAGCGCGATTCGACGAACCAGGGAACGACTCGTGAACATCGGCACTTCGCCAGCCTAGGTTGCCCCGTCCGCGACCGGTTGGTCCTAGCGTGGTCATCGTGATCGAACTCGACGCATCGACCGTGCTCCTGCAGTGGGCCGTCGGCGGAATGTTCGGATGCTGGTTCACCACCCGTCAACGTGAGGTTGGGCTCGGATATGGATGGCTCCTTCGCGGGACATACATCACGATGGCCATCGGTGCGCTGTTATTCGCGGGAACATCCGTCGACGGCGACGCCGAACTCGTGCGTGACATCGGAACGGTGGCCGTTGCATTGATGTGTGCCGTGGCGATGGTGCAGAGCATCGCGCGTCGTCGCGTCGGAGTGCTCGGTTTCGATCGACAGCACGATGAGAGGTCCGCGCGCGTCGCTCGGATGACAGGTATCGAACGCGAGTCAGCGACGCCGAATGACGCGACGGGTGCGGAATTCGATCCGCGTCTCGACCTCGTCGCGTCGCTGATCGGAATTCCCGCGCTCGTGGCAGCCGGTGTCGCCGCGGGTGGTTCGGACGGGGTCGCCGTCGTTCGGACACTCGTCGGTGCTTTGTTCCTCGGATTGGTGAGTGACGCCATGTTGCTCGGGCACTGGTATCTGGTGCAGCCGGGGTTGCCGCGGCGACACGTCAACGAGATCGTGCGTGCGTTCCTCTGGACCTGGCCGGCCGAAGTCGCGGTGATGTTGATTCCGACTGGGATGTTCAGCGTCTTCTCTGGTTCGGTCGACGACGGATGGGGCGGTCAGTTGGGATGGTTCTGGGCCGCGTGCGCAGTGACGACCGGAATTCTCGGGGTCGTCACGTTGCGCGCGCTACACGAGAAGTCGTACTCGGCGGTGATGGCCGCCACCGGTCTTTTGTACCTCGCCATCCTCACCGCGTTCGGAACGGATCTGGTCGCCCGTGCCGTTTTGTCCTGATCGGGTTCCGTCAGGGATCGATGACCCACGAGTTGATCGCGTAACTGCGATCGGTGTGCACCTCGATGATGGCCGTCGATCGCGTGGAATGTTCGGCGGTCGTTGCGGCCACCGTGAGCCGCACCTTGCGTTGGATGGTCTCCGACACGATCCCGTTAATGTACGAGCCTCCGGTTGCGGGTGCTTGCGTGAGCGAGTGCTCGATGCGCGTGGCTACCGTTCCCTTCGACGTGGACACCGCGTAATTCGCCGATGTCCCCGTGATGCGGACCCCCGCATTAGGCACGAAGATATATCCGTCGGCAATGAAACGATTCGAGGTGACGCTCGTGCCGTTGAGGCGCACATCGACGGCCCATGTCGTCGCGGGTACGAGCGTCGACGTGCGGTACGTGACGGGAGTCGAGTTGGCGATCGGAACGATCGAATGGTTGGCGACCGCCACCGACGTGCCGTCGGCTACAAGCACTGTGTCGGCGGGAACGGTGACGGCTGTCGTCGACTGACCGAAGTTCACCGTGCGAATCGCTACGCCCTCGCTGCCTCGGGTCGAAGCAGTTGACACCCGACGATTGATGCGCACCGAAGACTCCTGCACCGTGACGGTTGCGATGTCACCGAGCAAGATCGTCGCTCCCTTGCCGGTGATCTCGTGGCTCTTTGGCGCCGTCGACGCGTACGCGGCTTGGGCGTCGACGGCGCAACTGGCGTACAGACCTTCACCGAACACCACTTGTGCGCCGCCGGTGATCACGATCGGACGTTCGAAGTAGTACACGCCGGATGCGAAGTAGTGAGTCCCTCCGTTGAGGGTCAGAGGTGTGGTGCCGAGGTAGCGGCCGGGGAAGTAGAGCTGGCACGTCCCGATGGACGCTTGCGAGCCGGGTCGCGAGTAACTCGGAATCTGCGGCAGGCTCGGGTACTGCCACGAGACACCGTTGTTGTCGCCGACCTGTTGCCACCATGGCAAGGCGGATGTGTTCCAGGTGAAGGAGCCCGCGAAGCCGCGCACGAGCGATACCGACGACGACGTGCCCATGGCCCCGGTGTTGATGGTCGCCTCACCCGCGAGGGCTTGAGAGACGTTGCCCGCCCATGAGGGTGTCACGAGATTCGAAGGCGATCCCGAGTTCGCGGTGACTACAGAGCCGAGTCGCCCGCCATCTGTGGTGAAACTTGAGACTGTTGAGCATGTGGTGGTAACGGGAGTTGACGCAATCGTCCATTGTGCGGAATCTGCAAAACAACCAGTCGGGCCGAAGTCCCGTTGCAATGTGATTGCGATTCGAGTGCCCGACTTCACTGCCTCGGCACCGGCCACTCGTTCGTGCAGAGCGGGGCGGGCCCGAATCACCGCTTGCGAGTAGGCGAGAAGCCCCATGGCGATGATGCCGCCGACGACTATCAGCACCATCACCATCAACAATGCCGAGCCGCGATCCCTGTCGTCGCTCATGCCGGTCTCGACACCATGGCGCAGGAGACCGCTTCGTCCGGAGTCAGCGTGATCACTACGCCAGATGAACCATCGGTGGGCGACGCGACTCTACGAGTAGGTAGTGATGTTCCACCAGATGTGCAATCGGCTCGAACAAAGACATATCCCGCCACGGGTGTTTCGGAAATCTGGACAGTTCGGCTAATTGTCCCAGACGTAAATGTGTAGTCAAAGGTTATTGAGGAGGCCTGACCTAGATCGAGCTCGCGAGTTCCGACCTCTGTTGTGTAATTCCATATCCCCGAACCCTCGGTGAGCATGCCAGCTAACTCAATGCGTTTCTGAATGGTCACCGTGCCGCCACATTGTGCCGCGCTGATAGCTCGAAGCACGTTGCCCAATTGGTTGAACGATGCGGAGTTGGGGGGCATGAAGAAATCGGCCGCCGCCGCATTGCCGATGTTCGATGGTCCTGTCCCATTCCAAATTATTGGTCCAACGACGCTACGCATACGGTCTTGATTGGTCGTGGACGCGCTGTCCCCGACGAGGATGCCCACGATTCGTGAACCAGTTTCTCTACCGTAATTTGCTGCCACTACGGCTCGAGAGAGGTCGTCCGCATGGAATCGAACATCTCCGTCCGTTGCAATGTTCATCCGATTGCGGTTTGGCTCACCATCCGAAATGAACACAACTAGTTCCGGCAGTTGTGAAAACGGCGACCCAGTATTACTGCGAAATGCCTGCCACAGGCCGTCCTCCCAATTCGTGCCGTATCCCCACCGACCTAAGGACGAATCCTGCGCATCGATTTTGTTACGCATAGCCGTGAGCGCGTTCGAGGGATTGAGAATTTTGACGTACTGACCAGCGGTAGTTGGGTAGTAGGAGTACGCCGAGACGTCGAAGCCGACGATGCGCATGTAGGTCGGGGTGCCGGTGTACGCATCGATGAAGCCGAGTGCCGCATTGACGAGCGCGGTTTGACCGTTCTGCGAAGGAATCGAGCCCGACGTGTCGAGAACGATGGTCACCGTGCCCCCGCATCGACTCGGAGGGGCGGCCGGATCGACGATGCCGCCCGTGTAGTTGGTGGGGAGTGCGTCCTCCGACGACAATCCGGCTCCACCCGTCGTGAAGTCTTCTCCGCTCGCGAAGGTGACGTCGATGTCCTCACCGATCGGGCGCAAGACCACCTGATTGCGGGCCGTGACCATCACCGCATGGACGGGTGCCTGGCTCGGATTCCACGTCTCAGGTGGTGCGGCCAATTCGTGAGCGACACCAACCTGGGTCACCGTCGGTGTGACGCTGTTCGGATCGCGGATCTCGTATCGGCGAAGTTGCCACTCGTCACCGTCGTGCACGTAGCGGTAGCTGATCGTCACGTACGTTCCACCGTTCGAGAGATCGGGTCGCGTGATGGTGATGACGTTCGTGCCGGGGAGGTTCGTGTTGTTCGCTGGCTGATGGGTGGGTTCGACGTTACGACTCACCGCAGAGGCGAGATCGGTCGGGATCCACGCTTGCAGGAATGTCACGTCCTTCGACTCCGAGATGCGATCGCGGGTCGGTGCCTCGGCGCGTAACATCACGATCACTGCCGCGGCGAGCGACGACATGATGATGCCGAGAATCGTGACGGTGAGCAGAAGCTCGACGAGGGTCATGCCCCGATCGTCACGAGATGACGCGCGGGAACACATTGTTCTTCACCACCTCGAGCGTCTTGCTGTACCCCGATGGTGACCTGACCTCGATGGTGATCAATTGCAGAGTCCGAGCGGTCGTGAGTGACACCGTCTCGTTGCATTGTGAACCCGACAAGCCGTTCGTCGCACTCCACGTGCCCGTGGACGCCGACGTTGGTGACCAGAACTTCAACGACACCACCGTCACCGTCGAGGTGGGCCAGTCGACGGTTCCGGCGGCGGCCTGCACGATGGGGAGGTAGCCACCGTTGCCCGTGAGCGAGGGACACGGAATGTAGGCGTAGTTCGCGAGTCGGTCGGCCGCACTTCCGAGAACCGCCTCGACCTTGGCTTGCTCGTCGGAGAACCGTGACAGACGCACCGACGACCACATCGCACCGAGCACTCCCGCGACGACGAGTCCCATGAGGGTCACGGCGATGACGGTTTCGATCAGGCTCGCGCCGACATCGGGACGTTCTCGTTCCCTCATTCGTCCTCGTGCGCCCATGTCCGATCCTGTCTCGCGATGCCGGAGGTATCGGCCCCGCTCGGAGAGGGGATCGTCAGGTTTGTGTCAAGAACGGGGGATCAGTGGATGATGCCGGCGGCGCGCAGTGCCACGGGATCCAGGCCGAGTTCGGCAACGATGTCGTCGCTGTGCTGACCAGCGCTGGGGGCGAACGACCCCACCTGACTTGGCGTGGACGAGAAGCGAGCGGCCGGACGCGGCTCGCGCACCCGACCCGCCGTCGGGTGATCGCGCTCGACGAACACCTTGTTGTTCACGATCTGGGGCTGTTCGGGCAACTGCGCGATCCGCACCACCGGAGCGGCGGGGACGTCGTTCGATTGGGCACGACGCACGAAGTCGTCGGCTTCCATCTGCAGGTTCAGTTCCGACATCAACGGCACGAGCTGCGAGGCGTTCTGTCCGCGCGCCATCATCGTCGAGAATCGAGGGTCGTCGGCCAACTCGGGTCGACCGTATGTTGTGCACAGTCCGCGGAACTCGTCGTCACTGACCACTGACACGGCCGCGAAGCCATCCTTTAGTCGCGTGATGGCGTAGTTCTCTCCGATCGTCGGAGTGCGATTGGCATCGTCGTCGAGCAGCACTGCGTCCATGCCCGAGTCGGGCCACATGAAGGCGACCGCGGCGTCGAGCATCGCCAACACGATGTGCTGACCCGCGGCATTGCCGGATGATCGCGCGTACAGCGCGGCGGTGATCGCCTGAGCCGCCGTGAGCGAGGTGACCTTGTCGCAGATGAGGGTGCGGAACAAGGAGGGCTCGCCGGTTCGAGGGTCGGTCTGCACGCCCGCGAGTCCGGACGCCGCTTGGATGACGTTGTCGTACACCCGATGTCCGCTCGACGGACCATCGGGTCCGTATCCGGAAATACTGCAATAGATGAGACGCGGATTCACCGCTCGCAGATCTTCGTAACCGATGCCCAAGCGTTCGACGGCGCCGGGACGGAAGTTCTGGATCACGACGTCGGCCGTCGCGACGAGCTTCTTCAAGAGCTCGATTCCCTCGGACTTCTTGAGATCGACCACGAGCGATCGCTTGCCTCGGTTGTTGTTGAGGAAGATGCCGGTCATGCCGCCCTTCGACGAACCGAGGTAACGCATGAAGTCTCCGATGCCGGGCGATTCGACCTTGATCACATCGGCGCCTTGATCGGCAAGCATCATGCCCGCGAGCGGGCCCGAGATCATGACGGAAAGGTCGAGGACGCGCACGCCCGCGAGCGGGCCGGTGGTGGTTGTGGTCATGTCGGAATGATTCCACGCTCGAGCGACTCGTCCGCCACCGTGCTCGGGCGGGCGCGGATGCGATGCGCGAGGAATGCGCCGACAATGGCCAAGGCGAGGGCGACCGAGAAGTTGATGGTGAGTGACGAGGTCAGGGTCCATGTTCTGCGATCGGCGACCGCGACCGAGGCACCGCCGAGACCGCCCATGAGGCTGAAACCAATGCTGTCGGCGAGGTTCACCTGGCTCGCCACTTGTCCGTCTCGTCCGGCTTCGGCGTGGGTCATGGCCGCCACCGATGTGGGGACGAAGAGCAGTCCCATCCCGAAGCCTGCGAGACACCAGGTAAGGAACGTCGCCCAGAGTGGCCACGAGTCCCTCACAACGAGCGAAGTACTCGCAATACCGATTGCGATGAACGCGAATCCCACGAGAGCGCTGCGTTGGGGTCGAAGGTTCGGCATTTTCGACACCAAAGCCGATCCGATGCTCCACGTCACCGCGGCACCGATGATCACGAAGCCTTGCACCGTCGCGGACGCACCATGGATGCGATCGGCGGCGAGCGGAACGAACGAATCGACTCCGAGGAACGCCGACGTCGCGAGAATGCGACACGCCACGATGGCGGCGAGTCCGCGGCGAGCCCGCAACACACCCGGCGGCGAGAGATGTCGCCACGAACGAAATCCGATGATGGCTCCGCCGAGCGCGACCGGCACGGCAACGACGAGAATCGACGACTGCAGACCGATCGCGAGCGCACCGATGCCGGCGGCCAGGCCGATGGCATGAAGAAGTCGGCGACGATTGTCGACGTCGCCATGTTCTCCGGTTCCGACGAGTTCGGGATTCCGCATGGCGGGAAGGGCCAACGCCGCTGTCGCGACAACGAGAGGGAGCACCGACAAGAACACCCATCTCCAACCGATCGCGTTCGTGATCCAGCCGGCGAGCCCGGGGGCGAGAAGGCTGGGCAGAACCCAACCAGCCGAGACCCACGCGAAGATGCGGGCTTGTTCATCCGAGGCCCAGAGTCGGTTGATCACCGCGTACGCAACCGGGATCAATCCGCCCGATCCGATTCCTTGTACCAATCGACCAACGAGGACCATCCACATTGTCGGAGCAGCGGCGGCGATGAGCAAGCCCACCGAGAACAATGCGAGCGACACCGCGTAGGGCACGCGTGGGCCACGACTGTCGATCAGTCCTCCGACCGCGACGAGGCTCACGATGTTCGCCAAGGTGTACGCGGCGAGCGTCGCTCCGTACAACGAATCTCCACCCAACTCGTCCGACACGGTGGGCAACGCCGTGATCACCGCCGTCACTTCGAACGCAATGAGCGTCGTGGCGAGCACGAGACCGACGGCCAACGCGCCGCGATGTTGCGTCGAATCGTTCACGAGGGTCGTTCACACCGTGGGAGCGACGAGCGGCCACGGGTGCGTGCGCTCGACGTGCAAGGCGATGTCGAGGAGCAGTTGTTCGGTGAAGTGGCGCGACACCACCTGCAATCCGACCGGAAGTCCGTCGACGGTCCCCGCGGGAATCGAGATCGCGGGGTTTCCGTGCAGATTCGCCGGGAACGTGAGGCGACCGTTGTTGCCGGCACCTCCGTGGACTCCACCGAACTCGGTCGGCAACGGCCCCTCGGCATCGAATGCCACATCGGGGTTCGACGCGGTCAGAACCAGATCGACACCATTGGCGGGGTCGAAGACCTCGGCCATGCGCTCATTCAAGTTGACGCGTCGTTCTTCGATCCGCGCGCGGGCTTCGGGTCCGTAACGATCGATCGCGGTAGCCAAGCCGAAGGCGATCTCGGGTGTGAGCACGTCGGCACAGGCTGGCCAACGCTCGCCCAGCTGTGCGTGAATCGACAACATGCCGCTGATGCTCCATGCGGCACCCATGCTTGGTAGCGAGGTATCGATGTCGACGCGTCGCCATCCGAGATCGCGAATCAGATCGTCGGCCTGAGCCGACAACACGTTCCACATGGCCGGAGAGATCACGGCGCCACCCCAATCGGGGACGACCGCCACGCGCAAACCGCGCACGTCGTGTCGACCGAGCTGGGCCTCCCACGAGGTGCGCTCGGGCAGGCTCAACGGATCACGCGCGTCGAAGCCGGTGCACACGTCGAACCAGCGCGCCGTGTCACGCACGCTGCGCGAGACGCACCCGACCACCGTGGTGAGGTTTCCGAGTTGGGTTCGCGGCGCGCGAGGGATGCGTCCGTAGGTCGCTTTCAATCCGAGCAGACCAGTGAAGCCGGCCGGGATGCGAATCGATCCGCCACCGTCGCCGGCCGTCGCGAGCGTGACGATGCCACCGGCGACCGCCGACGCACTACCGCCCGACGATCCACCCGGCGTGCGCCCGTGTTGCCACGGATTGTGCGTCGCGCCGTGCATGACGGTGCGCGTGACGTTCACACCGCCGAACTCCGACGCGGTCGTTTGACCCACGAGCACCGCACCGGCGTCCTCGAGACGTTGCACCATCACCGAAGTGTGTTGTGCGATCAGATCGGACAACGCCACGCACGCTTCGGTGTCGGGCCAACCGGCGACCTGATCGAGTTCCTTCACACCGATCGGCACACCGCCGAAGGGCTTGGTCACGTCGGCCGTACGCGCCCGCTCGCGAGCACGCTCGGGGTCGAGATGTCCGAAGGCATTCAGATCACTCGCGGCGATCGCGGCGTACGTGGCCTCCAGTTCCTCGACGGGGGAGCGCTCGCCGCGACGAAACGCCTCGACGAGAGAGCACGCGTCGCCCGTCCAGGCATCGTTCTTGCCACGTGATGAACCGGAGTCAGAGGTCACAGCCATGAAAGCGACGCTAGTCCGCACCTAGAGTCGAGCGAGATGGACAGTCTGCAGTTTCTCGGTCTCGAGTCGACCCACAACCCGTATCGCTGGGTGCTTCCCGTGGTGCCGGGCATCTCGACCGGTGGCGGGTTTCTCTTCGGTGGGTGTGGTTTGGGCGCGGCCATCGCCGCAATGGAGCGAACGTCGGGTCGTCGCGCGGTGTGGGCGACCGGTCAGTACCTCTCGTACGCCAAGCCCGGTGAGGTGATGGACATCGACGTCACGTTGGCCGTCTCCGGACATCAAATCAGTCAGGCGCGCGCCGTGTGTCATGTGGGCGATCGTGAGATCCTCACCGTCAATGCGGCCCTCGGTGATCGTGAACTCGACGAGGTCGGTCAGTGGGAGACGATGCCGCGCGACATTCCGCCGCCACGCGCCTGCAAGGAACGACCGCACGTGCTCGATTGGTCGGGCACCATCAGCGGACGCATGGATCAACGCATCGTGAAGGGGCGCGAGGAACTCTCCGAACTCGACGGAACGCAGAGCGACGGACAGGTGTTGCTCTGGACGCGCATCCCGGAGGTGATCGAAGGAGTCGACGCGACCACGCTCGCGATCCTCGGTGATTTTGTGCCGATGGGCGTTGGACAGGCGTTGGGAATTCGTGGCGGGGGAAACAGCCTCGACAACACCTTGCGAATCGGCCGATTGGTGCCGACCGAATGGGTGCTGCTCGACATCCGCGTGCACATGGTGCAGCGTGGGTTCGGCCACGGTCTGGTGCACATGTTCGCCGAGGACGGCACCTTGATGGCGACCGCCAGTCAGAGCTGCATCGTGCGCTTCTGGCGCGACATGCCCGGACCCGGTCCGGCCAAGAAGCACCGACCCGACGAACGCTCCTGACGTTTCGACGACCCGCCGGTGGTCGTGCGTGAGTCAGAATGACGCCATGACTTCGATTCCTCGCCGCAACGGCATGACGGTTCCTCTGCCCGGTCATCTGCACGCTCAACGTGATCGTCTGGTCGAACTGGCCGACCTCGGGTACTCCGACATCTGGTCGGCCGAATCGGATGGTGCCGACGGTTTCACTCCACTGGCACTGGCGGCCGCGTGGGAACCTCGTTTGCGACTCGGCACCGCGATCATTCCGGCCTACACCCGATCGCCAGCGTGCTTCGCACAAAGCGTGGCCAGCATGGCCGATGCCGCGCCGGGTCGTTTCGCGATCGGTATCGGCTCGAGCAGCAACGTCATCGTCGAGCGCTGGAACGGCATCCCGTTCGTCGAGCCGTACAAGAAGGTTCGCGACGTCGTGCGTTTCCTGAACGACGCGTTGTCGGGAGAGAAGATCGCGAAGTCGTACGACACGTTCGAGGTGAATGGTTTCAAGTTGGGTGTGCGACCCGAGCAGAAGCCGAAGATTCTGGTGGCGGCCCTCCGCGAGGGAATGTTGCGTCTGGCCGGTCGCGAGAGCGACGGGGCGATCATCAACTGGTTGTCGCCGAGCGATGTGTCTCAAGTGGTGAAGGTGGTGCGGGACGCCGCCGGAGGCGAGGAGCGCGAGATCGTGGCCCGCGTCTTCGTCTGCCCGTCGGAGAACACCGACACCGTGCGCGCCGCCGGACGATTTGCGATCGCCGCCTACTTGAACGTTCCGGTGTACGCCGAGTTCCATCGTTGGTTGGGCCGAGGCGAACAATTGCAGACCATGTGGGACTTGTGGAAAGCCGGCGATCGCAAGGCGGCCGCCGCCTCCATCCCCGACGAGGTGGTCGACGACATCTTGATCCACGGCTCGGTCGAACACTGTCGCGCGCGCATCGCGGAATACTTCGACAACGGCGTGACGACCAGTTCGTTGGCGATCCTCGGTCTCGACCCAGAACTCAATTACTGGGAATCGGTGAAGGCACTCTCGCCCTCGGCGAGCTGAGAGTTCAGGCGGCGCGACCTTCACGCAGGATGCGGCGCATCTCGGCGAGGTACTTGCGTCCGATGCGACACGTTTCGTCGGACAAGATGAATCGCGGATCGACCCCGTCGCGCGGATCGGCGAAACCCTCGAGTCGAAGTTGGACGAGCGGTTGTGCCGCGGAGGGGTCGTTGGGAAGTGGTTCGGGATGAGTCTGGTCGCTGATGTCCATGCCCCCATCGTGCGGCGGGGGTGTGGCACGGCTCGGAGCCCGTACCCAGCGCTGGTGGATGAGTAGTTTCGATCGGGTGGACGCTCCCGATCGCGAACAAACCAAACAGGGTTGGCGGCTCCTGACCAGGGTTCTGCTCGAACAGCGCTCCGGGCTCGTGAGCGGGGTGTTAGTCGGGTTGTTGTGGTCGGCGGGCAAGGTGTCGGTTCCCGAGATCACGAAGTTGGGCATCGACCGCGGTATCGAGGGCAACGGCACTCTTCTCTTCTGGTCGGGGTTGGTGGTCGCGGCCGCGGTCATCGCCGGACTCTTCACCGCGTTCCGGCGTTGGGTGGCCTTCCGCGAGAGCCGTTGGATCGAGACGCGCTTGCGCGAGCGCATCTTCGACCATCTGTTGCGGCTCCATGTCGGATATCACGACCGCACGCAGACCGGTCAATTGATGAGTCGCGCCTCGTCCGACCTGCAGCAACTGCAGGCCTTCGTCGTGATGATCCCGATCACGCTGTCGAACCTGGCGATGATCATCGCCGTCGTCGTGTTGTTGTTCGTGGCGCAACCGTTCCTCGCTCTTGTGGCCTTGGCCCCGTTGCCGTTCTTGAACCTTCTCGCCAGTCGATTCTCGCGGCGCATCCATCCGGCCGTGCTCGCCGTTCAGCAGGAACAAGCCCAACTCGCCACCGTCGTCGAGGAGAGCGTTTCGGGAGTGCGCGTGATCAAGGGCTTCGGTGCCGAAGGTGTGCAATTCGACAAAGTGCGCGTCGAGGCCGACGACATCCAACGCGTCTCACTCGAAGCGGCTCGCATTCGTAGTCGCTTTCTTCCGGCTCTCGACTTGCTACCGGCGCTCGGCGTGGTTGCGGTTCTCGGCATCGGTGGGCATCGGGTGATCGACGGGTCGATGACCGTCGGGGACTTGGTGAAATTCAACGCCTACATCACGATGCTCATCTGGCCGTTGCGCAACATCGCGATGACGGTCGCTCTCGCGCAACGAGCATCGGTGGCGCTGATGCGCGTCAACGAAGTGCTGAGTGCCGAGTCAGCCGTCGCCGACCCTGATGTTGCGGTCGATCTCCCTCAGCGGTCGGAACGCACTGAGGTGGGGGCGGTGCGCTTTCGTGACGTCACCTTCGCGTACGAAGGGACCGATCCAGTCATCGCGGGATTCGATCTGTCGATCGCGGCCGGCGAAGCGGTGGCCCTCGTCGGCGCCACCGGCTCGGGGAAGTCGACCATCGTGCGTCTGCTCACCCGATTCCACGACGTCGCGTCGGGATCGATCGAACTCGATGGCGTCGACATTCGTCGTCTGCGGCTCTCGGACCTGCGTTCGTCGATCGGCATCGTGTTCGAGGACACATTCCTCTTCCATGATCCGGTTCGCGAGAACATCGCCTTCGCTCGACCGGACGCACCGGAGAGCGACATCGAGCGCGCGGCGCGTCTCGCCGGAGCGCACGACTTCATCCTCGAACTTCCCGAGGGGTACGACACGATCCTCGGTGAGCGTGGTTACTCGTTGTCGGGTGGTCAACGCCAGCGCATCGCCATCGCCCGAGCGATCGTGGCCGACCCGCGGGTGTTGGTGCTCGACGATGCGACGTCGGCGGTCGACCCGAGCAAGGAGCACGAGATTCGCGAGGCGATGGCCACCGTCATGCGCGGCCGCACCACCATCGTGATCGCGCATCGTCCCGGAACGATCGCCTTGGCCGACAAGGTCGTGCTGCTCGACGAGGGTCGGGCCGCGGCCATCGGCACGCACGACGACCTGTTGGCGAGCAACGAGCGTTATCGGCAGGTTCTGGCGGCGTGGGCCGTTCGTGACGAGGATGGCGACGACGATGCGCCGACCCCGGGGCCCGATGTGGCGGCGACGCTCGTCGAACGTGGCCGAGCCGTGCGTCAATCGGCCGACGAGGACGTGGTCTGACATGTGGAGCATGGCCGCGACCAGTGACGAGGATCGCCTCGATCGGGTGCAGACGGTGCGCACCTTGCGTCGCACCTACGCGATGGCCAAGCCCCAGCATCGCTTGTTGCATCTCGCTCTCGGTTTGATCTTTCTGAGCGTGCTCGTCACGCTCGCTGGTCCGACGTTGCTGCGATACGCCATCGACCACGGCATCAAGGACTCGAACGGTGACGTGTTGAACCGGCTGATCATCGTCTACCTCGCGGTGACGGTCGTCGGTTACGTCGTTGGTCGCCTCCAGTACCTTGCGGTCAATCGCGCCGGAGAAGGTTTTCTTCGTGGATTGCGACTGACCGTCTTCGAACGATTGCAGAAACAGTCGATGGCGTTCTTCGATCGCGAGAAGGCCGGTGTATTGGTGTCGCGAATGACGAACGACATCGAGTCGATGGGCGAGTTGATCCAGTTCGGTTTGCAGCAATTCGTGTACGCATTCCTGCTGTTGATCCTCGCCGTCATTCTGTTGTTCACGATGTCCTGGCAACTGGCGCTCGTCGCGATGATCGTGTTGCCCCTCATCGTGTTCGCGTCGGTCCGCTTCCAGAAGCAGTCGAACCGCGCTTATCTCGACGTGCGCGAGAAGGTCGGCAACAACCTGTCGACGCTTCAAGAGGGCATCACCGGCGTCCGCGTGATTCAGGCCTACGGGCAGGAGCAGAATCGATCGCGTCGGTTCGCTCTCACGAATCGGGCGTTGTTCGACTCGCACATGCACAGCGTCAAAGTGAGCACGTGGTACTTCGGGCTCGTCGAATTCGCCGGTATCGCCGCCACCGGAGCAATCATCGGAATCGGCGGATGGCTCGTGCACCGCGGTTCGGTCAGCCTCGGCACCGTGACGGCTTTCGTGTTGTTGCTCGCCAACCTCTTCGATCCGGTGCAACAGCTGAGTCAGCTCTACAACACCGTGCAATCTTCGACCGCGGCTCTGCACAAACTCTTCGCCATTGTTGATGCCAAGCCGGACGTCGACGAGGTCGACAATCCGACGGCACTTCCGTCGCGCGGTGAGATCGTGGTGAGCAACGTGACGTTCGCCTACGAGGGGGCCGAGCGCCCGGCTCTGCGCGACGTGTCGATCACCGTCGGCGATGGAGAGCGACTGGCTCTCGTCGGACCCACCGGTGCCGGCAAGTCGACCCTCGCCAAGTTGATGGCGCGGCTCTACGACCCGAGTGGACGGGGGAGCGACGTCGGCACCGTGAGCTTCGGCGGCATCGATCTGCGTTTGTCGTCGATGGTCGATCTACGACGTCGAATCGTCGTGGTCCCCCAAGAGGGATTCTGTTTCGGGGGCACGATCCTCGAGAACATTCGCATCGCCCGACCATCGGCGACCGACGTCGAGGTGCAACGAGCACTCGCGACCATTGGCGCCCTCGAGCGGTTCCTCGAGTTTCCCGAGGGAATCATGACCGAGGTGCGCGAGCGTGGATCACGTTTGTCGGCCGGTGAACGCCAACTCGTCGCGCTGGCGCGAGCAGCGTTGGTCGATCCGGCGGTGCTGGTGCTCGACGAGGCGACATCGAATCTCGATCCGGGGACCGAAGCGGTGGTCGAACGAGCGCTCGAGAAACTGATGACCGGTCGCACCGTGATCGTCGTCGCGCACCGACTGTCGACCGTTCGTCGCGCCGATCGCATCGCCGTCGTCGACCATGGCGAGTTGGTCGAGATCGGAACGCACGACGAGTTGGTCGGACTCGGAGGCCGATACGCCGCCCTGGCCGCGGCGTGGGAAGCCAGTCAGCCGAGTTAGGCGCGGGCGAACGCGAGAACGAACTCGATCGAACCGGTGTCCCCGGTCGTGACGAAGCCATTCGAAGGATTGTCGATGTTGTAATCCGAGAATGTGACGTCGATGCTGCCGAGAACACCGATGATTCCGTTCTCGATGCGGGCGGTCACTTGGAACACCACTTCTCGGGTGACCCCGTGGAGAGTGAGTTCGCCGGTCGCGGTCGCGTTGATGTCGGTTCCGGCGGCGGGCACCGCACCGAGTTCGATCGGTGAGGTGAGTCGGAATGTCGCGACGGGGAACTCGGCGGTGTCCATGATCGGTCCGGCGAATTGCGAGTCACGTCGACTGCTGTCGCTCGTGATCGTGGCGACCTGAACCTCGAAGGTGGTGGCGATGATCGTGCTTCCTTCGATGGTGAGGCTGCCGGCAACGTCGTCGGTCCGCCCCACACCTTCGGTGTCGACGCCTCCAAGGACTTCTTTCACTCGATATCCGACCTCCGAACCGGTGGTGGACATCCACATCCCGGTGAGCTCGTCGTCGCTCGTCGGTTCGTCGATGCTCGGTGGCAACGATTCGGCGAAGGTTGTCGTCACGGCGACAATGTCGGCCAGATCACCGGTGTCGAATTTTTCCTCGGGCTTGTTGATCACCTTCGTCCAAAGAAGGATTCCTCCGTACACGAGCGCGACGGCGAGGATCGCACCTGCGATGAGGATCTTGAGCGACTTCTTCACGACTCGTGTCTAACAAAGATCTCTTGCGACGTCAGCGCGCGACGAAGTATTTGGCCTGTGGGTGATGGCAGATGATGGCCGAAGTGGTTTGTTCGGGCTGGTACTGCCACCCGGTTTCCTCGCTCACTTCGATGCCGAGTCGACCCGCTTCCAGTAGTCGGGCAACCGTGGCGTTGTCCTCGAGGTCGGGGCACGCCGGGTATCCCCACGAATAACGCCCGCCCCGATATTGCTGTCGGAACAGACCGCCGATCGAGGGTCCGTCCTCGTCGACGAAACCCCATTCCTCGCGAATGCGCTTGTGCCACAACTCGGCGAGTGCCTCGGCCATCTCGACACCGAGACCGTGAACGATCAGGTACTTCTGATACTCGTTGGCCGCGAACAAACGGGCCGCTTCCTCGCTCACGGCCGAACCCATCGTGACGATGTGGAATGCGGCGAAGTCGGGTTCGGCGCCGACGGGACGGAAGAAGTCGGAGATGCACATGAAGGGTGCTTCGCTCTGACGCGGATAGCGGAAACGCACCAGTTCGCTGGTGCGCTGCCGATCGCTCCACACCACGAGGTCGTCACCGTCGGCGTTGACGCAGAAGTAGCCGTACACCACTTGGGGCACGAGGAATCCGGCGGACTTCGCTTCGGCCAGTTCGACGCGCAGTCGCGCGCGCAGTCGCGTCTTGAAGTCGTCGTCGCTCTCGTCGCCTTCGGGGCGGAACTGCCATTGATTGCGGAAGAGTGCGGTCTCGTTGACGTATTGCACGATCTCGTCGAGCGAGATGCCCTTCACGATGCGGGTGCCGAGGAACGGAGGTTCGAACACCCTGTTGTCGGCGGCCACCTCGGGCGAACGCGCGGGAACGTCGACGGAAGGTTTGGCCGCACCCGATCGGCTCGGAAGCACACGACCGGACGGGACGCGACCGAAGTCGGGGTCGTCGACGCCGGATCGCTTGATCTCCATCAACTTGTCGAGCGTGCTCAATCCCTCGAACGCATCGCGGCCGTAGAAGACGCGCCCGTTGTAGGTCTCGCGAAGATCCTTCTCGACGTACGTTCGCGTCAGGGCCGCGCCGCCGAGAAGAACGGGAACGTCGGAGAGTCCGAGATCGTTCATCTCGATCAGGTTCTCGCGCATGATCAGCGTGCTCTTCACCAACAGCCCGCTCATGCCGAGAGCGTCGGCGCCGACCTCTTTCACCTTCTGGACCATCTCGGAGATCGGGATCTTGATGCCGAGGTTGTGCACCTCGTAACCGTTGTTCGTGCAGATGATGTCGACGAGGTTCTTGCCGATGTCGTGCACGTCGCCTTTCACCGTGGCGAGTACGAGTTTGCCCTTCGAGGTCGACGAGCCGATCTTCTCCATGTGCGGTTCGAGGTGGGCGACGGCCGCTTTCATCGTCTCGGCGCTCTGCAACACGAACGGCAGCTGCATCTGACCCGACCCGAACAGTTCGCCGACAACCTTCATGCCGTCGAGCAACACGTCGTTGACGATGCTGAGCGGAGCGAGACCTTCCGACATCGCTCGTTCGAGGTCGTCGGTGAGTCCCTCGCGGTCGCCATCGATGATGCGCTGCTTCAGCAATTGTTCGATGGTCCAACCCGAGCGATCCTCGCGCACCGTGGCCACGGTGGTGACGTCCTCGAACACCTCGAGCAGTTTCTTGAGCGGGTCGTAGTCGTTCGATCGACGGTCGTAGATGAGATCGAGGCAGATCTGCTTGTGTTCCTCGGGCATGCGAGCGAGGGGGACGATCTTGCCGGCGTGCACGATGGCCGAATCGAGTCCGGCTTGCGCGCACTCGTGCAAGAAGACGCTGTTGAGGGCGTGGCGGGCGGCCGGTTTCAGACCGAAGCTGACGTTCGACACGCCGAGAGTCGTGAAGCAGCCGGGGATCTCGGCCTTGATGCGTCGGATGGCGTCGATCGTGTGCTTGGCGTCGAGGCGCAGGTCGTCGTCACCGGTGGAGAGCGGAAAGGTGAGCGCATCGAAGATCAGGTCGGTCGCCGACAATCCGTAGCGGTCGACGGCGATGCGATGCAAGCGGTGGGCGATCTCGAGTTTCCACTCGACGTCGCGGGCCTGACCCTTCTCGTCGATCAGCAGACACACCACGGCGCATCCGTATTCGCGCGCGAGCGAGAAGACGCGATCGAGACGACTTCCGTGTTCCTCGCCGTCCTCGAGGTTGGCCGAGTTCAGGATCGCACGTCCGCCGATGTGCATGAGGCCGGCTTCCATCACTTGGGGCTCGGTCGAGTCGAGCACCAACGGCACGCTCGCCTTCGTGGCGAAGCGCGACGCGATCTCGTCCATGTCGATCACGCCATCGCGACCGACGTAGTCGACGCACACGTCGAGCACGTGAGCACCCTCGCGAATCTGCTCGGTGGCCATCTTCGTGCAGTTGTCCCAGTCGCCGGCGATCATGGCGTCGCGGAACGCCTTCGAACCGTTGGTATTGGTGCGTTCGCCGATGATGAGGAACGAGTTGTCCTGCTTGACGGGAACCGACGAGTAGATCGACGACACGCTCGGTTCGTTGGCCACCGATCGTCGCGGTGCGTCGAGACCGCGAACGGCGTCGACGACGGCTTTGAGGTGGGCGGGAGTCGTGCCACAACATCCACCCACGACGCCGATACCGAGATCGGTCACGTGGTGGCGATGGAACTCGGCCAGTTTCTCCGGGGTGAGGTCGTAGTGGGTGCGACCGTCGACCACGCTCGGAAGACCGGCGTTGGGCAGCACGCTGATCGGCATGTTCGCGTATTGGCTGAGATAGCGCAGGTGCTCTTGCATCTCGGCGGGACCGGTCGCACAGTTGATGCCGAAGACGTCGGGTCGCATGGCGCCGATCGCCGTCAGAGCCGCGCCGATCTCCGAGCCCACCAGCATGCGGCCGGTGGTTTCCATGGTGACCTGCACCTGAATCGGCACCTCGCGACCTTCGGCCTGCATCGCTCGTCGACACGCGATCATCGCGGCCTTGATCTGCAGCAAGTCCATGCAGGTCTCGATGAGGAACAGATCGACTCCTCCGACCAGAAGCCCGCGCGCCTGTTCGACGTAGGCATCGCGCAGTTCGGCGAATCGGATGTGTCCGAGGCTCGGAAGTTTCGTGCCCGGTCCGATCGAGCCGGCCACGTAACGCGAACGTCCGTCAGCCTCGTAATCGTTGGCGGTCTCGCGGGCCAGTCGGGCGGCGGCGACATTCAGTTCGTACGCGCGCTCCGGGATGTCGTACTCGGTGAGCACGGTCGAGAAACTGCCGAAGCTCGCGGTTTCGAGCGCGTCGACGCCAACGTCGAGGAACGCGGCGTGCATGCGTCGGATCACGTCGGGACGGCTGAGGCACAGCATCTCGTTACAGCCCTCGAGGGAAGCACCACCGAAGTCGTCGGGTCCGAGGTCGAGGCCCTGCACGAACGTTCCGAAGGCACCGTCGAAGACGATGACTCTTTCGTTCACGGCGTCGAGATAGGGCTGCCTTGCCATCGATGAAACGCTACCCGTGCGCCCGATGTCACCGAAGGTTCATTGCCGAGCGTGACGGGATATTGGCGTCGAACATCACGTCATCGGTCACACCGTTGTAGCGTGACCTCGTGACCAAGGTGCGCGTGTACACGAGAGAAGGTGATGACGGCACCACTGGTTTGTTCTATGGCGGCCGCGTGCCCAAGGACAGTCAACTTCCTCGTGCCTACGGCTCGGTCGACGAAGCCCAGGCCGTGATCGGCATGGCGCGCGCCGAAGCGGGCGCCGGCTCCGAACTCGAGAGTCTGTTGATCCCGATCATGCGCGATCTGTGGGTGTTGATGGCCGAGTTGGCCACGCTCCCGGAGAATCGTTCGAAACTCGAACCCGGTGTCACGTGCGTCGAGCCCGGCATGGTCGATCGACTCGAGAAGATCATCGACGAACTCGACACGCGCTTCGAGCGTCCGACCGAGTTCGTCGTTCCCGGAGGCAATCGGGTGTCGGGATGGCTCGATGTCGCACGCACCGTGGTGCGTCGCGCCGAGCGTCACGCTCTGATGGCGGCGCCGCCTCCGTCGCACGTCGTGCCGTACTTGAATCGTCTCTCCGACCTGTTGTGGACAATGGCGCGCTGGCAAGAGGGCGAATCCCTTCCCGTTCGTCGCGTCTGACATTCGTAGGCTCCGTCACTCGGTGCGACCCATTTGGTGGGCGTAACATGGACGAATGGCCAACAACATCACCGTCGAGTCCGCTCGCTCCATCCCGAAGAACGTCGAGGTGCTCGGCGTGCCGGTCGGCACCACGGGTGCGGTCCCGCGCCAGGTCGGTCTGTCGCGCGCGGCTTTGACGACACATGGTTTCGATGGAAAGGTCGGCCAGACGCTGACGATTCCTTCCACATCGGGTCCGACGGTGATCGTCGTCGGAATCGGCGATCCCCGTAAGGCCACGATGGCCTCGGTGCGTCGTTCGGCGGCGGCGTTGGCTCGCGCCGCGTCGCGTCGCGCGTCGGTCGCCACGACCATCGTCGACGCCGTGACTCTCGATGCGCGCTCGGCGGCCCAAGCCGCGGTCGAAGGCCTCGTGCTCGCGAGTTACCGCTACAACGATCTGAAGTCGGGTGCGAACGCACCGAAGGCGACGTTCACTCTGGTCGCATCCGGTCCGCGCGCCAAGGGGTGCGATGCTGGAGTCGAACGGGGTCGCGTCACGTCGTCGGCGGCCTGGACCGCGCGCGATTTGGCGAACACGCCGCCGGCGTACCTCACCGCGCGCAAGCTCGCCGACAAAGCGGTCGCGCTCGCCAAGGATTCGGGTCTCGAGGTCGAGGTGTTCGACAACGACAAGCTCGCCGTCATGGGATGCGGTGGATTGCTCGGTGTGAACCGCGGATCGACCGAACCCGCCCGCATGGTGAAGTTGACGTACACGCCGTCGGGTGCGGCGACGGGCCACCTCGTGATGGTCGGCAAGGGCATCACGTACGACTCGGGTGGAATCAGCCTCAAGCCGAGCGACGCGATGCACGCGAACATGAAAATGGATATGTCGGGTGCGGCGGCCGTGTTGTCGGCGATGAGCGCCCTCAAGGCCCTGCGGTGTCGCGCCAAGGTGACCGGCTACTTGATGTGCACCGACAATCGTCCCTCGGGCAGCGCCCTCGCGATGGGCGACGTGCTCACGTTCCGCAACGGCAAGACCGCCGAGATCCACAACACCGATGCCGAGGGTCGTTTGGTGTTGGCCGATGGTCTGTCGCTCGGTGTCGAGTCGAAGCCCGATGCCATGGTCGACATCGCCACGCTCACTGGTGCGTGCCTCGCGGCCCTCGGCACCAAGATCGCCGGTGTTCTCGGCACCAACGCTTCGTTCATCGATCAGGTGAAGGGCGCCTCCGAGAAGGCCGACGAGCCGGTGTGGGAGTTGCCGCTCGAACGCGATTACCGCCGACTTCTCGATTCGAACGTGGCTGACATGCGCAACATCGGTGGTCCGTATGGTGGTGCGATCACCGCTGCGCTGTTTCTCGCCGAGTTCACCGGCGACGTGCCGTGGGCACACCTCGACATCGCCGGTCCGATGAACGTCGACGGAGACGATGGTTGGCTCAGTCGCGGTGCCACCGGATTCGGCACGCGTCTGTTGATCGATCTCGCGCTCAACTTCAGCAAGCCTCGTCGCTGATTCGCCGATCGCCGATCAACGCCTCGTACGCGGGGGAGTGATCGTTCTCCGTCCACAATGAATGGGCGATTTGCAGTCGCGCCGGTAGTCGCGTGAGATGGCGCACGCTCAACGGCGGAATCACGGTGCGAGCGGCGAGTGCATCGTCGACACGACGAACGACGCCGAACATCTGGAGCCGTTGCACCGAACGCTCGAGCGCGGTCGCTCGACCACCGTCGCCTCCGAGACCGAGCGACGTCGCAAGAGTCGCGCGATCGACCGATGCGCCGTCGGGGTGAGTGACCGCGATGTACGCGAGTCGCCGCAAGAGCCAGGTGGCGGTCGGTCCGAGGATTCCCAGCCAGAACAACTCGACGTAATCGCCGAGCGCGTCGTGTCCGATGCGCTCGATCACGGGGTCGCGCCACGGCACGACGAACTCGTGCGTGGTGCCGGTTCGCGTCATTGTTCCTCCAAGTGGTTCCGGTGATCCGGATGAACACGGGGTGGGTTCGGGTGGCGTCGCGCGGTCGGCGGGTGAGACACTGTGTCTATGTCCGACACGGTGATCAATTCGGTCGATGAACCCGGCTTCGCCGAGGTCGTCTCGTGGCTCGACGCGGCCGAACGCGTGACGGTGCTCACCGGTGCCGGAATCTCGACCGATTCGGGGGTGCCGGACTTCCGGGGTCCGAACGGACTCTGGACGAAGGACCCACTCGCCGAAAGGGCGTCGCACATCGAGACCTATCTCAGTGACGGCGAAGCGAGGCGCGCTGGTTGGCGGGCGTCGTTAGACCGTAGCCGACGCAAGATCGAACCCAACGCCGGTCACTTTGCCCTCGTAGAACTCGAACGCCGTGGTCGATTGCGCGGCATCGCGACGCAAAACGTCGACGGTCTGCACGTCGTCGCGGGCAATTCGGAGTCCCTCGTCCACGAATTGCACGGCAAGTGGCGCAACTCGTGTTGTCTCAAGTGCCACGACCGTCGACCGATCGCCGAAACGCTCGAGCGATTCGAGGCGGGCGATGACGATCCGCATTGTTTGTTGTGCGGAGGGTTGTTGAAGCGCGACGTGATTCTCTTCGGCGAGTCACTCGACGAGCAGGTGATCGACGCGGCCTTTCGTGCGGCGGAGGACTGTGATCTCTTTTTCGCCATCGGCACCTCGCTGATGGTCACGCCGGCGAGCAATTTGTTGCCCCGCGCTCGCTCGGCCGGCGCACGCGCCGTGATCATCAATGGTCAAGCGACCGAACGCGACAGGTTCGCCACGGTCTGTTTGCGCGGCGACATCAGCTCGTTTCTCACGACGCTCGTGGCCCAATCGGCCTGATCAGGGCCTCAAACATCGGGCGAGGGAATTCCCGACCAAGTAGGTAGGCTTTCGGCATGGCGACATTCCGAGACCTCCTCGCCGCGGCCAAGTCCCAGATCTCCGAGATCGACACCGCTGGTGCCCAGACCCTGATCGATGCCGGTGGAGTCACCGTGCTCGACGTGCGCGAACCCGACGAATACGCCGAGGGCGCGCTCGTTGGTGCGTTGCACATTCCGCGTGGTCACCTCGAGGCACAGGTCGAGGGTCGCATTCTCGACAAGGACGCCACCGTCGTCGTGTATTGCGCGGGTGGTGTGCGCAGTGCGTTCGCGGCCAAGACGTTGGGAGAGCTCGGGTACACCAAGGTGTTGTCGATGGCCGGTGGTTACGGCAAGTGGAAGGACGAGGGTCGCACGTGGAAGGCACCGGCGGCGCTCACGGCCGAACAATCGAATCGGTACAAGCGTCATCTTCTGCTTCCGGAAGTCGGCGTCGAGGGTCAGGCGAAACTGCTCGGTAGCAAGGTGCTTTTGCTCGGCGCGGGAGGACTCGGCTCACCGGCGGCGCTGTATCTCGCCGCGGCCGGAGTTGGCACTCTCGGAATCGTCGACATGGACGAGGTCGATGCGAGCAATCTCCAGCGGCAGATCCTCCACAACGTCGATCGCATCGGAGATCGCAAGGTGGATTCGGCCAAGAAGACGCTCACGTTGTTGAACCCCGACGTCGACGTCGTCACATACGACACCCGTTTGTCGGCTGAGAACATCATCGACATCATTTCGGGATACGACGTGATCGTCGACGGCGCCGACAACTTCCCGTCGCGCTACTTGTTGAACGACGCGAGCGTGAAGCTCGGGATTCCGGTCGTTCATGGTTCGATCTTCCGATTCGAGGGAATGGTGTAGGTATTCCATCCGTTGCAGGGACCGACCTACCGCGACATGGTTCCCGAGCCGCCGCCGGCCGAACTCGCACCGTCGTGCGCCGAAGCCGGTGTGCTCGGCGTGCTACCCGGAATCATCGGATCGATTCAGGCGCTCGAGGCCATCAAGATTCTGCTCGGACTCGGCGACGGTTTGATCGGGCGCATCCTCGCGGTCGACACGACCGAAATGAGCTTCCGCACCTTCAAGTTGCAGGCCGACCCGGCCAACCCGGTCACGTGGGCGAACCGCGACAAGATCCAGGTGCGTGATCTCGACGGCCTATGTGCGCCCTGGATGAGTCACTGAGACGGCTGGGTCACTGAGACGGCGATTTCCTCGCGCTCTTGAACGATCACGCCCGCGAGCACGAGGGCCATACCCAAGAGATCGATCATGCTCGGGCGTTGATCGAGGGCGATGAATGCGACCACGGTCGCCGTCACGGGTAGCAACGCCAGCAACACGCTGAAACGGCGCACCGGGATACGGCGCAACACCGCCTGATCGATGCCGTAACCGATCGCGTTCGACATCACCCCGACGAACATGCACAGAAGGATCAGGTGCGGCGACGACCACACGGGCCCGCTCGACGGTGCGCCGATCGGCGTGACCACGACCGCACCGATCAGCAGCCCGAAGCCGAGCCCAGACACGCCGCGGTTCTGCTGAGCGACCCTCGAACCGATCACGATGTAGGCCGCCCACATGATCGACGCGAGAAAGATGAAGAGAAGACCGAGTGGTTCGCCGCTCAATTCGACTCCCGACAGCACGGCGACTCCGACGGCGGCGAGAGCGAGGGCGGCGGCGTTGCGTCGCGACCGAGTGCGCAGGGCCGCCACGGTGATGGGCCCGATGAATTCGATCGCAACGCCTTTACCGAGGGGCAAACGATCGATCGCGATGTAGAAGAACGTGTTCATCAAGGCCGTCGCGACCCCGAAGAAAGTCATGGCCACGAAGTCGGCGCGAGTCCACGGCCGAAACAGATGTCGACCCGACACGAGAAGTAGCGCGACCGCCGCGCCGAAGACGCGCAACCACGCCACGGTCGCCGGATCGACGCGATCGAACAGATCGATGGCGATGACGGCACCGATGTATTGAGCGGTGGCGCTCAGCACGAACAGCGCCTCCGGAGAGGCGGTGTTCATGAACCGCCCGACGGCGTGGGCGGGGGAATGCGACGCGGTGTTCAGTCGAAGAGTTCCGGGTCGGTGCGGCAGATCTCCTGCCACAGCGGCTGGAACTGGAACCAACCAGCAAGCGAATGTCCGGTTTGGTCGCGGGTGTAGGCCGCGTACTCGTGCTTGATCAACTTCGGTGTTCCCGCGGCCATCGCGAGCAACTGGGCCTGGCACGAACGATCCATCGACAAGAACCAGAACGCCGCTTCCTCGACCGTGCTGCCGACCGTGAATAGTCCGTGGTTCTGGTGGATCGCCGCCTTACCAGTGGGGAACTTCGACGCGAGTTCCTTGCCGGCGTCGACATCGAACACGACCGCTCCACCTTGTTCGGAGATCACGGTGTGATCCTCGTAGAAGATGCACGCGTCCTGGGTGATCGGGTCGAGCGGGATTCCGAGCGAACTGAACGCCTTTCCGTGCACCGAATGGGCGTGCGCCGCGGCGATCACATCGGGCCGCGCCGCGTGGATCGCCGAGTGAATGACGAATGCCGCGCGATTGACCGGGAGTTCGCCGACGACCACCTCGCCGTGATGATTCACGAGCAACAGGTCGCTCACGCGCATGTGACGGAAACTGAGTCCGAACGGGTTCACCCAGAAGTGATCGGTCTTCTCGGGATCGCGCACGGTGATGTGTCCGGCCACGCCCTCACCGAAGCCCATGCGTCCGAAGATGCGCAATGCACCGGCGAGTCGCGATTTGCGATAGGCGCGCTCCTCCTCGACGGTGTTGAACGTCGGCATGGCGAGCAGATTGGCGTTGCCGCCTTGGGCGGCAGTGGCGAGAGTCGATTCGGCGGTCACGAACCGAAGCCTAGACGGGTCAATCGACGTGTCGCCTCACGACGGACGCCGAGGGTCACTTCGTCCTGATACCCCGATGTCGTGTCACAATCGGAACATGAATCGCGAAATCGCTCCGTCCGGAATCGCCCCCACCGCGGCCAACTATGCCCATGCGATTCTGAGCGAGGCTCCGGCGCGCTTGTTGCACACTTCGGGTGTGGTGCCGATCGCAGCCGACGGAACGGTTCCCGACGATCTGGGCGATCAGGCGACCACCGTGTGGACGAATCTGCGGGCGATTCTCGATGACGCCGGAATGAGCGTGACCGACGTGGTGTCGGTGACCACCTACGTGGTGGTCGGCCAGCCGTTGGCACCGGTGATGGCGGCGCGCGACTGGGCCCTCAGCGGCCACCGGGCGGCCAGCACGCTCGTCACGGTGCCCGCTCTGGCGCGACCCGAATGGAAGATGGAGATCGCGATCGTCGCGGCGTCGTCGGGATAGGTGCTGTCGCGGCGCGCCCCGTACAGTCGGGGGTGATGAGCGACGACATCCGCACCGACTCGGGGATCGAGATCAAGCCCCTGTACACCGCGTCCGATCTGGCCGCCTTCGATCCCGCCACGCAACTCGGCGAACCGGGCAAGCCGCCTTACACCCGCGGCGTGTACCCGACCATGTACCGAGGCAAGCTCTGGACGATGCGGCAGTACGCCGGCTTCGGCACGGCCGAGTCGACGAACGAGCGCTTCAAGTTCCTGCTCGGCGCCGGCCAGACCGGACTGTCGTGCGCGTTCGACCTGCCCACTCAGATGGGGTACGACTCCGATCATCCCCGCGCCGAGGGTGAGGTGGGCAAGGTGGGTGTGGCGATCGACTCGATGGCCGACATGCGCCTGTTGTTGAAGGATCTACCGCTCGACAAGGTCACGACGTCGATGACCATCAACTCGACGGGCGCGATCTTGTTGCTCATGTACGAACTCGTGGCCGAGGAACAAGGTGTTCCGTCGACGGCGATCAGCGGAACGATCCAGAACGACCTTCTGAAGGAGTACATCGCTCGCGGCACGTACGTGTATCCGCCGCGACCGAGCATGCGCATCATCACCGACATCTTCGGCTACTGCGCCAAGCACGTTCCGAAGTGGAACACGATCTCGATCTCGGGTTACCACATTCGTGAGGCCGGCTCCACCGCCGTGCAGGAGATCGCCTTCACCATCGCCAACGGCATCGCCTACGTCGAGGCCGCGATCGCCGCCGGACTCGACATCGACGACTTCGCACCGCGTCTGTCGTTCTTCTGGAACGCGCACAACAACTTCTTCGAGGAAGTGGCCAAGTTCCGCGCCTCGCGACGCATCTGGTACCGATTGATGAACGATCGCTTCGGTGCGAAGAAGGAATCGAGCAAGTTGCTGCGATTCCACACCCAGACCGGTGGAAGCACGCTCACGGCGCAGCAGCCCGAGAACAACATCGTCCGCGTCGCCCTGCAGAGCATGGCCGCGGTCATGGGCGGCACGCAGAGTCTGCACACCAACGGATTCGATGAGGCGCTGAGTCTGCCGACCGAACGTGCGGCACGCATCGCGTTGCGCACGCAACAGATCATCGGATACGAGAGTGGCATTGCCGACACACCCGATCCGCTCGCCGGCAGTTACCTGGTCGAGACCCTCACCGACGAGATCGAGCGACTCGCACTCGAATACATCGCGCGCATCGACGAGATGGGTGGCGCTGTGGCTGCGATCGAATCCGGTTTCCAGATGGACGAAATCGAACAGGCGGCCTACGAGTACGCCAAGAGCATCGATGACGACGAGCGAGTCATCGTCGGAGTCAACAAGTTCGGTGTCGACGACGAGCCCGAGCCCGAGGTGTTCCCGATCGATCCGGCCCTCGAACGCGGCCAGAAGACGCGTCTCGCCGAGTACAAGGCGAACCGCGACAAGGCGAAGGTCGACGCGGCGCTCGCGGCATTGGTGACCGCGGCCAAGGACACCGACAATCTTCTGTATCCGATGAAAGAGGCTCTACGAGCTGACGCGACGCTCGGCGAGATCAGTGACGCTTTGCGCGGCGTGTTCGGGATCTATCAGCCCTGAGGTTCAATCAGCGATGCGGTTGATCGTCGGTGCGGGTCGCGCCGGCGTTTCGACCTCGTCGGCCGCCCAGCCGACGTAGAAGATGCCGACGATGTGCGTGTCGGGTTCGAAACCGGCGAATTCGGCGACGGCGTGGTGCGCACCTTTGGGGCAAGAACCCCAGTAGGTGGCGATGCCACGGGCGGTGGCGGCGAGCATCAGGTTCTGGGCGGCGGCCGCGGTGGCGTCGCGATTCTCGGCGGTGCGCTCGTCGCTGTCTCCGCGAATCGATCCGATGACCAACACGTTCGGCGTTCGTTCGTACTTGGTGCGGGCCTTCAGGACCTTCGATTCATCGTCGCCGTTCGCGGCCATGGCCGCCGACACGACTTCGCCGAATCGCGATCGGGCCGAGCCGGTGAGCGACGCGAATCGCCACGGCCAGGTGCGCTTGTGGTTCGGTGCCCACGTCGCCAACTCGCAGAGTTGGGCAATGATCTCGTCGGGTACCAGTCGCGAACGGTCGACGAACATGTTCGTTCGTCGCGCCCGAATGACGTCGTCGACGGGGTGAGCGTCGCTCATGCTTCGAAGCGCTTCGCCAGACGCTCGAGCGTCTTCTCGATCGAGGCGCGATTCTTGGCCGGATAGTTCATGACGCGCATCAACAGTTGCGACTTCGACGTGTTCCAGTCGAACTGTTCGGTCACGAGAGTGCCGCCGTCGGTGGGTTCGAGGATGTAGCGCCACACGTGACCGCCGAAGTGACGCCACGCGATACGGCGCGGCTCGTCGAACTCGACCACTTCGTTGGTGATCTTGTAACTGACACCGATCTTCATGTCCATGCCGAACTTCGCGCCCAAGGCGAGACGCTCCGGCGCCGACGACTGGGCGCTTTGAATCGACCCCGAACCGTCGATCTCGCCGTGCTTCGACGGATCGGCGAGCAGATCGAAGATCTGTTGCGGCGTCGCGTTCACCGTGACGGTGACCGAGACGATCTTGGCGGGATTGGTCATGTGGGGCTCCTTGTCAGCTGTGAACGTTCGAGGTCAAAGTGCGGTGGATGGCGTCGGCGGCTCGTCGTCCGGAGAACAACGCACCCTGGATCGAGGCGGTGTCACGGTGATCGCCGGCGACGAAGATGTTGTCCCGCACTCGCACATTCTTCTTCGGCGAGAAGGGCGGACTCTGGTCGGGCTGTCCGTGGGCGATGCGGTAGGTGCGCAGGTGGGCCCACGATCGGGCTCGCACCCCGAACATCGACTCCATCTGGGCGCGCACCGCGACCTCGAGTGCATCGTCGAGCGATCCGGGCACGGCGGCCGCGATCAGGTGGCGACCGGCAGGGGCGTAGTGGGGGCTGATGTTGCTCATCACCGCGATGTTGAGCGCGGGACCCTCCGCCGATCCGTCGAGCACGATGTAGCGCGATGGTGTGGGGGCCTCGTCGGCGGCGAAGTACACGCACGAGACCGATCGCGAGCGCACCGCGGGAAGACCGAGCAGTGTCGACGCGGTGGGGCCGTCGGTCGCCACGAGCACGGCGCGCGATTCGATGCGACGACCACCAACGACGACGCCGGTGTGGTCGATCGCGGTGACCGGAGTCGACAGATGCACGGCACCGGGTCGCAGACGGCCCGCCAGTTGAGCGGGAATTTCGCCCATGCCCCGTGCGGGCACCGCGGCGTCGCCCTTCGACAACATGCGGAACACCACGTCGAACATTCTTCGCGACGCGTCGAGGTTCGGATCGAGTTGGATGCCGCCAACGAGCGGAGTAAAGAAGCGAGTGAGCATGCGCTCGGAAAATCCGGCAGTGCGCAACATCTCGGCCGTGGTCGTGTCGGCGCCGCGCAGAAGTTGCGAACCATCCCCACGTCGAACACGGGCCCGCAACACGGCGATGCGTGCCTTGTCGAGAGGCGAACCGACCGGAGCGAAAGCGGTCGACGCGAGAGTGGTCGGTTTGCGGAAAGGATCTGACACTGCGTGCCCGCGTCCGTTCAGCCACACCAGGGCACCCGGGTCGAATGCGCGCAGATCGAGTGCCGCCACGTCGAACTGCTTCTCGAGTTCGGGATACGCGGTGAGCAACACCTGAAAGCCGCGATCGAGCAGGAATCCGTCGACGTGGTCGGTGCGCACTCGCCCGCCGACGCCGTCGGACGCTTCGAGCACCGTCACCGAGTGGCCGTGCTCCTCGAGCAACCGCGCGGCCGAGAGTCCGGCCAGACCCGCGCCGACGATGATCACGTCGGTGCGTTCGGGCAACGAGGTCATGGGTCGATCAGCGTCCGAGCAGACCGCGCAACGCCACCTCGAGATCGCGATGGGCGAACGAATAGCCGTCACCTTCGAGGACTCGCGGCATCACCTTTTGTCCGGTGAACAACAAGGCGTCGGCGAGTTCGCCACCGAGCAGCAACTTGGGTCCGAACGCGGGAACGGGAAGGAACGACGGGCGCTTGAGCACCTTGGCCAGGATCTTGGTGAAGTCGGCTTGGGTCACCGGATTCGGGGCGGTGAGGTTGACCGCACCACGAACGCTCGACGACAGCAGGTGGTCGATGGCCGCCACCTCATCGTCGATCGAGATCCAGCTCTGCCATTGACGACCGCTTCCCATGCGACCGCCCGCTCCCAACTTGAACAACGGGAGCAACTTCTTCAACGCACCGCCCTTGGGGCTGAGCACGATTCCGGTGCGCAGAAAGACGGTGCGGATTCCGGCGTCGATCGCGGCATCGGCTCCGCGCTCCCACTGCGCGCACACGTCGGCGAGGAATCCGTCACCGGCCGGTGAGGTCTCGTCGAACTCGGTGGTGAGTGATTCGCCGTAGATGCCGATGGCCGAACCCGAGAGGAGCACCTTGGGTCCGTCGGAGAGACCGGCCAACGTCGAGGCGAGAAGCGCGGTGCTCTTGGTGCGGCTCTCGAGAATCTCTCGCTTGTAGTCGTCGGTCCAACGCTTGTCGCCGATGCCCGCACCAGCAAGGTGCACCACGGCGTCGACACCACGCAGACGGTTGCCGTCGATGCGACCCTCGGCGGGATTCCACGCGATGGTGTCGGTTGAGCTCGCACCCGAACGCACGAAGCGAACGACGCGGTCACCCTTGGCGGTCAGATGGGAGGCGAGCGCCGTGCCGATGAGGCCACTGGCACCGGTGATGGCGATCGTGCGGGGGGTCATGGGCGCAGGCTACGGCGATGACGGGTTCGGTGAGAGACCGGAAGCCGGACGTGTGACACCTAGATCTCGACGTGCGAACCGACCTCGAAGATCTGATCCTTCGGAAGGTTGAAGAAGCGACCAGCGCTGTCGGCGCCACGGTTGAGGAGCACGAAGAGATGTTCGAGCCAAGGGTGCATGCCGGGGGCCTTGCCCGAGACGACCGATTCGTGACCCAGGAAGAACGTCGCCGTGGCGGGCTCGAATTCGTAACCACGCTCCTCGATCGTCGACAACGCGGCGACGACATCGGGTTCCTCCATGAAGCCGAACGAGAGCAGGATCTCGAAGACGCCGGGTTCGACCTTCGACAGTTTCACCCGCTCGCTCGGGTCGACGCGAGGCACTTCGGCGGTGCGCACCGCGACGATGAGGGTACACTTGTGAAGCACCTTGTTGTGTTTGAGGTTGTTGACCAGCGCCGGCGGTGCTTTGCCGAGATCCTTGAACATGAAGACCGCGGTGCCGGCGACACGGGCAACATCGAAGTTCTCGTCGAGCACCTCGACAATCGGACGCTCGCCACGATGGATGCGTTCGGCCACCAACTTTCGGCCGCGTCGCCAGGTCCACATTTGAACGAGCAGTGCGATGGCGACCAACAACGGGAACCAACCACCATGGGGGATCTTCGGAATGTTCGCTCCGAGGAACGCGATGTCGATCGTGAGACCCGGGATGCAGAGCGCCAATGCCTTCGGCTTCGACCAGCCCCACTTGTTCACGGCCAACACGTAGAAGAGCATCGTGGTGATGGCCATAGTCGTGGTGACGGCGATTCCGTAGGCGGCGGCGAGGTTCTTCGACGTTTGGAAGGTGACGACGAGTCCGATGCATCCGATCATGAGCAACCAGTTCACGAGCGGCACGTACACCTGACCCCGGTGCGCCGACGAGGTGTGCTGAATCTTCACGCGAGGCAGGTAATCGAGTTGCACGGCCTGCACCGTGAGCGAGAAAGCGCCCGAGATGAGCGCCTGCGATGCGATGACGGTCGCCATGGTGGCGAGCAACACCAATGGCAGTACGCCCCACTCGGGGACCATCTTGAAGAGCGGTCGCTCGACCGCCTCGGGATCGCCGAGGATCAACGCGGCCTGTCCGAAGTAGTTGAGCAACAGAGCAGGCAACACGAGGAAGTACCACGTGATCTGAATCGGGCGTCGTCCGAAGTGCCCCATGTCGGCGTAGAGCGCTTCACCTCCGGTCACGACCAAGAAGATCGAGCCGAGAGTGAGGAACGATTTCATCGGGGACTCGGCGAAGAAGTCGACGGCGTACATCGGATTCGCCGCCTTCAACACGCTCGGCCGTTGGGCGACCTGATTGAGGCCGAGACCGGCCAACGTGGTGAACCAGACGAGCATGATGGGGCCGAACACTCGACCGATTCCGCCCGTCCCACGCTTTTGGGCCAGGAAGAGCACCGCCAAGATCACGACGGCGATCGGGATGATGAAGCTGTCGAGCGCGGTGGTCGACTCCTTCACGCCTTCGACCGCCGAAAGGACCGAGATCGCCGGTGTGATGAGACCGTCGCCGTAGAGCAACGCGGTTCCGAAGATGCCGAGCAGGATCGCGACACCGATCTTCCGGCTGCCCTCACCCTTGGGCATGATCATCGCGGTGAGAGCGAGGATGCCACCCTCGCCGTGGTTGTCGGCGCGCATCACGAACATCAGGTACTTCACCGAGATGATGATGATCAGAGCCCAAAAGGCGAGTGACGCAACGCCCATGGCGTACACGGCGTTCGATGCGTCGAGGTGATGTTCCTCGAAGGCCTCGCGGAACGCGTAGAGGGGCGACGTCCCGATATCGCCGTACACGATGCCGAGCGCTCCGAGGGCCAAGGCTCCCGTCCCGACGGCATGTCCGTGAGAGTGGTCGTCACCCCCGTGGTGATCGTGTTTCGTCGGGCTCGACTCGGTGGTCGACCCTGATTCGGAAGTCACGAATAGAGGCTACCCCGAGCCCTTCGTCCGCGCCTCGTCGGGCTCTAGCCTGACGTTTCGTGAAGACCCGCACCTTGATGTTGTTGTCGGTGGTGTGCGGTCTGTTGATCGTTGTCGCGGGTGGCATCAAGTTGCTCCAAGTCGCGTCCGACCGCACCGACATCCCGGTGCTCGCATTGCGCGACGACGCACTCATCGGCGACATGACCGTGAGCGTCGATGCGATCGAATCGACACCCGACGGTGTGGCGGTCGAGGTGTCGATGTCGGGCGTGCCCGGCGAATCCGCGCTCGCCGGTTGGACCCTGCTCGGGGACGGTGAACTGCTCGAGCCCGTCGGCGCGGTAAGCGACGGCGCCTGCGACCGCACGACGACGGTTCCCGCCGACACCGAGATTCTTCATTGTGTGGTGCGATTTCCCGCGGCCGACACCACCCAATACGTGGCGTATCAACGGGGTGGGGAACTGCGGCGTTGGGCGCCGTGACATCACCGACCCCCGAATCGCTGTTTCCCCGCATGAAATGGGTCATGAGCCCCGTTCTGGACCCCTCGTGACCGCTACCGTTGGTAGCCGCACAGCGCCGCGCGCGCACTGATTTCGGAGGTGGTCCGTACGGCCGAGCAATTTGATCTGGTGGTGATCGGTGGCGGTCCCGGCGGCTACGGCGCGGCGTTGTACGGCGCGTCGGCCGGTATGAACGTGGCCCTCGTCGAACGCGACGCTCTCGGCGGGACCTGCCTCAACCGCGGTTGCATTCCGGCCAAGGCGTTCCTCGAAACGGCGGCGGTGTTTCGCCATGTCGCGCACGCCGGTGACTTCGGCATCGTGGCCACCAGCCCGGCCGTCGATTTCGCCACGACGCAAGCGCGCAAGCGCAAGATCGTCGAAGGTCTGGTGAAGGGAATCGGCGGCATGTGCAAGGCGCGCAAGGTGACGGTGTTCAACGGCACCGGCTCGCTCGGTGCCAATCGCACCGTCGACGTGGCGATGACCGACGGATCGACGACATCGATTCAAGGCGCCAACGTGATCCTCGCGGCGGGTTCGGTGCCGCGCACCATTCCCGGTTTCGACCGCGGCGGCCCGATCATGACGAGCGACGAGGTGCTCGATCTCGATCATGTTCCCGCGCGAGTCGCCGTGATCGGTGGCGGAGCGATCGGATGCGAGTTCGCATCCACCTTCGCCGACCTCGGAGCGACCGTCACCATTCTCGAGGGTCTGCCCAAGATCCTTCCCGGGCTCGACACCGACGTCGCCAACGTGGTGGTGAAGTCGTTCAAGAAGAAGAACATCGACATTCGCACCGGCGTGGCCGTGAAGAGTCACGCGCCCACCGCCACCGGCGGAACCGTGGTCACCTTCGGTGAAGGTGAGACGCTCGAAGTCGACGCGGTGATCGTGTCGGTGGGTCGTCGCCCGTTCGCCGACCTGCTCGGTCTGCGGGGCACGTCGGTCGTCGTCAGCGACCGTGGTTTCGTCGAGGTCGATCCGTGGTGTCGCACCGGCGAGCCCGGCGTGTACGCGATCGGCGACCTCATCAACACGCCCCAGCTCGCCCATGTCGGCTATGCCGAGGCGATCCTGGCCGTGAAACACATGTTGGGGGAGAACCCGCTACCGATCGCGTACGACCGCGTGCCGTGGGCGATCTACTGCCATCCCGAGGTGGCGTGGGCCGGTCCGGGCGAGGACGCCGCCAAGGCGGCCGGACTCGACGTCGTGGTGAGCAAGCACCAGTTCCGCGCCAACAGTCGCGCGCAGATTCTCGGCGAGATCGACGGACTCGTGAAGATCGTCGCCAAGAAGAACGCGGATGGAACCGCCGGTCAGATTCTCGGCGTGCACATGGTCGGACCATGGGTGACCGAACAGTTGTCGGGCGGTTATCTGGCGGTGAACTGGGAAGCGACGGTCGACGAGGTCGCCGAATTCATCCAGCCGCACCCGAGCCTGAGTGAATTGTTCGGTGAGACGGTGCTGTCGATGACGGGCCGTAGCCTGAACGCATAGGAATTTTTCGAGCAACGACGACGCGAACGAGACAGGACAACGGCCATGGCAGACGTAACGCTTCCCCAACTTGGTGAGACGGTCACCGAGGGAACCATCACGCGCTGGTTCAAGAAGGTCGGCGACACCGTGGCCGCCGATGAACCGTTGTTCGAAGTGTCCACCGACAAGGTCGACACCGAAGTGCCGTCGCCGATCGCCGGCGTGCTGCTCGAGATTCGCGTTCCCGAAGGTGACACCGTTCCCGTTGGTGCGGTGATCGCCGTCGTCGGGTCGGCCGATTCCGCTCCGGCGCCTGCGCCCGCGCCTGCTCCTGCACCGGCTCCTGCTCCCGCCCCGGCACCGGCCCCCGCTCCCGCTCCCGCTCCCGCACCCGCACCTGCTCCGGCTGCCGCGCCCGTGTCGGGTTCCGACAACCGTCTCTTGTCTCCGGTGGTGCGTCGTTTGGTCGCCGAGCACAACGTGAACGTCGATCTCATCACCGGCACCGGCCCCGGCGGACGCATCACACGCGAGGACGTCCTCGATCACATCGACAAGTTGGCGGTGCCCGGTGCCGCACCTGCTCCGGCTCCTGCGCCCGTCGCGTCGACGGTTCCCGCCGCCGCACCCGTCGTGCCCGCACCGACCATCCGCGTGGGGGAGCGCGACGAAGTCGTCACGTTGTCGAAGATTCGTCAACTCACCGGCGCTCACATGGTGATGTCGAAAGCGGCCAGTCCGCACGCGTTCAGTGTCGTCGAGGTCGACTACTTCAACGTCGACCAGACGCGTTCGCGCACCAAAGACGAATTCAAGAGCGCCGAGGGTTTCAGCCTCACCTACCTGCCCTTCATCTCGCGCGCCGTCGTCGATGCTCTCGCCGACTTTCCGCACATGAACGCGAGCATCTCGGGCACCGATCTCGTGGTGCACCGGGACGTCGATCTCGGCATCGCCGTCGACCTCGATGGTCAGGGTCTTCTCGTGCCCGTCATCCGCAGCGCCGAAGGCAAGCGTCTGCGAGCGATCGCGCGCGAGATCAGCGATCTGGCCACGCGCGCCAAGTCCCGCAAACTCGGACCCGACGAGATTCAAGGTGGCACGTTCACCATCTCGAACAACGGCTCGGCGGGCAGTGTGCTCACGATGGCGATCATCAACCAACCGCAGGTTGCGATCCTCTCGACCGATGCCATCGTGCGCAAGCCGGTGGTCGTCTCGACACCCGGTGGCGGCGAGAGCATCGCGATCCATCCCGTCGGTCATCTGGCCATGAGTTGGGATCATCGGGCCTTCGACGGCGCGTACGCCGCCGGTTTCCTCGTGCGCGTGAAGGAAATCCTCGAGACGCGCGACTGGTCGAGCGAGATCTGAGTCATGCTGCGCGTTCGCTGGATCGGGCGCGTCGCTTATCGCGAGGTGCTGGAGTTCCAAACCGCTCTTTTCGAGCACGGTTCGGAATCACATCTGTTGCTCCTCGAACATCCGCACGTCTTCACCTACGGACCGCGCGCCGAACTCGACAAGAACCTGCGGTGCGATCCGGCCGAGGTCGGTGCCGACTTCGTGTCGGTGAAGCGAGGCGGTGACATCACCTATCACGGCCCGGGCCAGTTGGTCGGCTACCCGATTCTGAACATCGACAATCGCATCGGTGCTTCCCAACACGTGTGCCAGGTCGAGCAATTGGTGATCGACACTCTTACCGAACTCGGCGTTGCGGGTGCCGGTCGACTTCCCGGCTACGCGGGAGTGTGGCTCGATGCCGGCACCGATCGCGTGCGCAAGATCAGCGCGATCGGAGTGCGATTGGCCAACGGACGCACGATGCACGGTTTCGCTCTGAACATCGATCCCGACATGACCTACATGCGCGAACACATCGTTCCGTGCGGCATCGGTGAGTTCCCGGTGACGTCGTTGCGCGAGGAGGGTGTCGACGTGTCGATGCGCGAGGTCGTCGACGTTGTGGCCCGATTGGCCGCGGCCACATGGGGCGACGGAGTCGTCGAACGCCAGGACGTGGCCTGGGTGCATCGCCCCGACGACTTGTCCCGCTTCTCGCGCGGTGAAGGACCCGGCGAGCCGGTGCGCATGAAAGGTCGTCTCGCCGATGCCGGTGTCGACGGTGGCATCGACATTTCTGATCGAAAACCCGAATGGTTGCGCCCCCGCGTGAACATCGGATCCGAGGTGCTCGGCATCAAGCGCACTCTCGGCGAGTTGGGTCTGGTGACGGTGTGCGAGGAGGCGGGGTGCCCCAATCTGTCGGAGTGTTGGAAGGACGGCACCGCGACCTTCATGGTGCTCGGCGAGAGGTGCACTCGGGCGTGCGGATTCTGTCTCGTCGACACGCGCAAGCCGTTGGCTCCCGAGGCCGACGAGCCGACCCGTTTGGCCGAAGCGGTCGATCGTATGCATCTGTCCCACGCCGTGCTGACGATGGTGGCCCGTGACGATCTCGACGACGGCGGATTCGCTCACGTCGCCGCGTGCGTGGAGGCGATTCGCGAACGTTGCCCGGACACGCGCGTCGAAACCCTGGTGTCCGACGCCAAGGGTGACGCACGTTCGATCGATCTGCTGATCGCCGCCCGCCCCGATATTTTCAACCACACCATCGAGACCGTCGCACGTCTGCAACGCGCGGTGCGACCCTCGGCGGGTTACGCCCGCAGTCTCGGCGTGTTGGCTCGCGCCAAAGCGGCCGGACTCGTCGTGAAGTCCGGACTCGTGCTCGGCATGGGCGAAACGGTCGAGGAGGTCGATGGGTGTTTGGCCGATCTCGCCGGCATCGGCGTCGACATCGTGACGATCGGTCAATACCTTCGACCCACGTCGCACCACCTTCCCGTGGCGCGTTGGATCCACCCCGACGAGTTCGCTCGTTGGAAGCGAGTGGGCGAGAGTCTCGGGATCGGCCATGTCGAGTCGAGTCCGCTCACGCGTTCGAGTTATCACGCCAAGCAAGCGGCCGACGCCGCCGTGCCCGTGACGTTGGTGAAGCGATGAACGCTCGCCCGGTCGTCGGAACCATCGTCGCGCATCGCCAATCGGAGGGCGGCGGATTCATCGTGCGTCGTCCGTTCCCGTCCGAGCGCGTGTCGGCGATCGATCCGTTCTTGTTGCTCGACGAGATGGGGCCGGCTGATTACGCACCTGGTCGCGCCGTTGGTGCACCCGATCATCCGCACCGCGGTTTCGAGACCGTCACCTACCTGATGTCGGGTGAGATCGAGCACCGCGACTCGAACGGCGGATTCGGAGTGATCACGCCCGGTGCGGTGCAATGGATGACGGCGGGTGCGGGCATAGTGCACAGCGAGATGCCCACCGATCGCATGATGCGCGAGGGCGGACGCATGCACGGATTCCAGTTGTGGGTCAACCTGCGCGCAGCCAGCAAGATGATCCCGCCGCGCTATCAGGGATACGAGGCGTACGACATTCCGACCCGTGATCTGAACAACGGTGGTCGGCTACGGGTGATCGCGGGCGAAGTCGACGGCGTGCGCGGCATCGTCGACACCACGAGTCCGGTCACTTTCGCGCACGTCACGCTTGCCCCCGGCGAATCGCTCACGTGGTCGCCCGCGGCGGGCCACACCGCTCTGGTGCATCCCTTCGTCGGTGGCGTGACGGTCAACGACACCGAGGCTCCCGAGGGCACGATGATCGTGTGCGACCGCATCGACGGCGACGTGCGCATCGTCGCGCCCGACACGGGCTGCGACGTGTTGTTGCTCGGTGGCGAACCGTTGAACGAGCCGATCGCCCGTTACGGACCGTTCGTGATGAACACGCGCGAGGAAATCATTCAGGCGTTCGAGGATTACGAGGCCGGTCGATTGGGCTCGATCGTTGCGACGGGTCCGGGCACCAATCGCGGCTGATTCTCAGCTCGGTGGGTGCTGGATCGTGTACCCCGGATTGTCGGGGTTGATGCGCCCCGAACCCTGCGACCCGAAGAGCGTCGTGGCCGCCGCCCACAGATCGTCGACCAAATCCCATCCCGCAGCGTTGGTCTCCTCGTAATGGCCATCGGGCTCACCCAACTCTCGTCCGAGCGCTTGTCCGTAACGACAGATCGCGACGATCGCCTCGGCATCGGCGGGCTCGTAGGCGTCGAGGGCCGTCGGATCGTCGGTGATCGTCTTGCAGGTGGTGCCCGAGATCGAGTCGGGTTGCTCGATCACCTGACGCGCGTGCAGATCGGCGCACGATTGCCCCGAGGCAAAGACGATTTCGAGGCACTTCAACCGATAATCCGACACCGGAACCCAATAGCCGAGTTCGTCCTCGCCGAGCCCGACCGTGAACAGCACGTCGCGGTCGACGAGCGATGTGAGATAGCCCGGCAACACGTAGTCGGCTCCCTCGGCATGAAGTCCGGCGCCATCGATGTAGTACTTGGACGTCGCCGTGTCGAAATCGTTCGGTAGACCGACCACGAATTCGGGCGGTAGCTCACCGGGCATGAAGACGAATCCCACGAACCCGAGATCGAGGAACGAGATGCGTGTCTTCACGTGGTCGCCCACGCGTATCTGGCTGTCGGTGAGCGGTGTGAGCACCACGTCGTCGACCACTTCGCCCTCGTCGGAACGACAGGTCGCATCGGACGGCGGCACACCCTCGTCGCAGGTCCACAACTGTGGTGTTTGCCAACCCAGATCGCCATCGGCGATCAACAGGCGAAAGCCGATGTTCGTGAGACGCGTGAAGAACGGTTGCTCGGTCCACGTGACCCGATCGATGGTCGCCGCCGGTGCGGTGTCGATCATCGCCATCACGTGTCGGGCGAGCTCGGAGCCGATCGCGTTGGTGCGCGCGAGATTGCGGCAGCGATAGTCGTCGCAACCGGCGACCGGAGCGGCCTCGTCCGGAACGGTCCAGCCATTGCCGACCGGGTGCGCCTCGTCGATGGTCCAGACATCGGCTTCACCCGGTCCGATCTGATTGCCGAGAGGACCGTTCATGTACACGACTTCGCCGTATCCGTTCTGCTGCAGTCGCTCGCGCAACACTCCGGGATAGTCGGCCGTGAAGTAACGACCGTCGGCGTAGCAATCGTCCTCCGACCAACCCTTCTCGGCGCATCGAGCCGCCAGGTCGGCAACCGGTGGTTCCCATCCGAGCGTGGTTTCGGGGTGACTGGTCCACTGCACGATCGTGGCGATGGCCGATCCGTCGTCGGTCGCCGAGAAATGCACGACGTTGAGTTGCGGATCGAACACGATGGGGTCACGTCCGTCACTGACCCCGAATCGATGTTCGTCGGTGGATGCGACCGCACTGGCCGGACGGAGATTTTCGATCGCTAGCACGACTGCATTCGCTGCCTGATCCGCGAGATGCGTGTAGTAGTCGGGGTTGATGTCGAAGGCGACATCAGGCCCGTGGTGATTGTGCGTCGGCGCGATGAGGATGGGGGCCGACTGCCATTCGGTCGGAAGTTCGGCCTTGGCAATCTTTTCGATCTCATCTGCATCCATCGAGAACGTCATGTACGTGTCGAGACCGAGGATGATCGCCCGCTCATCGCCTCGTTCGAGCGCCACCGCTGTGGCACGCACATCGTCGTGAACCCACGACGCATCACCATTGCCGTTGCTGACGGCGACCGCCCCCTGATCGAACGCGGGCACGAAGACCCCGATGTCGTTCGGATCGGTTGTTTCGGATGTCCACCCGGGCGCGTCGGCGAGATAGTCGGTGGTGCCGTCGACGGTGGGCAGGATCGACGCACTGCCCGCACCGACCATCAGCGCGTCGCCGGCCGGAGCCTCCGTCGACGATGGAGCCTCGGTCGCCGGCGTGGTCGGTTCCTCGACGTCCGTCGATTCCCCCGAACTGCAGGCCGCAATCAGAAGTGTGGCGGCAATGACATAGCGTCGCATCGTTTCCCCCTCGATCCGTCGAGGGGATATTAGAACGCTCCGCAAGGTGTGAAGTTCGTTTTACTGACGAAGAGACGTTCGCGCCCACCGGTCGTGGCACCTCGACCTCGGCTAGTTTCGGAGGCGATGAGTGGCCACTCGATCGTTTCCTCCCCGGGTGCCGATGCGGCGGTGTTCACCGATCGCGTCGATCGCACGCGACGCGCCATGCGCGAACAGGGCATCGACGTCACGTTGTTGTCGGTCGGCCTCGACATGCCGTACCTCACCGGCTACCACGCCATGCCACTCGAACGCTTGACGATGCTCGTGCTGCCGGTCGATGGTGATGCCACCTTGGTGGTGCCCCGTCTCGAGGCGCCCCGTGTGCACCATCTTCCCGAGGTTTTCGGGTTGGTTCCGTGGGGCGAGACCGAGGATCCGGTCGCGATCACGGCTTCGCTCGTCGGTCGATCGGCCGGTGTGATCGCGATCGGCGACACGATGTGGGCCCGATTCCTGGTCGAGCTGATGAACCATCTGCCGTCGGCCTCGTACCGGCGCGCGGTCGACGTGCTCGGCCCCATTCGCATGCGCAAGGACGCCGCCGAAATCGCCGCACTCACGGCGGCCGGAGCCGCCGCCGACCGAGTGGCGGCGCAACTGCATGCGGGCGATATCGCGCTGGTAGGTCGCACCGAGGCCCAGGTGTCGGCCGACATCTCGGCGCGACTACTCGCCGAGGGCCACGACGTCGTGAACTTCGCGATCGTGGCCGCCGGAGAGAACGCGGCCAGTCCGCACCACCATCCGGGTTCGCGCGTGATCCGTCGCGGCGAGATCGTGTTGTGCGACTTCGGTGGCACCATGAACGGCTATTGCAGCGACATCACGCGTTGCGTTCATCTGGGTCCGGTGCCCGACGACATCGCCGCGGCCTACGCCGTGTTGAAGGAATCCGAGGCCGCCGGAGTTCGTGCCGCCACGATCGGAACGCCGTGCGAGGGCATCGACAGAGCGGCGCGTGACGTGATCGAGGCGGCCGGCTACGGCGAGTACTTCATTCACCGCACCGGTCACGGCATCGGCATGGACGCTCACGAAGATCCCTACATGGTCAGTGGCAACACGTTGCCCCTCGAGGCCGGTCACGCTTTCAGCGTCGAGCCCGGCATCTACGTGCCCGGCAAATGGGGCATGCGTCTCGAAGACATCGTGGTGGCCACGACCGACGGTCCGCGATCGATGAATCACGCGAACCACGATCTCGTGGTGCTCGACGCCTGACGCAATCGTGCGTGGTCAGGAGTGGATCGAGCCGGTCGAGTTCTTGAGGCTCGTCGCCGTGTGACCGGTGCGGCGCGCGATGATCTCGGCGCAGATGGCGATGGCGGTCTCCTCGGGAGTGCGCCCGCCCAGATCGAGCCCGATCGGTGACATCAACCGCGCCAAATCGTCGGATGAACTCACGCCGACTTCGGCGAGACGTTCGAGTCGTTTGGTGTGGGTCTTGCGACTTCCCATCACCCCGATGTAACCGACGTTCGTTGCCAACGCGCCCTGCACGGCCGGCACGTCGAACTTCGGGTCGTGCGTCAGGATGCACACGGCGTCGCGCGGGCCGAGCGTGTGACCGCGTTCGGTGAACATCGGACCGGGCCACGTGACCAGCACGTCGTCGGCCATCGGGAACCGGCGCTTGGTGGCGAAAATCTCGCGGGCATCGCACACCGTGACGCGATAACCGAGCACCTTGGCCACTCGCGCCAGCGCCGCGGTGAAATCGACGGCCCCGAAGATCCACATCTGCGGAGGGGGAGAGAAACTCTCGATGAACACCACGACCGTGGGTGTGTCGATCAGATCCTCGGGGGTCGCCTGACCCTGCGGTCCGTAGTGGCGCACCCCGGTTCGACCGGCTTCGAGTTCGCCCGCGGCGTCACGGGCCACCACACGATCGAGATCGGGGTGTCCGAGTGCGCCACTGATCCGCTCCGTGCCATCGACGCGAGCAACCATCAACTTCGCACCAACGCCCGGTCCTTCGATGATCGTGGCGAGTGCCACCGGTGTCTCGGCGAGAACGTGGGCGCGGAATTCCTCGTACAGCGACAACGGGATCACCAATCGAGTCGTTCGATGTACAGGCGAATGATGCCGCCGCAGGTGAGTCCGACCGCGAAGGCCTCGTCGTCGGAGTACCCGAACGACACGATGCGTCCGGGGGCGCCATCGTGGATGATGGCGAGAGCCTCGCCGACGACCGCGCCCTCGACGCAGCCACCGCTCACCGAGCCCGCAACTTCGCCGTCCTCGTTGACTGCCATGGCCGCACCGGGATCGCGGGGACCCGAACCCTCGATGTCTATGACGCGCGCCACCGCGACGCGCTTGCCGTTGGAACGCCAACGATCGATGTCGGACAGGATCTCTCGCATGACGAGCGTCAGTCTCGCACGAATTTTGCGGAATCGGCGGGGTCAGCGACCTCCCGCGAGCGACGTGATGTAGCCGATGTTGCCCGACGAGACGGGTAGATCAATCGCCGATGACGCGGGCGAGATGCTCCATTGCCTCGATCGAGTGCCCTTCGACGAAGCAGTCGATGTGCGGAATCGCGGCGGCCATGCCTCGGGCCAAGGGTGCATAGCCGGGGGTCACCTTCAACGGATTGACCCAGATCGTGCGATGGCTCACGCGGTGCAGGCGTCGCATCTGCTCGGCCAGGGTTTCGGGTTCGCCCCGATCCCAGCCATCGCTCAGCACCACCACGATCGCTCCTCGAGCCATCCCGCGCACGCCCCACTGATCGTTGAATTCGCGCAGACATTCACCGAGCCGCGTTCCGCCGCTCCAATCCTTCACCCGGCCGGAGGCGAGACGCAACGCCTTGTCGGGATCACGTGAGCCGAGTTCGCGCGTGACACGAGTGAGTCGCGTTCCGATGGCGAACGCCTCCACTTTCTGACGACCGGCCACGGCGGCCTGCACGAATCGCAGCAAGGCGCGCGCGTATGGCTCCATCGATCCCGAGATGTCGAGCAGCAACACCAAACGACGAAGACGAACGTCGTTCTCGAGGAAGTGGCGTTCGATCGGTTCTCCGGCGGTGCGCAAACTGGTGCGCACCGTGCGACGCAGGTCGGGTCGACCTCGGTGCGAACCGGGTGTCAGTCGCAACGACTCGCGCGGGGTTCCGACGAGTCGCAGGTTCGCCATGAGCGATTGGGCCAGATGCAGCTCGTCCGGCGTGTACGCCGCGAAGTCTTTCGTGCGCAGGGTTTCGATGCTCGAGAAACGAAGAGTGATGCTTCCGTCATCGCGTTCGTCGGCGTCGATGCTCGCGTCGTCGGTCGAACCTTCGCCGGCGTCCATTTCGATCGTCAGGTGCACCGACTCCTCGATCGTGTCGATCGTCGCCCGACGGCCGTTCCAGAACACGTCGAAGGCCCGATCGAAAAGTCCGATGTCCTCGGGTCGGCGCACGAGGGTCGCGCGTCCCGCCCAATAGACGTCATCGCGACGATCGAGTCCGAGGGCGGTGAGGGATTCGGTGAACGTGATCACGTTGCCGATGGGCGTGGCGATTCCGGCGCCGCGCAACACGCGACTGAATGCCACCGCCATGCGTTCGGCGGGCGAGACCGCCGCGTCGCTCATGTCAGGCGACGAGGGCGCGCCGCACCGCCGACTTCACGATCTCGGCCATGTCGGCGGCCTCGACGCGCTCTTGGTCCTCGCGATACTTCAACACCGTGCCGAGCGTGGCGCGCACGCTGTCCTCGTCGATCGATGTCACGCCGAGTCGACCGAGCGCGGTGGCCCAGTCGATGGTCTCGGCCACGCCCGGGGGCTTGTACAACTGCAGTTCGCGCAGTGCTTCGGTCGCCGCGGCCACTTGTCGAGCGAGCACCGTGGCGACGCCGGGAACGCGCAGGGTGACGATCGCGACCTCGCGGTCGAACGACGGGTGTTCGACCCAGTGATAGAGGCAACGACGCTTCAAGGCGTCGTGCACGTCACGGGTGCGATTCGACGTGAGGATCACGATCGGAGGCTGGGGAGCCGAGAACGTGCCGAGTTCGGGCACCGTCACCTGGAAGTCGGAGAGCACCTCGAGCAGATACGCCTCGAACTCGTCGTCGGCGCGGTCGATCTCGTCGATCAGTAACACCGGAGGTCTCGCGGCGGGCGACAAGGCCTTCAACACCGCGCGTCGCAACAAGAAGCGTTCCTGATAGAGCTGATTCTCGAGTGCGTCGGCGCCGAGTCCCGCCGCTTCACCGCTCGCCTCGGAGGCGCGCAAGTGCAACAGCTGACGCGAGTAGTCCCAGTCGTACACCGCTTGGCTCGCATCGATGCCCTCGTAACACTGCAGGCGGATCAATTCTCCACCGGTCCAGCGCGCGAGGACCTTGGCCAACTCGGTCTTGCCCACGCCAGCCTCGCCCTCGAGCAAAAGCGGGCGTTGCAGACTCAGCGACAAAAAGACCGACGTCGCGAGTCCGCGATCGGCGAGATAGCCGTGGCGCTCGAGGGCTTCGGTGACGTCCTCGACACTGGTGGCTGTGGTGGTCACGCCCTCAGGCTAGAGGTCGACCGGTTGTAACATTCGCTTCGAGGGGGAGTGACATGTTCGATCTGATCATTCGTGGGGGCACCATCGTCGACGGAACCGGCGCCACCCGGTTTCGGGGTGACGTGGCCGTCACCGACGGGCGCATCGTGCGCATCGCACCGTCGATCGACGAGGCCGCGGCCGAGGTGATCGACGCGACGGGGCACGTTGTCACGCCCGGCTTCGTCGACATCCACACGCACTACGACGGTCAAGTGTCGTGGGACGATCTGCTCGAACCCACGTCGGGCCACGGAGTCACCACCATCGTGATGGGCAACTGCGGGGTCGGGTTCGCACCGGTGCGCCCCGGACGCGAGGAGTGGCTCGTGCAACTGATGGAAGGTGTCGAGGACATTCCCGGTACCGCTCTTCACGAGGGCATCACATGGTCGTGGGAGACATTCCCCGAATATCTCGACGCCATCGATGCGCGGCGCTACAGCATGGATGTGGCGGCGTACGTGCCGCACGCATCGGTGCGGGCGTACGTGATGGGCGATCGCGGTGCGCGCAACGAACCGGCGACTGCCGACGACATCGTGGCGATGGGTCGCATCGTGCGCGAGGCGCGCGAGGCCGGGGCCGTGGGGTTCTCGACCAGCCGAACTCTCAATCACAAAGCGCGCGATGGCGAACCGGTGCCCGGCACCTTCGCCGCGTTCGACGAGTTGCAGGGGATGGCCGAGGCGCTCGTTGCCGCGGGCGGCGGCTTGTTCGAGGTCGCGCCACAAGGACTCGAGTTCGATCGACCGGTGTTCCTCGGAGAGGTCGACTGGATGGCCGATCTCGCGGCGCGCACCGGTCTGCCGGTGACGTTCGCGATGTTGCAGAACGAGCAGAACGCCGACTCGTGGCGCGAGGCGCTCGACGTCGTCGACCGCGTGAACGCCAAGGGCGGTCGGATGCATCCGCAGATCGCCGCGCGTCCCTTCGGCATGATGATCGGCTGGGACGGCTATCACTTCTTCTCCAAGCGACCGACGTTCATGGAACTCGCGGCCCGCTCGTCGATGTCGGAACTGCGCTCGGCGTTGCGGCGTCCCGACGTGAAGGCGCGCATCCTCGCGGAGACCGACGCACCCGCCGACCCGTCGAAGCAGTTCGACGGGATCGGAGCCTTCATGCAGATGATGGTCGACAAGATGTATTCGATGGGGACACCGCCCGACTACGAGCCGGGCCCCGAACTGTTGGTGTCGAACATGGCTGCGGCAGCGGGGCAGGACTCACTGTCGTTCGCCTACGACCTGTTGAACGAGGACGACGGTCACGCGTTCTTGATGTTGCCGTTCTTCAACTACGTCGGCGGGTCGCAGGACGCGATCTACGAGATGTTGCAGCATCCGGCGACGGTGTCCGGCTTGTCCGACGGCGGTGCTCACGTGCGCATGATCTGCGACGCGTCGATCCCGACGTACGTGCTCACGCACTGGGCGCGCGATCGTCGTCGCGGGCCGAAGTTGACGCTCGAACAAGCGGTGAAAGTGCAGACGCACGACACCGCGAACGTGGTCGGATTCCACGACCGCGGTGTGTTGGCCGAGGGCAAGCGCGCCGACATCAACATCATCGACATCGACGCGTTGTCGCTCGGTTTCCCGCACGCCGAGAGCGATCTACCCGCGGGCGGGACGCGCTTGTTGCAGACCGCCACGGGCTACGTCGCCACGATCGTCAACGGCGTGATCACCCGTCGTCACGGTGTCGACACCGGAGCCCGCCCCGGTCGACTCGTGCGCGCCTAACCCAACTGACGCGCCACAACGGTGAGGTGGTGGGCGCGGTCGGCGGGGCCGTTGGGCAGCGCGTCGATCGGCCACCAACGCGCCGACTCGATCGGGCTCAACGGCGCGTCCATGTCGGCGACGAACGTCCACGCGACGTTCCAGTGTCGGTGAGGACGTTCGCCCTCGCGATCGGTGACGTGCACGAACGACGGTCGATCCTCGAGCGAACGCACGTCGAATCGCGTCAACCCGGTCTCTTCCTCCAACTCACGCAAGGCCGCGCCACGCGTGAGCTCGTGACGTTCCACGTGACCACCCGGCGTCGACCAACCGAGATCGGGGTGCAGCACCAACAGCGTGCACCGACCGGTCGGATCGATCACCCAGGCAGTCGCACACACATGCCCAGTCGCGGCGGCGGCACCATTCAGTGCGTCGCGCAACTCGCGAGCCAGCGGATCGTCGAGCATCGCCAGCTCGTCACGGATCGCGGGCCACTCACCGGGCACGTCGACGGTCGGATGGGGGAAGCCCATCGTTGGCGCGATCCGCTCAGCCGCCGAATCCGCCGCGAGCGAACAACGCGGCGAACAGTGCTTCCTCGCGGGCTCGCGCCTCGCGTGTTCGGGTGCCCCGACCGGCGACCATCAATTGCTTGATCACTCGCGTCGAATAGGCCGACTTCGTGGCGATGTCGGTGGCGAGGGCCTGCGCCTCTTCGCGCAGTCGTTCGTCGTCGATCACGCGCAGTCCGAGACCGATGCTGACGGCTTCGTCGGCGTCGATCCAGCGTGCGGTCAGTAACAACTCGGCCGCCCGCTGCCAACCCACGAGGTCGGCGAACATCACGCTGCTCGCCGCCTCGGGCGGAACGCCCAATTCGCTGAAGGGAACTCGCATGCGCGCCGAACGCGCGAACAACACGAGATCGCAGTAGGGGAGCAGGGTCATGCCGATGCCGACCGCGACGCCATTCACGGCGGCGATCAAGGGCTTCTCGAAACGTTCGAGTGCGTCGAGCAACACCGTGAATCCACCGGCGCCTCCGGGCGATCGACCTTCGGCCACGGCCGTTGCCATCTCGGCCATCTCCTTCAGATCCTGTCCCGAACTGAATGCCGCACCGGCTCCGGTGAGCACCGCCACTCGCACCGCGTCGTCGCCGTCGATGCGGTCGAGGGTCGTACCCAACGCGTCGTACTGCTCGCGCGTGAACGCGTTCTTGCGTTCGGGACGATTCATCGTGATCCAGGCGACGCCGTCAGTGACCTCGAGATCGATGCTCATGATCGCGTCACGGATGCTGACTGCTGACCGAGATGGTCTCGCCCGTCATGTAACTGCTGTAGTCGCTCGCGAGGAACACGATTACGTTGGCGATCTCCCACGGTTCGGCGTAGCGCCCGAAGGCCTCGCGACGCGTGAGTTCGGCGAGCAGTTCGTCGCTCGTGACCTTGGCGAGGTTGGCGTGCATCGCGATGCTCGGCGACACGGCGTTGATGCGAACGCCGCGGGGCCCGGCTTCGATCGCGGCACATCGGGTGAGCGCCATGACCCCCGCCTTGGCCGCCGCATAATGGGCTTGGCCGGCTTGGGCCCGCCATCCGAGCACGCTCGCGTTGTTCACGATCACGCCCGAACCCTGCGCGTACATCAGGTTCAGAGCCGCGCGGGTGCAGCGCATGGTGCCGTTGAGCGTCACGTCGAGAACGACCGACCATTGGTCGTCGGTCATCTCGTGCAATTCGGCGGTGCCACCGAGACCTGCGTTGTTCACCAGCACGTCGATGCCTCCGAGTTCGGCCGCCGCCGATGCGAAGAGACTCTGCACGCTCTCCTCGTTCGTCACGTCGCACGCGATGCCGGTGACTCCCAACTCGGCCGCGGTCTCGGCGAGTCGTCGTTCGTGCTTGTCGCTGATCACCACGCGCGCGCCTTCTTCGAGGCACCGACGCGCGGTGGACGATCCGATACCGCTTCCGGCCGCGGCCGTGATGACGACGCGCTTTCCGGTCAACAGCCCGTGGCCGCCGACGTAACTCGGTTCCTTGGTCGACATGTTCCCCCGACTCCTTCCGTCACTCAGCGCGGCAGTCCGAGTACGCGCTCACCGAGAACGTTGCGCTGGATCTCGTTCGACCCACCGTAGATCGTGTCGGACCGTGTGAAGAGGAACAGCTTCTGCTCTAGCGTCAGTTCGTACGGGTGGTCCTCAGCGATCAGACCGGCGGGCCCCATGATCTCCATCATCAATTCGCCGAGGTCGCGATGCCACGTGCCCCAGAACAGCTTCGAGATGCTCGCCTCCGGACCGGGAACGCCCTTGGCCGACATGCTGCGCAGCGCGTTGAGCTTGAGAAGTTGCAGTCCGGTGTGGGCGCGCGCCAACTTCTGTCGCATCACCGGATCGTTCGATCGACCGTGGGCGCGGGCCAGTGCGATGGTGTCGTCGAGTTCGCGCTCGAACCCCACTTGTTGAGCGAGCGTCGAGATGCCGCGCTCGTAGCCGAGCAGAGCCATGGCGACACCCCATCCCGCACCGGGTTGGCCGACCACGAGCGACGCTTCGGTTTCGGCGTCGCTGAAGAAAGTCTCGTTGAATTCTCCGCCGCCGGTGATCTGGCGAATCGGTCGCACCTCGACACCGGGCTGTTGCATCGGCACGAGGAGGAACGTGAGCCCGGCGTGGCGCTGCGAACCCGGTTCGGTGCGCGCGACGACGAAACACCAATGGCTCACGTGGGCGAGCGAGGTCCACACCTTCTGGCCGTTGATCACCCATCGATCGCCGTCGAGGTGCGCTTTCGTCTGCACGTTGGCGAGGTCGCTTCCGGCGTTCGGTTCGCTGTATCCCTGACACCAGCGCTCGTCACCGCGAAGGATGCCAGGCAGGAAGCGGGCGCATTGCTCGGGAGTGCCGTACTCAATCAACGTCGGAGCGAGCAGGTTCTCACCCATGTGGTTGGTGCGTGCCGGGGCTTGGGCACGCACGTACTCCTCGGCCCAGATGATCTGCTGATCGACCGATGCACCGCGACCACCGTGTTCGACCGGCCAACCGAGCCCGATCCAACCGGCACGACCCAGCACCTTCTCCCATTCGACGCGAATGTCGAAACCGATCTCTTCGTCGCCGGGTCCTCCGCGTCCGCGCAAATCGGCGAACTCTCCGACCACGTTCTCGCGCAACCAGGTGCGCACGAGTTCGCGGAACTCGCCGTCGTCGGCGGGAAGTGGCGCGTGCTTCGGCGGTGTGGTGAGGGTTGCGGGAGTCATGTCGAAGTTCTGACGGGTCGTCAGAAACCCTACCCCGAGCCGGTCCGGCTCCGGACCACCGGAAAGGCGGCGATTACGGTCACATCATGGACTTTTCGATCCCCGCCGCGATCCAAACGACACTCGATGAATTGGACGAATTCATCGCTCGCGAGATCGCGCCACTGCAGGCCGCCGACGACAACGAGAGGTTCTTCGATCACCGTCGCGAATGGGCGCGCACCGACTTCGACAACGATGGCGTGCCCCGCCCGGAATGGGAGGCGTTGTTGCGCGAGATGCGCCGTCGAGCCGACGCCGCGGGTTGGCTGCGCTTGGCGCTTCCTCCCGAGTTCGGTGGCCGCAACGCGAGCAACCTCGAGATGGCGATCATTCGTGAGCATCTCGCCACCAAGGGACTCGGTTTGCACAACGATCTGCAAAACGAGTCGTCGGTGGTCGGCAACTTCCCGACCGTGCTGATGATGCGCGACTTCGGAACCGACGAGCAGAAGGCCGAGTGGATGGCGGGCTTTCTCGACGGCACGAAACGACTCGCCTTCGGTTTGACCGAACCCAATCACGGAAGCGACGCGACGTTCCTCGAGACGACGGCGGTTCGTGATGGCGACGAGTGGGTGATCAACGGCATGAAGCGCTGGAACAGCGGCTTGCATCACGCCACGCACGACATCATCTTCGCCCGCACCTCGGGTGACCCCGGCAGCCCCGTTGGTATCTCGGCGTTCCTCGTGCCGACGGATTCGCCGGGTTTCAAGGTCGATTTCTTCTGGTGGACGTTCAACATGCCCACCGATCACGCCGAGGTGAGCATGAAGGACGTGCGCGTTCCGGCGAACGCGTTGTTCGGTCGACTCGATCACGGTCTCGATCTCGCGCAGCATTTCGTTCACGAGAACCGCATTCGGCAGGCCGCTTCGTCATTGGGCGCCGCGCAGTATTGCATCAACGAGGCGGTGGCGTACGCCAACACGCGCGTCACGTGGGGCAAGAAGCTGTCGAGCAATCAAGCGATCCAATTCCCGCTGATCGAACTGCACACCGAGGCGGCGATGCTGCGTCAGTTGATTCGCTACACGGCGTGGATGATGGACAACTCGGTGAAGGCCGATCGTCCCGACGTCGAGGGTTTCATGGAGTTCACGCATCTCGTCGCGATGTGCAATTACCGCGCCAATCGACTGTGTTGCGATGCCGCCGATCGCGCGATGCAAACCTGTGGAGGGGTGGGGTACAGCCGACACATGCCCTTCGAACACATCTACCGACACCATCGTCGCTATCGCATCACCGAAGGAGCCGAAGAGATCCAGATGCGCAAGGTCGGCCAGCATCTGTTCGGGTTCGGACGCAAGAAGTAGGCCCCTACCGCCGGTGTGACTTTTCTGACGAACCGTCAGATCCGGGTTGCGAGCCCATGTTAGGTATGCCTAACATCGCCGAATGGGCGCATCTTTCCTTATCACCCTCCGTGAGGGACTCGAAGTCAGCCTGGTGCTGGCGATCCTGATCTCGTATCTCGTCAAGACTGGACGTGGCTCGGAGACCGGCGCCGTGTGGCGGGGTACCGGCCTTGCGGCTCTCTTGTGTTTGGCCGTCGGAATCGTCATCAATGCGGCCATCGGCGGTCTGCACGGAACCGCGAATCAAATCGTCGAGGGATGTATTGCCGTCGCCGCCGCTTCGGTGTTGACGTGGATGATCTTCTGGATGCGCGCCAACGCACGCACGTTGGGTTCCGAACTTCGCGACAAGGTCGACGCGGCGACGACCGTCAGTGCATTGGCCGCGATCGCCTTCGTGGCGACGGTGCGCGAGGGACTCGAGACGGTGCTCTTCCTGCTGTCGGCCGAAACCGGATCGTCGTCGGGCGCCGAGGTGGTGCTCGGTGGAATCGCCGGGCTCGTCGTGTCGGCGATTCTCGGCTGGCTCATCTACAAGGGTGGCAACCGCATGAATCTGCGTCGGTTCTTCCAGGTGACCGGTGTGCTGTTGATCCTGTTCGCCGCGGGCTTGGTGGGCAAGGCGTTCCACGAGTTCCGCGAAGCTCTCGATCTGCAGTCCGGTGGACTGATCGATCCGGTGTGGACCGTCGAGTCGGGCATCTGGGCCAAGGGGACCTTCTACGACTTCATGAAGGGCTTCTTCGGTTGGCACAAGGAGACCGAGTGGATTCGACTCATCGCGTACGTCGCGTATCTCGTGCCGGTCATGTGGTTGTTCCTCAAGAAGCCGCGTGCTGTGGCGCCGTCCGCCACCGAACGCGAGAGCGTTTCGGTCTGATCAACCATGTCGGTCGGCGACGGTCACCGCTACCGTGAAACCATGTCCCAGCAGAATTCGCCCGGCACTCCCGTCGACGTCAAGCCCCGCAGTCGCGACGTCACCGATGGCATCCAGAAGGCCGCTTCGCGCGCGATGTTGCGCGCGGTCGGACTGACCGACGACGACTGGGACAAGCCGCAGATCGGTGTCGCCTCGTCGTGGAACGAGATCACGCCGTGCAACATGTCGATTCGTCGACTGACCGAGGCCGCCAAGGTGGGCGTGCGCGGTGCCGGTGGTGTGGCACTCGAGTTCGGAACGATCACCGTGAGCGACGGCATCTCGATGGGTCACGAGGGCATGCGTGCCTCGCTCGTGAGCCGAGAAGTGATTTGCGACTCGGTCGAGGCCGTGATCCACGCCGAGCGACTCGATGGTTTGTTGGCCACCGGCGGATGCGACAAGAGCATGCCCGGCATGATGATGGCGATCGCGCGTCTGAACCTTCCGGCCGTGTTCGTGTACAACGGTTCGACTTTGCCCGGTCAACACGACGGCAAGAACATCGACATCACCACCGTGTTCGAGGCCATCGGCGCGTGCGCTGCCGGAACGATCTCGAAAGACGAACTCACCGCCATCGAGAAAGCGGCGTGTCCGGGCGAGGGCGCGTGCGGCGGAATGTTCACCGCGAACACCATGTCGTCGATCGGGGAGGCGCTCGGCTTGTCGTTACCCGGCTCGGCGTCGGCTCCGGCCGTCGATCGCAGTCGTGAGGACGACGCCAAGCGAGCGGGAGAAGCGGTCGTCAACATGTTGCGGATCGGTTTGCGTCCCCGCGACATCCTCACCAAGAAGGCGTTCGAAAACGCCAT
>JBJTIO010000119.1:0-3053 GCA_046095045.1 Actinomycetota bacterium
ACCCCACCCCGCTCGACGACTGCTACGCGGCTTTGGCATGGACGCACGAGCACGCCGACGAACTTGGAGTCGATCCAAAGCGCATCGGAATCGGTGGGGCCAGTGCCGGCGGTGGCCAGGCGGCCGGTCTCGGATTGCTCGCGCGCGATCGGGGCGAATATTCGGTCGCATTCCCATTGTTGATCTACCCGATGATCGACGACCGTCAGATCACGACATCGAGCACGTGGCTCGACCCGATCTGGTCGCCGTCGGCCAACACGTTCGGCTGGACGTCGTACCTCGGAAACAAGAAAGGCGGTGACGCCGTCGAGATCTACGCCGCGGCGGCACGCGCGCAGGATCTGACCGGCTTGTCGCCGACTCTCGTGGTTGTTGGTGCGCTCGACGGTTTCTCCGACGAGGACATCGACTACGCCAAGCGTTTGCGCCACGCGGGCGTGCCCACCGATTTGTGCGTCTATGCGGGAGCACCCCACGGCTTCGACACCTTCGGCGACTTCACCGCGGTCTCTCGTCGCGCCACACGCGACATCGACGAGTGGCTCGCTCGTCAGGTTGCCTGACCCGATTCGTCGCGCGTCAGAGGATCTCGGACGCGATTCGATCGAGCAACGCGTGCGTTCGCTCGGCGTGACCACTGTCGTCGGCGCGCAACGCATCACGGAGCCCGAACCACTGGTCGTCGCCGAGACCGACGACGCGCGCCAGGCGCTCGACGATCGAGGCATCGAACTCGATGTGCGGCTGAATCCCCCAGGCCCGCCCCGACCGAAAGACGGTGTCGGCGTGCGGGAGTCGGGCCATCACGCTCGCATCAGCCGGGGCGGTGATGGCGTCCTCGTGCCACACCGCCCACCGACCGGCAAGTTCGCACGGCGCGCTCTCCATCGTCTCGAACTCGACGTAGTCGCGATAGGTGCGCGGCATGCGCGCGACCGATCCGCCGAGGGCCTTGGCCAACACTTGAGCTCCGAAGCAGATGCCGATGTAGGGGCGATCCGCCGCGACCCATCGACGCACGGCATCTATCTCGGCCGCAGCCGGCGCTTCGCAGTATCCCTCGGCTACCGAATTCGGAGATCCGAGAACGACCAACAAATCGGCGTCGGGGATCTCGGGAGAATCCTCACGATGCACGCGCACGACCGACGCCGCCCGACCAGTGAGCCAGGTTCCGATGTGGCCGAGATCGTCGGCGACGCCGCGATGGGAGAGAACGACAGTCTTCACGCGCGGCTCAGGCCACGCGATGCAGGGTGTTGCCGTCGGTGTGCGGGAAGATGTCGGGGAACTGATCCATGCGCAGGCTCGTGTTCTCGGTGTAGCTCCACGAATCGGGGCCTTCGATCTTCACGGTGACGATGTAGGCCACGGTGCTCGCGTGTCGACCCAGATACGTGTTCTCACCGATCGCGTACGTCTTTGATCCGATCTCGGCGTTCATGGTGAACTCCTTGGCATCGGCGGTCGTGCGACCTCCGGCCAGAACCGCGATGCCGCGGGGAACCACGAAGGCTCGTAGCACTTCGCCCGTGGCGGCGTCCCACAGCCAGTAGCCCAGTTCGGTGTGGAAAGGGTTCTCCTCGTCGTCGCGCCACATGGCCGTCTTGTAATCGAGTCCGAACAGACTCTGCGTGCCGTTCTCGACTGGTCCGAAGGGCTTCATCGTGACCTTTTCGAGGTACGGCGTCTGCCAGACCTTTCCGCGGGAGTGCGAAAACGAATTGTCGAGTCCACCCCGACCCTGCCATTCACCGATCAGCCCGGCCAGCGGGCCCCATTCCTCGTTCATCGTGCGGTTCCTTTCTGGTTCACCGAATCTAACGACACCCAATGGAACCATAAAAACGGTCGGTCACCCCGAACGTCATCCGATGTCGAAGACGACACCCGTCACGCGTTCGCTGATCTCCCACAATCGACGAGCCGTGTCGAGGTCGCGACCGGCGCGGCTGGGAGTCTCGATCACCGGAGCACCGAACGCCATGAGGCGCGGTCCGTACATCGTGCCCCCACACGCGTCCGGATCGATCGCGGCGCGCAACTGTGCCTCGCATCCCTGCACACCGGTTCGCACCAGAACGGGCGTGAACCTACGCATCACCACGTTCGTGGTCGACGTGCCGTTCTTGCCGAGTTCGGTTCGTGCCGTCCCCGGATGGGCGACGATCGAACGAACCGATGATCCCCCACCACGCAGACGACGGTCGAGCTCGAGTCCGAACAACACGTTGGCCAACTTGCTCTGAAAATACGCGCCCCAGCGGCTGTAGCGACGGCGATCACAATTCAGGTCGTCGAGGTGCACCCGTCCGGAACGGTGGGCGATGCTCGACACCGTCACCACCCGATCCCCGATGATCGGAAGCAGACGTCCGGTGAGCGCGAAATGTCCGAAGTGATTCGTGCCGATCTGGGTTTCGAAGCCGTCGACCGTCCGACCCTGATCGGTGGCCATCACGCCGGCGTTGTTGATGAGAACGTCGATGCTCGACCCTTCGGCCACGAGGTCGTTCGCGAATCGTTCGACGCTCGACAAGTCGGACACGTCGAGATGAATCACGCGCAACGCGCCCCGGCCGCCGGAGGCCTCGATGTCGGAGACCGCGCGCTGAGCCTTGTCGAGGTTGCGGCACGCCATGATCACGGTCGCCCCGTGACGATGGAGGTTTCGCGTGGTCTCGAGCCCGATTCCCGAGTTCGCTCCCGTCACGACGAAGGTCTTGCCACTCAGGTCGCTGATGTCATCGACCGACCACGCGTCTTTTGCCATCGCCGTCATCCTCTCTCCACGAAACGATGCGAGACTATTCTCCTCGAAGCGAGCGAACACTCCCGGACACCACGACTCTGATGAATCGAATCTCTCAACGACAACTGGTGATGTTCGGGGTCGCTACGGTCGCCATCATCTGCGTGGTCGTCGCCCTCACGACGTCGAGTGGCGAGCAGATGACTGCCCCGCCCACGACCATCGGCATCACGACGACGACGTCCGTCGTTGCCTCGGGCAATCCGACAACGACGACGATCGCCGTCGACACCACTGA
>JBJTIO010000120.1:0-6507 GCA_046095045.1 Actinomycetota bacterium
GACCCGAACCGTGTGCTCGCCAGTGTCGGTGTCGCGGAACTCACCGAGGATCGCCAGACGTTCGAGGGCCTCCAACTGGAAGGACTCCAATTCGGTCGTGCGTCCCTCGACGAGACCCTCCAACTCCGACGTGCGCAACCGCAGGATCTCGGCCTGCTGCCGAGCTTCTTCGGCTTCGTGGGCCACCTGCAACGTCTTAATGCGAACGTCGGTGCCCTCGTTGAAGATCGCTTGATTGAGATCGAACTTGCGCTCCAGGTGATGCACGGCCGATTCGAATGCTCCGATCGACTTGTGGCATTCGGCCAACGCTCCGTGAGTCGACAGAGCGATCAGTTTGGCGTCGATCGCTTCGGCAAGAAGCACCGCTCGATCGAGGTGAGCGATCGCAGCTACGTGATCACCGCTTCTCATCTCGACCCGTCCGTACGCCAACTCGACCTCGGCGCGCACACCATCGTCGAACGACACGCTCGAAGCATCGAGAAGTGCCAGTGAGGCGTCCAGAAGTCCGCGGGCCTCGGCGAAATCACCTCGACCGCCGTGCGAATTCGCGAGCGACGCCAGAACCTCGGGCATGAATCCGGGAGCGTGAAGTCGGCACAACTCGAGGGCTCGTTCTCCGATCTCGACGGCCACGTCGAACTCTCCCCGCTCGGCGCGAAGCGACGCCACGTTCGCCAAAGTGATCGCATCGAAGTCCGGTCGGTCGAGCGCCGCGTTGGCAGTCATCGCCGCCTCGTAGTTGACGATGGCGCGATCGGTGTCGCCGAGTTCGTGATGAATGGCCGCGATCGTGTTGAGCATGTTGCCCTCATCGACGCGATGATCGGTTCCGCGGTAACAATCGAGCGCCTGAAGACAACATTCGAGCGCTTCCGAATGATTTCCGGAGTTGGTGTGCACGAGTCCGATCAGATTCAACGACCACGCCACGACGAGGGGCACGTCGTGCTGCATCGCGAAATCCCGCGCTTCGACGGCCAGCGCGAAAGCGTCGCCGGGATGCCCGTCGTAATGCGCGAGGGACGCCAGTCGATAGAGCGCCTCGGCCTCGACTGCGCGGTCACTCTCGACCCGCGCCACCGCGCGCGCCTGCTGAACGAGCACGCGGGCTCTTTCGGGCTCGGTCGATTCGTGCGACCGGGCGAGATCGAGCAGCAGACGCGCCGAAGCCCGCGACACGGGCGGCTGTTCGTTCTGCTGATCTGCGGGCACTCGAGAATCCATTCGATGCGGGGGCTCGGCGAGCCCGATTGACACCGAGGTTTCGGCCCTCCCCGACGGTTTCTTGAACATGTCGGGGAAATCGGTTCCTATCAGGCACAATTCAGCGGGTGGAGGGCGGATGAACGGGCGGGAAAACGGCGATCGGCGTCGGCGCGACGTCGAACTGGCGGCTGTGACGGCCTTCGTGCCGGTGCTCGCGGTCGTGCCGGTGTGGCTCCTCGCCATCGCCGTCATCTGGTGGCCGATCTCGCTCGTCTCGTCCATCACCTACTGGCAGGTGGCACTGATTCATCTCGCGATCGGCTCCGTGCTGTTCATCCCCGCCGCCCAACGCCAGTTGCTCACCCGCATGATCGGTGCCCGCAAGCCCACCGTGGACGAGGCACCGAAACTCCAACGAGCTTTCAACGAGGTCGTCCAGGCGTGGCACCTGCGCAAACACCACTTCGCCGTCGGGGTCGTCGATGACGACGATCTGAACGCATTCGCGTGCGGCGGACATTTGGTCGTCGTCACGTCGTACGCGGTGCGCACCCTCGAACACGACGAGTTGTGTGGAGTGCTCGCGCACGAACTCTGCCATCACCTCGGTTCGCACACGATCGCTCTCACCGTCAATCAGTGGCTCATCGCGCCGGTCGTGATGCTGGCGCGCTTCGGCACCTACCTTCGCAATGTCTCGATCGCCGCCACCAACTCGTTCGGACGGGGCAACGACTACGTGCGCATCTTTGGTCGAGCGATCGCCGGATCGTTCTCCTTCGTGGCGTGGATCTTCGGATCCGGATTCATGGTCGCTCGTTGGCTCACGAACCTCTTCGGCAAGTCCGCCGAATACAGCGCCGATCGCCGCGTCGTCTCCATGGGGTACGGGCGTCAACTCGCCGCCGCGCTCCGACGCACGCCTCGAGTCGACGCGACGACGCATCCTCCGGCGCGCACGCGTGTCGCGCGCATCGAAGCGATCCTGCGACCACCTCGGGGGAAACATCCCTCGCGCGGCCGCTGAACGACGTCGGGGTGGACGCCTTTCACCTCGTTCCACATGCCCCCATCACGATCCCAGAGGTAGCGTCGAGAGCGATGTCGGCGACCTCCACCTCCGCGTTCCTTGCCGTGGCCGCCGGTGGAACTCCCACGCACACGCCGGTGTGGTTCATGCGTCAGGCCGGTCGCAGTCTTCCCGAATACCGCGCGGTGAGAGGCGACGGCAGCATCCTCGACGCGATCAAGCGACCCGACCTCGCCACCGAGATCACCCTGCAACCGGTGCGGCGCTACGGAGTCGACGCAGCAGTTCTCTACAGCGACATCGTGGTTCCTCCCCACGCCGTCGGTTTCGGGATCGACGTCGCGCCCGGCACCGGTCCGGTCGCCGAACGTCCGTTGCGCACCGCGGCCGATCTCGAACGACTTCGCCCGCTCGAACCCGAAGCCGACGTGCCGTACGTGATCGAGACCGTGCGATCGCTCGTGCGCGAGTTACCTCCGAACGTTCCGCTGCTCGCTTTCGCCGGTGCGCCTTTCACCGTCGCTAGTTACCTGATCGAGGGTCGCCCATCGCGCAACTATCACCACACCAAGCGACTCATGGCGACCGAGCCAACGCTGTGGCACGCGCTCATGGAACGACTGTCGCAGCACGCGACCGCGTTCATTCGCGCCCAACTCGACGCCGGCGCGCGCGCGTTCCAGTTGTTCGACTCGTGGGCCGGAGCATTGTCTCGACGTGACTACGACCGATTCGTCCTTCCCCACAGTCGCGCAGTGTTCGCATCGCTCGCCGAATCGCATTCCGACGTCCCCGGCATTCATTTCGGCATCGGTTGTGATCATCTGCTCGAGTCGATGCTCGCCGCCGAACCACGTGTGTTGGGCCTCGATTGGCGAACCTCGATCGCCGATGCCCGCCGACGCATGGGTGACGACTTGATCGTGCAAGGCAATCTCGACCCGGCATTGGTTCTCGCCGGTCGTGATCCAGCCTTGGCCGACGTCGATCGCGTGCTCTCCGACAACGGCGCCCACGACGGACACATCTTCAACCTTGGTCACGGGGTCGACCCCGCCACCGATCCGGCGATTCTCGAGGAAGTCGTCGCCCGCGTGCACGAATCGACGAGGAGATGACATGACGAACAAGATCGCGGTCCTACTGATGGCCTACGGAACACCTCGAACCCCGGCCGAAATCGAGCCGTACTACACCGACATACGTCGTGGCCGTGCTCCTACTCCCGAATTGCTCGCCGAACTCGTCGGACGTTACGACGCGATCGGCGGCATCTCTCCGCTCGCCGCCCGCACCGAAGCCCAACGTGATGCGTTGCAAAGGGCACTCGACTCCCTGCGACCCGGCGCGTACGAGGTGGTGCTCGGCCTGAAGCACGCCGAACCGAAGATCGAGACCGCGGTGGACGAACTCGCGTCGCGAGGTTTTCGATCGATCATCGGATTGGTGCTCGCTCCGCACTATTCGTCGTACTCGATCGGTCAGTACATGGATCGCACGCGTGCCGCCGCCGAGCCGCATGGCATCACGGTGACGGGCATCGACAGTTGGGCGACCGACGAGGCCTTCGTCGAGTTCCTCGCCACCGACATGCGCTCGCGTCTGAGTCGAATGCCCGCCAACACCAAGGTCCTCTTCACCGCTCACTCGCTTCCGCAGAGGATCATCGACGCCGGAGACCCGTACCCGGAACAGTTGCGCGCGACGGCCGAGGCCGTGGCGGGTCGCATCGGCTTGTCGGAATGGTCGTCGTTGTCGATCGCGTGGCAGTCGGCCGGACGCACACCAGAGCCGTGGATCGGACCCGACATCCTCGCCGTGATCGATGATTTGGCGGCGAGCGAGCACGCTTCGGGTGTGCTGGTTTGCGCCTGCGGTTTCGTCGCCGACCACCTCGAGGTGCTCTACGACCTCGACATCGAAGCCAGTGCGCGCGCCACGGCGAAGGGTCTGTCATTCGACCGAACCGCGTGCGTGAACGACGACGAGAACGTGATGTTGTCGTTGGCACGGCGCGTGGTGAGCCTGTAGATGGACCGCGTCGAGACGCGGGGTCATGTCGTCGTCATCGGCGGCGGTATCACCGGTCTTGTTGCCGCCCATCGCCTCACGCATCCCGCATCCGGAATGCCGACTCGGGTGACGGTGATCGAAGCCGATGATCGTTGCGGTGGCAAGATCCGCACGAGCTCGTTCGCGGGTGTCGAGGGAGTCGACGAGGGCCCCGATTCGTATCTCGCTCGCGTGATCGCGGCCGGGCGATTGAGTCGTGAGTTGGGACTCGGTGACACGCTCACCAACCCCACCGACGCGCACGCCTGCGTGATGCACGCAGGATTGCACCCCATCCCCGCCGGTTTGATGATGGGCGTGCCGACCGGTGTCGGATCACTCGCCCGCAGTGGTCTTCTCACCTGGAGAGGAAAAGTGCGCGCCGCTTTGGAGCCGGTGCTTCCATCGAGCGGCGATCACGGAGATTCGGTCGGCACTTTCGTGCGACAGCGGTTCGGCAAGCAAGTGCACGAGCTGTTGGTCGATCCGCTCGTCGGCGGCATCTACGCCGCCGACACCAACAACTTCAGTCTCGCGACCGTGCCCCAACTCGCCGACCTCGCCGGCGGTAGAAGCGTCCTACTCACCGCACGACGTCGACTTCGCCTCGCGCCACCCACGAGCGGTCCGGTCTTCGAGACCCCGCGCGCCGGATTGTCGGCGATCATCGACGCTCTCGTACGTTCGATCACCGAAGCGAGTGGATCCATCCTCACATCGACGTCGGTCGCCGAGATCGTGAAAGTCGAACGCGGTCTGCGCGTGCATACCACCGATGGTCGCGACATCGCCGCCGACGCGGTGATCGTCACCTCGCCGGCCGCGATGTCGGCCGACATGATGCGAACACTGTCGACCGAGGTCGCCAGCACCCTTGCCGCGACCGAACACGCATCGGTCGTGATGGTGACGATGCAGATCCCGACGCACGAACGATTCACGGGCATGAGCGGATACCTCGTTCCCAAACCGGACCAACGACGCGTCACCGCGGTGTCGTTCGGATCGAACAAGTGGGCCCATTGGCGCCCCGCGGACGGAACGACGATCGTGCGTGCATCCCTCGGTCGGGACGGAGTGCCGACCCGTGATCTCACCGACGAATGGGACGATGATCGTCTCGTGCGTCGAGTGGTCGACGAGATGCGAACCCACACCGGAGTCGACGTGACGCCGTTGCGGTATCGGGTCACCAGATGGCCGGCGTCCTTTCCGCAGTATCGACCGCGTCATCTCGATCGGATCGACCACATCGAGCGTGCGCTCGCGAACACGAGTCCGACGGTGCTACTCGCGGGAGCCAGCATGCGGGGAATCGGAATCGCGTCGTGCATCACCCAGGCCGAAGCGGCGGCCACGCGCTCCCTGGCGACGCTCGCCGACGCCCCTCATCTGCGAGACTGAAAGACGTGTCGCGCGTCGGTCGTTCACTCCTCGCATCGATGATCGTGCTCGCCGGTTGCGGCGGATCCGATCGATCGGCGACACCGACGGTCGCCGTAGCCCCCACCTCGTCGAGTTCGACGAGCACGTCGACCACCACGAGCACCACCACGACGACGGTGTACGTCGGCCCACCCACGTTGGCCCCCGGAGAGTCGCTCCCCGTGCCCGAGAACGTCCCACCCGAGAACACCGTCGAACCCGAGGTCGTGATTGGAGCGATCGTCATTCCGAAAATCGCCGTGTTGCAGACCATCTATCGCGGGGTCACCATTCCAACCCTCGACAAGGGAGTCGGCTGGTGGCCCGGAACCGCGATGCCCGGCAACGTCGGAAACGTGGTGCTCGGCGGACACCGAGTGAGCAAGAAGAAGCCGTTCCGCAACCTCGACCAGTTGCAGCCCGGCGACGAGATCTACCTGTCGACCGAACAAGGTGACTACGTCTACCTCGTCGATCGCACGTTGATCGTCTCCCCCTCGGACGTGTGGATCATCGACCAGACCAACGAGGCGACGCTCACGTTGTTCGCCTGCCATCCGCCCGGATCGACGCGGGAACGCATCGTGGTCGTCGCCAAGTACTCGCGTGTCGCCGATGCCTGAGAAACGGCTGAAGCCGGCGATCGCCGGGCTCCTCGTGGCGGCTTCGTTGCCACCGTGGGGTTGGTGTCCGCTCACGTTCGTCGGCCTCGCCATGTTCACCTCGGCCGAGTTCGTGGCGACCACGCGCCGCCGCAAGTTCCTCACGGGTTTCGTGTTCGGCGTCGG
>JBJTIO010000121.1:0-6562 GCA_046095045.1 Actinomycetota bacterium
ACCCGCGGCCGCATTCCTGAACCATCCGGCGGCCGTGCAGTTCCCCGCCGACACACACGACACCGACTCGAAGAATGGGTTGGGGAGGGCGTTTTGGACACCCGTTTCGAACGACGCCGGCTCCGCCGTCCCCCACACACCATCCGTCGACGTCTGCGTGAACGCCTCATAACCGCCAGCCGCATTCGTGAAGTATCCGGCGGCCGTGCAGTTCCCCGCCGACACACACGACACCGAAATGAAGCCCGAGTTGGGGTTGGTGTTCTGGACACCGGAGGCGAACGACGCCGGCTTCCCGTCCGCCCACACACCATCCGTCGACGTCTGCGTGAACGCCTCAAAACCGCCAGCCGCATTCCTGAACCATCCGGCGGCCGTGCAGTTCCCCGCCGACACACACGACACCGACTCGAAGTATGCGTTGGGGAGGGCGTTTTGGACACCCGTTTCGAACGACGCCGGCTCCGCCGTCCCCCACACACCACCCGTCGACGTCTGCGTGAACGCCTCATTACGACCAGCCGCATTCTTGAAGTATCCGGCGGCGGTGCAGTTCCCCGCCGACACACACGACACCGAATAGAAGATCGCGTTGGGGTTGCTGTTCTGGACACCGGAAGCAAACGACACCGGCTGCCCGTCCGCCCACACACCATCCGTCGACGTCTGCGTAAACGCCTCCCAATAGCCGCCAGCCGCATTCTTGAAGAATCCGACGGCGGTGCAGTTCCCCACCGACACACACGACACCGAAAGGAATTTCGCGTAGGGATTGCTGTCTTGGACACCGGAAGCGAACGACGCCGGCTCCGCAGTCCCCCACGTCACCGCGGCACGCACGACACCCACCGTCGACACCACGAGACCAACTGATGCGACAACTACAGCCGCCGACATAGAAACCGAAAACTTCCTCACGACTTGCCTCCTCCGAATGTCAACCCACTTAACAATCAAATTGTTGAGCTCTTTTTCACCCAATCATTGCGTCCTACTGCTGGTCTGAAACGCGCGCCATCAAGCGCAAAACACTCCCCGACATTCGCACTCCGCCAACCTTCGCCTACAAAGACAGACGGCGCCAGGCCCGCAATCCGAATCCGAGCAGTAGTAGCGATAGTCCGATCAGAACATTGACCCGTCCGTCCGATCCCGTCTCGGGAAGACTCGGCGGCGCAACCGTCGTCGGCGTCGGCGCAACCGTCGTCGGCGTCGGCGCAACTGGCGCTGTTGCGGTTTGTGTGAACGCCTCATAGCCACCGGCCGCATTCCTGAAAGATCCAGCGGCGGAGCAGTTCCCCGCCGACACACACGACACCGACATGAAGTACGAGTTCGAGTTGGTGTACTGGACACCGGAGGCGAAAGACGCCGGCTGCCCGTCCGCCCACACACCATCCGTCGACGTCTGCGTGAACGCCTCAATACGACCAGCCGCATTCCTGAACTGGCCGGCGGCGGTGCAGTTCCCCGCCGACACACACGACACCGATGTCAAAAATGCGTCAGTGATGGCGTTCTGGACACCTGTAGCGAAGGACGCCGGTCGCGCCGTCGCCCACACACCACCAGTCGACGACTGCGTAAACGCCTCATATTGACCAGCCGCATTCCTGAAGTATCCGACGGCGGTGCAGTTCCCCGCCGACACACACGACACCGAATTCAGGCCCGCGGAGGGGCTGGCGCTCTGGACACCCGAAGCGAACGACGCCGGCTGCCCGTCCGCCCACACACCACCCGTCGACGTCTGCGTAAACGCCTCAATACGACCGGCCGGATTACTGAAGTATCCGACGGCAGTGCAATTCCCCGCCGACACACACGACACCGCTTCGAAAATTGCATTGGGGTTGCTGTTCTGGACACCGGAAGCGAAAGACGCCGGCCGCGCCGTCGCCCACACACCACCCGTCGACGTCTGCGTAAACGCCTCTTTATAACCGGCCGCATTCTTGAACCGTCCGACGGCGGTGCAGTTCCCCGCCGACACACACGACACCGAAGTAAGCCAACCCTCAGGGTTGCTGTTTTGGACACCGGAAGCGAACGACGCCGGCCGCGCAGTCCCCCACACACCACCCGTCGACGTCTGCGTAAATGCCTCAGAACCACCGGCCGCATTCAAGAAGTATCCGACGGCGGTGCAGTTCCCCGCCGACACACACGACACCGAATCCAAGGACGCGTAGGGGTCACCGTTCTGGACACCCGTCCCGAACGACGCCGGCCGCGCCGTCGCCCACACACCATCCGTCGACGTCTGCGTGAACGCCTCATCATCACCGGCCGCATTCTTGAACTGGCCGACGGCGGTGCAGTTCCCCGCCGACGCACACGACACCTCATTGAAATACGCGTTGGGGAGGGCGTTTTGGACACCCGTTTCGAACGACGCCGGCTCCGCCGTCCCCCACATACCATCCGTCGACGTCTGCGTGAACGCCTCGTCACCTCCGGCCGCATTCTTGAATTGTCCGACGGCGGTGCAGTTCCCCGCCGACACACACGACACCGCATTGAATAATGCGAAGCGACCGGCGTTCTGGACCCCGGAGGCGAACGACGCCGGCTCCGCAGTCCCCCACGTCACTGCCGCCCGCACGACGCCCACCGTCGACACCACGAGTCCGACTGACGCGACAACTACGGCCGCCGACAAGGTCAGCCCCTTCAATTTCGGCCGCGTCACCCGCGTTCCATACCCATCGTATGTTTCCATACTGCCAGTATGGACGCGGGCACGAGGGGTGTCAAGGGATTGTCAGCCGCTGTCCGGGTTTGCTGCCGGTGGCGCTAAGGCACCGTGTAGGAAGGCCATCAACACGAACCATGACTCTCGAGGAGGGGCGTCGTCGCCCATGGTCGAAATGATCACATTTGCGCCGATTGCCAGCGCGTTAATGGCAACTGCCACGGCGGCGGGGTCGAGATCGGACCGCAGGATTCCACTTTCTTGCGCGTCGCGCATCAGCTGCGTGTAGGCGGTCATTCCGTGGACCTGGATCTCGCGCATAACACTGCTCAGTTCCGCGTCGTGACGGGCGGCGACGAGTAGTTCAAGGCGTCGCCAACGTTGCGCCACTTCAGCCTCGTTATACGGGTCGGCGAGAATCTCCTGTACGCGCAAAAAGTACTCGTCCGGATTCCTGGTCTGCTTCAGGGCATCGGACACTGCAATCATGCTGCTTTCGGTGAGACGACGCATCTGTTCCTGAAGTGCCGCGCGTATGAGATCGTCACGGTCTTTGAAGTGCCAGTAGAGCGAACCCTTCGTCACCCCGACCGAGGCAGCGAGACCATCGAGGCGCAGTGCATTGACGCCTTCGTTCTCGATGACTTCGAGCGCAGCGTCGATGAGCAGCGTCCTTGAATCGACACGACCTCGCTTTTCGACTGCCACGTTCAAATCCTACGATGCCGCGGCCGCCGATCGCATTAGGCAAACGCTCGACGACGGCATTTCATCGCGGGCTCGTTTTCCGACGAACCACGCGAACACCACGAAGTCGCCACCTCAGTCGCTTGAACCTTGGACCAGCAAACTCAACGTCCGATGCTCTACCGACTGAGCTAAAGGCGCGTAGGCGGAACCGAACCTGGAGCGAAACTCGCCCGGAACACTGCACCGACGTGCCTTTCAGGCTGGTTCTCTACCCACAACGTCCACTCGGTTGGACGGGAATTCCGGCTCCGCCTGATCAGGTGAGCAATGGCGTGGTCAAAACATCGTGTTCGTAGACCCAATCGTTTGCCGACGACCATCGGTCCGAACCGAACATCGCGTCACGCTTTACCTGCTCCTCACCGTCGGGGTAATGGAAGAGGATTCTGTTGAAGTACGAGGCGCCTTGAATGCGCGTGGCTCTTTCGATGCGCGTCGACTGGTACATCGCAAGTGACCGCGAAATCGAACGAGGTTCGGGGTCAACCCCGTCGAGACATCGTGCGAGAACCGCGGCGTCCTCGATCGCCTGACACGCACCTTGCGCCATGAACGGCAGCATCGGATGTGCGGCGTCACCGATCAACGCCACCGAACCGTTGCACCACGTTGCCAAGGGCTCGCGGTCATACAACGCCCATCGGTACACCGGTTCCTCGACCGCACTGATGATCTCCTGCAGTTGCGGAGACCACCCCTCGAATGCGTTGCGCAACGAAGCGAGGCTCGTCTGCTCCGTCCACGACTCGCCCGTCCATTCCGTCTCCGGCGCGATGAACACGAGATTCAGGTGACTCCGATTTCGTCCGATGAAGTACGACACCACGTGTGCGCCGGGGCCGACTCTGTTCGTTGTCTCCACCGGAAGGTGACCCACACGATCGCTCGGAACTTGGGCACGGAAGGCCGACCAGCCAGAGAAGCGTGGATTGTCGATTCCCGCCACGACGCTCCTGACGACTGAATGGATTCCATCCGCGCCGATCACCACATCGGCGTCGACGGTGCCGTCGGCGCATCGAACGACGGGGTGCTGACCGGATTGATCGATCCCATCGACGAGCTTGCCGAAATCGATGGTGATGTTCGGCATCGATGCGGTCGCGTCGACCAGGATCTGTGCCAGGTCGTTTCGCGAAACATTGGCGAACGCGTGACCGAAACGTGAATCGTGCACGCCGGTCAAGGGCGCCTCGCCGAGAACAGAATCGTCATCCCACCTTCTCACGACGATCCTCGATGGCTCGGTGACGATCGAAGCAAATGCCGCTTCGAGCCCGAGATCAACCAGCACACGCCGAGCGTTGGCGCTGATCTGCAGACCAGCGCCCAGCGGCGAGACACCCGATGCGCGCTCGAGTACCCGAACGTCGTGACCGGTTCTCGCGAGGGCGAGTGCGGCCGTCGCTCCACCGATTCCTGCACCCACCACAACAACTCTCATCGGGAGATCCTCATTTCAACTGCCCTGAATGCTTGTCGCATACCGAGATGTATCCGATGACTCGACCTCGGGCGAACCATCCTCGTCGTCACCGGTGCCATCTTGGCGTACGTCAGTAGTTTGTTCCGGTGGCTCGGGTGGTCTTCACGCAGAATCTGCAACGACATGTGGCGTGCCCACCCTCGGACGCTCCCGGGGCCACGGTGCGCGAGGTGCTCGATGTGGTCTTCGAACGGACCCCTCGCCTTCGCGGCTACGTGGTCGACGAAACCGGATGCCTCCGCAAGCACATGACGATCTTCGTCGACGGTGAGCTGGTGTCCGATCGACGTCGACTCAGCGACCCCGTCCACGCGAATTCGGAAATCTACGTGATGCAAGCGCTTTCAGGAGGCTGTTGATGAACATCGAAACAATCCACGTCGGAACTCGCAAGGGTTTCTTCGTCGTCGAAGGAACTGGCCCCGACGCCAAAGTTGTCAGCGAGCACTTCGTGGGCGACAACGTTGTGCTCTCGACCACCGATCCACGCGACGGCACGTGGTACGTGGTGCTCGATCACGGTCACTTCGGCATCAAGTTGCATCGCTCCGACGATCGCGGTGCGAACTGGACCGAAGTCGCGGTACCCGAGTATCCACCCAAGCCCGAGGGGTTCGTCGACATCTCGATGTGGGGCAACGTGCGGGAGTGGGCCCTCGCCAACATCTGGTCGCTCGAACCTGCACTCGATCGCGACGGCGCCTTGTGGTGCGGCACCGTTCCCGGCGGACTCTTCCGCTCGAACGATCGTGGTGAAACGTGGAGCCTCGTCGAATCATTGTGGAGCGTCGAGAGCCGCACCCGTTGGGGTGGCGCGGGTTCCGATCAGCCCGCGGTGCACACCATCAACGTCGACCCCCGTAATCCGCGCTGGGTGTCGGTGGCCATCTCGGCCGGTGGTGTGTGGCGCACCAAGGACGGTGGCGACACGTGGACTCCGCACACCACCGGTATGCACGCCGGATACGTTCCGCCCGAACAAGCCGACTGGCCCGAACATCAGGACGCACACTGCGTGGTGCAGAGCCCGTCGTCACCCGAAATCTTCTGGTGTCAACATCACATGGGTATCTGGCGTTCCGACAACGACCTCGCGTCGTGGACTCAGTTGCACGTCGAACCGTCGTCGTTCGGTTTCCCAGTGGCCGTTCATCCGTTCGACGGCAACACGGCATGGTTCGTGCCTGCGCACTCGGACCAAAAGCGCGCTCCGATCGACGGACGCGTGGTGGTCACGCGCACCCGCGATGGCGGCAAGTCGTTCGAGGTTCTCACCAACGGTCTTCCGCAGAAGCACGCGTACGACCTCGTGCTGCGTCACGCCCTCGACATCTCGAGCGACGGCAACTCGTTGGCGATGGGTTCGACCACGGGCAACCTCTACGTCACCGCGAACCAGGGTGACGAGTGGCGCTGCGTGGCGAACAACCTGCCGCCGATCTATTCGGTGCGCTTCGCAGACTGACGGACTTCGACCAGACCATCTGACTCGCCGGCGTAAGGTCGTCGTCGCATGCTCTCTGATTCGGAGATCCTCGGACATCGTTTTCCCGGCGGGCGTTATCGCATCGCCCACTGGGAGAACTTCCTGCTCACCGACTGCACCACGGTCGATCAACTCCCTGACGGGC
>JBJTIO010000122.1:0-5168 GCA_046095045.1 Actinomycetota bacterium
CGTTGGGCGGTCGCGTCGCACTGATCCTTCTTGCGCGAACTGATGTACACCTTCGCGCCGTTTTCCAAGTAGCCCGCGGCGATCATCTCGCCGATGCCGCGCGAACCTCCGGTGACCAGAGCCACCTTGCCCTTCACCGAGAACAGATCCTCGATCTTCATGTTGCCGACTCCCCTCGTGACGTCGTCACCCTAATCGGCGAGGACGGTCGCGATCAGATGGCAGACTTCCCACATGGCCAAGACCGGAATGCTCGATCGATCCGCGGCGATCGTCGACGGAATCAGTGGAGACACCCTGAAGTTGTCGGTGGCGGCGGGCGCCTCGGAGGCGGAGGAACTCGACCACGGCATCGCGGTCGTCGAATCGTTCAGCAACGTCATCAGCTTCGAAACCGACGATGGACTCGTGTTGTTCGACGTCTCGCACATGTTGTCGGCACCCCAGGTGATCGAACAGCTGCGTCGTCACACCGAGTCGCCGGTGCACACCGCTGTCTACACCCACGGACACACCGATCACGTGGGAGGAGCACGAGCGTTCGACGCTGATGCCGAGAAGCGGGGACATCGAGCGATCTCGTGGGTGGGTCACGAAGCGATCGCGGCTCGCTTCGATCGATACAAGATGACCAACGGATACAACGGCCACATCAACATGCGCCAGTTCCGACTGCCGTCGCCGGCGTTTCCGAGCGATTTCGTCTACCCGGCGATCACGTACCGCGATCGGACAGCGCTCGACGTGGCCGGTCGTCGTTTCGAGTTGCATCATGCGCGGGGTGAAACCGACGATCACACCTGGGCCTGGGTTCCCGACGCCAAAGCCGTGGTGGTCGGCGACTTCTTCATCTGGCAGTTCCCCAATGCCGGTAATCCGCAAAAGGTGCAGAGGTACGCACTCGATTGGGCGATCGCACTGCGTGAGATGGCCGCACTCGATCCCGAGCTGATGCTTCCGGCGCACGGTCCGGCCATCGGAGGGCGCGAACGCGTGGCGATGGTTCTGAACGACACCGCGACGGCGCTCGAACACCTGCACGATTCGACTCTCGCGATGATGAACGCCGGCGCTCGGCTGGACGACATCATCCACACGGTGAAGTTGCCTGACGAGTTGGCGGCCAAGCCCTATCTGCGCTCGACGTACGACGAACCCGAGTTCGTGGTGCGCAATATCTGGCGTCTCTACGGCGGCTGGTACGACGGGAACCCGGCGAACCTGAAACCGGCCCGAGACGTCGACCTCGCTCGAGAGATGGCCGCCCTCGCCGGAGGAGCCGACGTGCTGGCACGACGCGGCGAAGCAGTGGCGGCCGACGGCGACCTGCGTCTGGCGTGTCACCTCGTGGAGATGGCCGCTCTCGCCGAACCGGAATCACCAACCATTCACGCGATCCGCGCCGCGGTGTACGAGCAACGCCGTCGCAGCGAGACCAGCCTCATGGCGACGGGCATCTACCGCGCCGCGATGCACGACTCCCGACAGAAACTCGAGGAGTGAACCACTGGTGGGCGAGGGGGGACTTGAACCCCCACGTCCTTGCGAACACTGGCACCTGAAGCCAGCGCGTCTGCCATTCCGCCACTCGCCCGAGTAACAGGGTGGTCAGGGTACCGATCACCCGCACCCGCCCCAACCTGCGCACGAGTCGCTCGACCCCGACGAACTCGCCGATACCCTGCACCTCCCGAGTTGCACTCGGGTGAATCGGACGAGGATGGGCGAAGGCGTATGGTCGAGGGCGTGTTCAAGCGAGCATTCCGCGGAAACGTGCGACCGATCGAGATCGGACGTCGACTGATCAACGAAGTCGACGCGAAGCGCAGTGTCGACGCCAAGAACCGTCGAGTCGTACCCAACCACTTCTTGGTGCATCTCTCCCCCGACGACATCGAAGCACTCGAGCCCATTCGCACCGAACTGCTGGCCGAGTTGGTCGAAGCCGTCAAGGAATACGCCAACGACGAGGGCTATCACCTCACGGGCTCCGTCTCGGTCGCGATCGATGTCGATCCCCAATTGAAAGTGGGTCGCGTCAAGGTCGATTCCGAAGTGCGAGCGACGGGCACCACCGCCACGACTGCCACCGTCGTGCTCCCCGATGGGCGACGCATCAACCTTGGTTCCGAGCCCCTCGTGATCGGACGTCTCGCCGAGAACGCCATCGTGTTCGAGGATCCCAACGTCAGCCGCAAGCACGCCGAAATCGTCGCGTCCGGTGGAGGCTGGGTGGTGCGCGACCTCGGTTCGACCAACGGCACGAAGGTGAACGGCACCATGATCGCCAGCGAACGCGCGCTGCGCGACGGTGACATCGTTTCCTTCGGTGGGAACTCGATCAGATACGAGTCGCGCTAGATGTTGACCGACCAGTTGCTCGGACTGTTGAAGTTGGTGTTGCTCATCGCTCTCTACCTTTTCTTCGCCCGAGTGCTGTGGGCCGTCTGGCACGAGGTGCGTACGCCTGCTCTTCAGCGCGCCGTCATCAACGATGTCCCAGTCGCCCAGTCGCCGATCGAGCGAACCGGTGTTCCGCGCGGCCATCGGGTCAATCGCCTGGTGATCGTGGCTCCCGCCAATCTGAAGAACACCGAGATCGCTCTCGGTTCCACCGACGTGCTGATCGGACGCGCACCCGACTGCACGTTGCGGCTCGGCGACGACACGGGAGTCAGTGCGCGCCACGCGACGGTTCGCGTCGTCGACGGCTACGCACTGCTCGAAGACCTCGGCTCGACCAACGGAACCTTCGTGAACGGCAAGCAATTGTCGTCACCGACTCGTCTGTCGATCGGCGATCGCGTCGACATCGGTGTCGTGAAATTCGAGGCCAAGAAGTGATCCGCGCAACGGTCGGTTCGTGCACCGATGTCGGACAACTGCGCGACGGCAACGAGGACTCGTACATCGTGGTCGACGGTTTGTACTTCGTCGCCGATGGAATGGGTGGTCACAGTGCCGGCGAGGTGGCCAGTGCCATCGCCGTGAAGACCCTCGCCGATCTGCACACCTCGGCCGAGGGCGGCCTGGCTGACGAGGATCAAGTTGCCGATGCCGTGTCGACGGCGAACCTCGCCATATTCATGGAAGCCATCGAAGACCCAAGCAAGGCCGGTATGGGCACCACCCTCACCGGACTCGTGGTCACCGAACCCTTCGCTCATCGCATCGTCGTCGCCAACGTCGGCGACTCGCGCACGTACTTGTGGCGACACGGCGAATTGCGCCAGGTCACCAAGGATCACTCGCACGTGCAATCGCTCGTCGATCGCGGCGCCATCACTCGCGCCGAGGCCCGCGTGCATTTCCAGCGCAACATCGTGCTGCGAGCCATGGGCATCGAATCGCACGTCGACGTCGACACCTTCACACTCGATGTCGAGGATGGCGATCGCTTCATCATGTGCAGCGACGGACTCGTCGACGAGGCCCCGGACGAAGAGATCGAGATCGAGATCCGCCAGTCCAACGGCGTGCAGGACCTGGCCAACCGTCTCGTCGATCTGGCCAATCGCAACGGAGGCCGCGACAACATCACCGTGGTAGTCGTCGACTTCGATGTCGTCGAGCACGTGATCGAGGCAACGCAGCCCGAGGTCGTCGAACCCGAATTGGTGGCGGAAGCCGAGCCCGTCGTCGCCGAGCCTCATGTTCATGTGCCGGCCAGAAAGCCATCACCGTGGTTCTCGGTCGCGTCGTGGTCGATGTTCGTTCTCTCGGCGGCGATCGCCATCACCGTGGTGGTCTCGGCGATCGTCTCGTGAGCGCAATCGCCGAACGGCGGCGGCGCACCGAGTTGGGGCTCGTGATATTCGCCGGACTGATCACGGCCGGCGCCTACACGCTCGCCTCGCTCGGCAAGAACTCGGTCATCCCGCCCCGCATCCTCCCGTTCCTCGCCCTCTTGCTCGGTGTGCTGGTGGGTGCGCACGTGGTGATGCGCAAGCTCGCTCCGGGAGCCGACTCAACGTTGCTACCCCTCGCGATTCTTCTCAACGGCCTCGGCTACGTGATGATCGCCCGCCTTTCCGATCGTCTCGCGGGCCTACAGACCACCTGGACGTTCGTCGCAGTTACCGCGTTCGCACTGACGTTGATCGTCGTTCGACGAGTGAACGACCTCGTGCGCTTCAAGTGGATCTTCTTCGCCGTCGGCGCGGGTCTGCTGTTGCTTCCCGTGGTTCCCGGTCTCGGCTTCTCATCGGGTGGAGCGCGCATCTGGGTGAGCGTCGGACCAATCAACTTCCAACCCGGTGAGTTCGCGAAACTGGCGCTCGCTCTCTTCTTCGCCGCGTACCTCGCCGAAAGCCGCGAGTTGATCAGTCGCGGCACGTGGCAAGTCGGACGTTTTCTGTTGCCCGAGCCACGCGACCTTCTGCCGTTGCTCGGCGCATGGGGATTCAGCGTGGTCCTCATGGTTGGCCAAAAGGATCTCGGTTCGAGCTTGTTGTTCTTCACGCTTTTCGTCGTGATGGTGTGGGTCGCCACCGAGAAGGCGAGTTTCATGGCGCTCGGGCTCGCGATGTTCGCGACCAGTGCGACGATCGCCTACTTCCTCTTCGACCACGTGCAAACCCGCGTGTCGATCTGGCTCGACCCGTGGCGAAGTTACAGCGGCAAGGGCTATCAGATCGCTCAATCGATGTTCGCCCTCGGTAGCGGCGGTATGGGCGGCACCGGTCTCGGTCTCGGCGACCCGACGCGCATTCCCGAAGCGAAGAACGATTTCATTTTCGCCGCGATCGGCGAGGAGCTCGGCTTGTTCGGAGCGACCGCGATTCTCATCGCGTTCCTCCTCATCATCGGAGCGGGTCTGCGAACCGCGATGCGCGCCAAGCGCGACTTCGCCAAGTTGCTCGCGGTGGGGCTCACCACGATTATCGGCGTGCAGGCCTTCATCATCATCGGTGGTGTCATTCGCGTGGTTCCGCTCACGGGCATCACGCTCCCCTTCGTGAGTTACGGCGGCTCGAGTCTCGTCGCCAACTACGTGCTGCTCGCACTGTTGCTGCGCATAAGTGACAACACGGCGAAACGACTCGGCGAAACGCCCGACCAAATGAGCGTCGCGGAGCGATTCGAGGCCGCGCGCGCACGACGAGCCTCCCGACGTTCGACGACGCGGAGCAGTTCGTGAACGCGCGCATCTCCCGGCTGGCGATCGC
>JBJTIO010000123.1:0-10229 GCA_046095045.1 Actinomycetota bacterium
GACGATCTGCTTGAAGGCGCAGAAGTCGATGTTCACGTAGTGATCGGCGAGGATGCCGAAGTTGTCCCAGATCGTGAGGATCAGAGTGTTGGGGTCCTCGGCACTGAACGCGCCGTTGATGCGACCCATGCGCTTCGTCCCGCCGATGCGCACCCAGAGATCTCGCGGGAACGACAAAACCGCGGCGGCGTTGGTCTTCGGATCGAGGCGCAACATCATGATGGTGTCGGCGCGCTCACCGAGACCGTTGCGGTCACCGAATGCCGCGGCGTACGGAGAGTTAGGGTCGACGCACGCTCCGTTGTCGCTACCGGTGATGAGGAAGTTCTTGGCGTCGATGTCGACCGGGGCCGGTGCCTCGGTGGTGGTCGAGTCGGTCTGCGATCCGTCGGCGACCGTGGTGCTCGGCAAGGTGAGAGTCGGTCCACCTTCGGAGCCGATGATCGACACCACGCGGCGGTCGTTGGCCTTCTCGTTGCCGTAGTACACACCGATGGCCGCTGCGAAGCAGGCGAAGACGGCAACGGCATTCACCCCGAGCACCGCGCGTTGCGACCACGAACGACGACGTTTCGGGCTGGGGTCGGGTTGCAGAACCGAGAGATGGTTCAACGTGTCATCGCCCGCAGTGGGCTCGACGGCCGGCTGGTCGTCGGAGGGCGGCTGAACGTCGGTCACAAGTTGGACAAACTACCGTTTCGACCCTGTCGATGGGGATCGGTCACTGGGGTTCGGCGGGCGCGAGGACGACCGTCACACTGATCGGTCCATCGCTCGCCGTCAGGGACCAACTGCGCACGCTGCCTGCCTCGGAGAGATCGGCGAGTCCCTGTTCGAGAGCGTTCAAATCGGATTGCGAGCCACGGACCTCGGCCGATTCGACGGGCGTCTTCTGGGACGACTTGGCCTCGGTCTTGGCGCGGCGCACCTGTGCCAACACTTCGCCGATGGGCTCGATCACGTTCGCGTCACCGACGGGTCCGAGTTCGGAGACGGTGGGCCACGTCGCGCGATGCACCGATCCCGAACGCCACCAGCGCCAGACGGTCTCGGTCGTGAACGGAATGAACGGCGCGAGCAGTCGCTGGATCGCCGACAGTGCGACCCGCAACGCGACCTGAGCCGACGCGGCCGGTTGATCGCCCTGACTGCCATAGGCACGACCCTTCACCAACTCGACGTAGTCGTCGCAGAACCACCAGAAGAGCGCTTCGGTGCGTTCGAGTGCGCGTGCGTAGTCGTATTGCTCGAACGCTTCGGTCGACTCGCGCACGGTGTCGGCCACTCGAGCCAGCATCGCTGCATCGACCGCGTTGTCGACCGAGGCCGACGACGGAGGTTCGGGGAACGACAACACGAACTTGCTCGCGTTCAGCAACTTGGTGGCCAGCTTGCGGCCGACCTTCATCTGTTCCTCGCTGAAGGCGGTGTCGACTCCGGGTCGCGCCGACGCCGCCCAGTAGCGAACCGCATCGCTTCCGAACTTCTCGAACAAGTCGACGGGCGTCACCACGTTGCCCTTCGACTTCGACATCTTCTTGCGGTCGGGGTCGAGGATCCAACCGGAGAGCGCGGTGTTGCTCCACGGCAGCGAACCGTGTTCGAAGTGCGAACGCACGACGGTGCTGAAGAGCCAGGTGCGAATGATGTCGTGACCCTGCGGACGCAGATCCATCGGGAACACCCGAGCGAAAAGATCGGCGTCGTCCTCCCAACGCGCGGCGATCTGCGGTGACAGCGATGACGTGGCCCACGTGTCCATGACGTCGGGATCACCGGTGAATCCACCTGCGACGTTGCGCTGTTCGTTGGTGAATCCCGGCGGAACGTCAGTCGATGGGTCGATGGGGAGCGTCGATTCGTCGGGAACGATCGGATGGTCGTGATCGATCTCGCCGCGTGCGTCGATCGGGTACCACACCGGAACCGGAACGCCGAAGTAGCGCTGGCGGCTGATGAGCCAATCGCCGTTCAGACCCTCGACCCAGTTCGCATAGCGATGACGCATGTGGTCGGGATGCCACACCAGTTGGTCACCACGACCGAGCAACGACGTGCGTAGATCGGTGTCGCGACCTCCATTGCGGATGTACCACTGACGACTCGTGACGATCTCGAGCGGACGATCGCCCTTCTCGAAGAACTTCACCGGGTGCGTGATGGGACGCGGCTCACCGAGCATCGCGCCCGACTCGCGCAACGCCTCGACGACCTTGGTCTGGGCTTGGTTCACGTAGAGACCGGCGATCGCGTCGTAGTTGGCGACTCCCTCGGCCGAATCGAGACCGCTCGGCGGTGTGGCGATGATCCGGCCGTCGCGACCGATGATCGCTCGCGTCGGAAGATTCAGTTCGCGCCACCAGGTCACGTCGGTGACGTCGCCGAACGTGCAGATCATCGCGATGCCAGTGCCCTTGTCGGGTTGGGCGAGGGGATGGGCGAGCACCGGAACCTCGACCCCGTAGAGCGGCGTGCGAACCATGCTTCCGAACAACGGCTGGTAACGCTCGTCGTCGGGATGGGCGACGAGGGCGACGCACGCCGCGATCAGCACCGGACGCGTGGTGTCGATGACCACATCGGGTCCGCCGTCGACGCGTGCGAAGGCGATCTGGTGATAGGCGCCCGGTCGCTCTCGATCCTCGAGCTCGGCTTGGGCCACCGCGGTCTTGAAGTCGACGTCCCACAACGTGGGCGCCTCCTGGGTGTACGCCTCGCCGCGCGCGAGGTTGCGCAGGAAAGCGCGTTGACTCGCACGGCGACTGCGCTCGTCGATGGTGGCGTAGAGGAACGACCAGTCGACCGAGAGGCCGAGTCGTCGGAACAAGTCCTCGAACACCTTCTCGTCCTCATGCGTGAGTTCCTCGCACAATTCGATGAAGTTCGGACGCGAGATGGCGACCGGTTGATGATCCTTGGGCGGATCACCGCGGAATGGTGGTTGAAAACCGGGCTGGTAAGCGACGTTCGGATCGCACCGAACGCCGAAGAAGTTCTGCACCCGCCGTTCGGTGGGAAGGCCGTTGTCATCCCATCCCATGGGATAGAAGACGGACTTGCCCGACATGCGTTGATACCGCGCGATGGTGTCGGTGTGCGTGTACGAGAACACGTGCCCCATGTGCAACGAACCGCTCACGGTCGGCGGGGGAGTATCGATCGCGTACACGCCCTCACGTGACGCGGTGCGATCGAAAGCGTAGGTTCGTTCCTCGTCCCATACGCGTGCCCACTCGCTCTCGATTCCGTCGAGAGTGGGCTTGTCGGGGATGGACTCCATGAGTCGCAAGGCTATAGGTCGTCCACCGTCGGGGCGTAGGCTCGTGGCATGTTCAAGTTGTACGACACGGCGACATCGGAAGTGCGCGAATTGCGTCTCCGAACTCCGGGTCGGGTGGGCATTTACCTCTGCGGTCCCACCGTGTACGGCCCGCCGCATCTCGGTCACGGCCGCGCGACTCTCGTGTACGACATCTTGCGTCGTTACCTCGAATGGACCGGGCTCGAAGTGCGACTGGTGTCGAACATCACCGACATCGACGACAAGATCATCGATCGCGCCAACCGTGAGGGTCGGCCGTGGCAGGACATCACGCACAAGTGCGAGAACGTGTGGTTCGAGGCCATGGGCAAACTCAATGTGGCGCGTCCCACCGATGTGCCGCATGCGACCGAGTACGTCGACCAGATGGTCGACATGATCGCGACGTTGATCCAACGCGACAACGCGTACGTCACCGATGACGGCGTGTACCTCAGTGTCCCGAACGTCCCCGATTACGGTTTGCTCGCGCATCAGAGTCTCGACGACATGCTCTCGGGTGGTGGCGATCGCGAGGTGTTCGGTGCCGGCAACAAACGTCACCCGGCCGACTTCGCGCTCTGGAAGTTCAGCAAGCCCGGCGAGCCGTCGTGGCCGTCGCCGTGGGGCGATGGTCGACCCGGTTGGCACAGCGAATGCGTCGTCATGAGTTTGTCGATTCTCGGCGAGGGTTTCGATCTGCACTGCGGAGGAATGGACCTGAAGTTCCCTCACCACGAGAACGAACGAGCCCAAGCAGTCGCGCTCGGCAAGGAGTTCGCCAGTCACTGGATGCACAACGGTTTCGTGGTCGACACCGAGGGCGAGAAGATGTCGAAGAGCCTCGGCAACGTCGCCAACTTGCTCGATCTGCTCGAGCACTACGATGCGCGGGCCTATCGACTGGTTCTGCTGCAGACCCATTACCGCAGTCCGGTCCGTATCGGTCAGGACAACATCGACGCGGCGGTCAATGCCCTCGCCGGTCTCGACGCATTCGCGGCCCGCACCGAGCATCTCGATTCGGTCGCACCTGACGTCGACGTGATCGCTCGATTCCGCGAACTCATGGACGACGACCTCGACACTCCGTCGGCCACCGCCCTGATGTTCGAGACCATTCGTCGGGCGAACGCCGCTCTCGACTCCGCGTCCCAGTCGGCCGCGGGACTGTCGGCGGCTGTTCGCGACATGTGCGCGGCGTTCGGGCTAACGATCAAGGAAGCCGAATCGGTCCCCGCCGAGGTGCTCGCGCGGGCCGCGGCGCTCGACGCTGCCCGAGCCGCCAAGGACTTCGCCACCGCCGACTCGTTGCGAGCGGCGCTGCAATCCGACGGCTGGATCGTCGAGACCAACAAGGCGGGGACAACCGTCCGTCGATGACGGATGGTCTCGACGACGATGGCACGCGCTTCGAACAAGCCACCCTTGCCCAAGGGGTTCTTCACCATCTGGACGACGGTCGCACTCGATCTGATCGGGTTCGGCATCGTCGTTCCGATCCTCGGTCGTTACGCCGAACGTTTCGGAGCGAGTGGGTTGCAGGTCGGTCTACTGTTCGCGTCGTTCTCGTTGGCCCAGCTCGTGTTCTCGCCGATCCTCGGTCGACTGTCCGACCGCATCGGTCGTAAACCGGTCATCCTCATCTCGTTGCTCGGCACGGCAGTCGGTTCGTTCGTCACCGGAGCCGCCGGGGCGTTGTGGCTCTTGTTCGTCGGTCGCGTGATCGATGGTGCGAGTGGTGCCAGTGTCGCCGTGGCGCAGGGTGCGGTCACCGACGTCGCGTCACCGGAGGAGCGGCCGCGTCTGCTCGGTCTGCTCGGCGCGGCCTTCGGAGTCGGGTTCGTCGTGGGCCCGGCCCTCGGCGGTCTCGCGGCACTCGGTGGGGAACATGTTCCCTTCTTCGTCGCGGGTTGTGTCGCACTGATCAACGCGATCGTCGCGTTCTTTCGCCTGCCCGAGACTCGTCCGGTCGACGTGCGAATCGAATCGCGGTCGAACTCCGACGAACGGCCGGTGCGACTCTGGGGTATCGCAGTCGCCGGATTCACGGCGATCGTTGCGTTCAGCGGATTCGAGTCGACGTTCTCGCTCCTCGCGGGTGATCGGTTCGATCTCACCGAGGCCGGAGTCGCCGCGGTGTTCGTGGGAGTCGGTTCGGTGCTGGTGGCGGTGCAGGCGCTACTCGTTCGACCGGTCAACGCGCGACTCGGCACCGAACGCTCGGTGCAGTCGGGACTCGTGGCCAACACCGCGGGACTCGTGGTTCTTTCATTCGCCGAGCAATGGCCGTTGTTGATCGTCGCGCTGTTTCTGCTCACCGTCGGTCAGGGATTGGTGACGCCTAACTTGTCGGCGTTGGTGTCGGGACGGGTCCCGGATCATCGACGCGGTGAGGCACTCGGCTTCCAGCAAGGCGTCAATGCGATCGGTCGCGTCGCCGGTCCGGCGTTGGCTGGTTTGCTCTACGACCACGTGTCGATCGGCTCGCCCTATCTCGTCGGCGGCGTGTTGTGCGGTATCGCGCTCACCGTGGTGGGTGGCACTCGGCGTTCGTGATCGAACGTCACTCGTAGACGGTGAAGGCCCGAACCTTGGCGAACACAGCGTCGAGTGCGCCGAACACTGGTGTGCTGGCGGCCAGCTTCTGTTGATCGCCGTGGAGACGAATGCGCCCGGTGATGAACGCCTGCTGGGCGTTGAGGTTCCCGGTGGCCACGGCGACCGCGGTGTCCCAGTCCTGTTCGAAGCGCACGTCCTCGGGAAACGCCGCACCCGCACCGAACGTCGCACGACCATCGACGATCTGCAGGTGATACGTGACGTCACCCTCGGGACCACCGGTGACGGTCTGGGTGATCCCGACCGTGTGTTCGCGGGCCACGTCCGACATGGCGGCACTCGCGGAAACTTCGCGCGTGAGAGCATCGATCCAATCGAGACCGAGGTAGCGAACCGTGGCATTGCTCATGGCTTCGTAGTCTGCCGTGCGATGACCGTTTCCGAACGCGACGAACGCCATCATCCCGAGGCGAACGAGGAGGAATGGTCGTTCGCATGGTGGGACGCCACGGTCATGAGTGGTGGGTACACCTCGTATCGACTTCGACGTGGAGGTACCTCGTGGTACTGCTGGGGGTGGTGGCGGCCAGAACGTCCGTTGATGCACGTGGTCGAGTTCGATATTCCCCGACGAGCCGATCCGATGATCGCCAAGGCCGAGGCGATGTGGGCCGAATACACCTGTGAATCGCCGATGAATCAGTGGACGATCGGCAACGAGACGCACGCGGTCGAACTCGATGATCCCGAAGAGGCGTTGGGTCGGGTGCACGGGACGCTCGTGCCCATGGCCAGCGACCTCGAGTGGTACGCGACGGGCGCAACCGTTGAGATCCCCGACGGTTATCGCCAACAGGGAGTGTTGTTGGGAGACGTCGAGACGATCGAGGGGCGTGTGGAGATCGCCGAATGTTCGTCGGTGCGCACCCATCGGTGGACGACCACTTCGTTGTCGATGGATCCGTTCGACGTCGCCTTGGCTCACCTCGAGGCTCGCCTACCGTTCCGCTTTCCGGATGGCTCGGTGCTCGATCTGGTCGCCACACCGAACGGATGGGCGCGCCGCCAAGAATTCGCCGCGCCAAGGCGCTGAAATTTCAGTGAGCCGTGCGGCGGTGGCGAACGAATTCGATGATCATCGGCAGGATCGAAATGGCCACGATCGCGAGCGACGCGATCTCGATGTTGTCCTTCACCCACGAGATGTCGCCGAGATAATGCCCGAGCGTCGTGAGCCCGGCTCCCCACAACACGCCACCCACGATGTTGTACGTCACGAACGTGCGATATCGCATGTTGCTGACTCCGGCCACGATCGGCGCGAACGTGCGCACGATGGGAACGAATCGAGCCATCACGATCGTCTTCGACCCGTGCTTCTCCATGAAGTCGTGGGCCTTGGCGACGTGCGACGGTTTGAAGAGCCGACTTTCCTCGCGCTGGAACAGGCTCGGTCCCACCTTGCGTCCGAACATGTATCCCACTTGATCGCCGATGATCGCTGCCAACACCACCACGATCGCCACGAGTGGTAACGACGGAAGCGAATCGGGCTTCACACCGAGAGCCTCGGGACCCGCGCTCGACGTGAGGAAGCCCGCGATGAAGAGCAGCGAATCGCCGGGCAGGAAGAATCCGATCAGCAGTCCGGATTCGGCGAACACGATCGCGGCAAGAATCGCGAGACCACCGCTCTCGATCCAGGATTCGACGTCGAACAACGCGAGCACGATCGTCGACGCTAGTTGGTCGGACAAAGCAAAGGGCGCTCCGGTTGCCCGGAGCGCCCTTTGGCTCGACTATGTCGTGACGACGATCAGGCGGCGGCCTTGATGGTCGACGTCTGGCGACCCGAGAAGATGATCGCGCCGATCAACACGACCAGTGCCGCACCGGCGATGCCGAAACGCGCACCGTCGTTGTCCTGGTTGTTGATGATGGCCGGAAGGATCAACAACGACACCAGGTTCATCACCTTGATGAGCGGGTTGAGGGCCGGACCGGCGGTGTCCTTGAACGGGTCACCCACGGTGTCACCGATGACGGCGGCCTTGTGGGCATCGCTGCCCTTGCCACCGTGGTGACCATCCTCGATGTACTTCTTCGAGTTGTCCCATGCGCCACCGGCGTTGCTGAGGTAGTTCGCCATCAACTGACCGACGAGGATCACCGCGGCGAGGAAGGCGCCGAGCGCCTGCCACGACACACCGAATCCGATGACGACCGGCGTGAGCACCGCGAGCAGGGCCGGGGTGGCCAGTTCGCGCAGCGACGCCTTGGTGCAGATGTCGATGACCGGGCCGTAGTCGGGCTTCTTGGTGCCGGCCATGATTCCGCCGTCGGCGAACTGGCTGCGCACCTCTTGCACCACGACACCGGCGGTGCGACCCACGGCGCGAATGGCCAGAGCCGAGAAGAGGAACGGCACCGAACCACCCACGAGCAGACCGATGAAGACCTTCGGGTCGGCGACGTTCACGGGAAGTTGGTCGAACACACCACGCGTCTCGTCGACGATCTTGGTACCCAACTCGGCACCGACCGTCTCGATGAAGGACGCAAACAGTGCGACGGCCGCGATGACCGCCGATCCGATGGCGAAGCCCTTGGTCACGGCCTTGGTGGTGTTACCCACTGCGTCGAGGGCCACCATGATCTTCTCCGGCTCACCGTGGAACTCGCCCGACATTTCGGCGATTCCGGCGGCGTTGTCGCTCACGGGACCGAAGGTGTCTTCCGAGACGATGACACCGGTGGTGGCGAGCATTCCCATGCCGCACAGCGCCACGAGGTAGAGGCTGAACACGAGGTTGCCGCCACCCAGCGCGAGAGCGACACCAATCGCAATGGCGATCGCGATGACCGCGTACACCGAGCTCTCGAGTCCGGCCGCGGTGCCCGAGAGCACCACGGTGGCCGGACCGGTTTCGGCCGATTCGGCGATCTCTTTCACCGGACGGAAGTGGGTCGCGGTGTAGTACTCGGTGAGGCGGCTGACGAGCTGCGCGAGCACGAGACCGATGGCCACGGCGCCGAAGCACTTCCAACCCGCGTTGTCGAAGTCGTTACCCACGTAGCCGAGGCCGAGCGCGAGCGTTCCGACGAGAGTGAGAATTCCCGCCACGAGGAATCCGCGGTTGATCGGCTTGAGCGCATTGGTCTCGCCCTCTTTCGCCTTCACGGCGAACACGCCGGCGATCGATGCGATCACCCCGATGGCGCGAGCCGCCAACGGGAACACCAATCCGAGAGCCGGGTTGGCACCGATCGAGTTGAACGCGGCGACACCGAGGATGATCGATGCGACGAGGGTGACCTCGTAGCTCTCGAACAGGTCGGCGGCCATGCCGGCGCAGTCGCCGACGTTGTCGCCCACGTTGTCGGCGATGGTGGCTGGGTTGCGGGGGTCGTCCTCGGGGAGGCCGGCTTCGACCTTGCCCACCAGGTCGGCACCGACGTCGGCGCCCTTGGTGAAGATGCCGCCACCCAGTCGCGCGAAGATGGAGATCAGCGAGGATCCGAAGGCCAGACCGATCAGGGGCTTGATCACATCGTGCAGGGCTGCGCCGTCAACGCCGGCCGGACCGACCAGCCAGCGGAAGAACCCGGCCACACCCAGCAGGCCCAGACCCACCACCAGCATGCCGGTGATGGCGCCACCGCGGAAGGCAACGGCCAGGGCGTCATTCAGGCCCCGGGTGGCCGCCTGTGCGGTCCGCACGTTGGCCTTCACCGACACGTTCATGCCGATGTAACCCGCCAGCCCGGAGAGGACTGCGCCGATCGCAAAGCCCAGCGCGGTGCTCCAGCCCAGGCCGGGCACGAACAGGATCACCAGGAACAGTATCACCCCGACAATGGAGATGGTGCGGTATTGCCGGTTCAGGTACGCCTTGGCGCCCTGCTGGATGGCATTCGCGATGGACTGCATCTTCGCGTTGCCCGCGTCCAGGCCGAGGATCCATCGGCTGGACACGATGCCGTAGAGGACAGCGATCGCGCCGCAAATGAGCGCGAACGTGACCGCGGTGGATGTGGCTCCACTCATGAGGTCTATCTCCGTTCAGGGTGAAATGTCAGCTGGTTGTTATGGGACGCCTGCCGAGGGACGGCAGACTCAAACCGACGGATTTTCGCCGAGCAAGGAGGCCATGGGCAAGGCGAAGCGCCAGCGGAGGGCGCAGGCGAGGACATGACGCAACGCCCGGCAGGGCGCCGGGCGCCTCAGGCGAGTGCGCTCAGGGCCCGTTGACGGATCTCGTCGACGCTGCCCAGACCCGAGATGCGGCGGTAGCGCGGCGCGTCGCTGCCGCCCTGGGCGGCCCAGCGCGAGTAGTAATCGACCAGGGGCCGGGTCTGCGCGTGA
>JBJTIO010000124.1:0-28013 GCA_046095045.1 Actinomycetota bacterium
GTCGCGGTTTCGAGCGCCGCTTCGGCCGCCATCCGACGCGACTCGGCTTCGGTGACTTCGTTGACGAGAGGCAACTCGATCGATTGCGACTTCTCGCACTCACCGCGCAGTCGTTCGATTTCCGCGATCAAGCGCGCCTCACGCTCGGACAACGTCGCGATGCGGGCGACCAGACGTCGATGTTCGGAATCGGCTGCCTCGACGGCGGCGCGCAAGGTGCGCAATTCTCCGCGCACTTCGGCCGCCGCGGTGGCCGCCGACGAGGACGACGCGAGATGATCGAACAGCGTCGCCGCCGCGGTGCGCTCGCCCTCGAAAGCCGCTTCGTCGTGCAGCAATTCCTGATTTTCCGGATCGAGTCGCGCGATCGCCGAGAGAACCTCGTCGAGTTCGGCGCGCAGACCCGCCGCGTCGGCCTCGAGATTGGCAATGACGCCGGAATCCATCATCTGACCCCGGTCGCGTTCGTACGAACGGCGGCGTTCGACGAGAAGCATCGAGATGCCACGGGCTCGCTCGCGCAGTTGTTCGACGCGCACCAACTCGTCACCGAGGCCGCTCTCGCCCCTCGCCGACAGTTCGGCTTCGGCGGCCAACACGTTGGTGTCGAGTTCCGCCAACGCCTTGCGCAGTTCTTCCTCGCGCCGCGAAGCATCGCTGCGATCACCGGCGAGAGTCTCGAGTCGTCGACGGAAACCCGCGATCTCACGACCGCTGAGGAACAACCGCAACGCGTTGAGTTCGGCCACGAGATCGCCGTGGCGTCGCGCCGCCTCGGCCTGACGTTCGAGCGGACGAAGTTGACGCCGAACCTCGCGCAGGAGATCCTGAACGCGCAACAACGATCCTTCGGTTGCTTCGAGCCGGCGCTCGGCCTTCTCCTTGCGCTTGCGGAACTTCAGAACTCCGGCGGCCTCCTCGATGATCGAACGTCGATCCTCGGGACGGGCGTTCAGCACGGCATCGATCTGGCCCTGACTCACGATCACGTGTTGCTGACGACCGACGCCGGCATCGGAGAGAAGTTCTTGCACGTCGAGAAGACGGCATGGCACGCCGTTGATGCTGTATTCGCTCTCGCCGGTGCGGTAGAGAACGCGGCTGACGCTGACCTCGGCGACGTCGACCGGCAACAGCCCGAGTCCGTTGTCGAGGGTCAGGGTCACCTCGGCGCGACCGAGCGCCGGGCGCTTGGCGGTACCGGCAAAGATGACGTCGTCCATCTTCTGCGACCGGACCGCGCTCGGGGCCTGGGCACCGAGCACCCAGGCGATGGCGTCGACGACGTTCGACTTACCGGACCCGTTGGGACCCACCACCACCGTGACACCGGGCTCGAGGTGCATCACGGTGTTGTCGGCGAACGACTTGAAGCCTTTGAGGGTCAGGGACTTGAGGAACACGGCGACCTGACCCTAGTTCACCGGGGTCGGTCGGACCCTTCCAATGCTCGCCGTTTTCGCGTATCAGCGCTGGCAGACACCACACCAACTACTGGTGCGGCCGCCGATCGTTCCGCTCGTCACGATTCCGCGAGCGCACGACAGACAGCGCTCGCCGGTGCGGCCGTACACCCGGTGATCGTCCTGATACGAACCCGTGTCACCCATCAGGTCGACGTACTGGGCGTCGGCGAGGGTCGATCCACCGGCGTCGATCGCCTCGTTCAACACGTCGTGAATCGCTTCGAGGAGTCGACGTCGTTGGACCGGCGACACACGATTGGCCGGACGCCTCGGATCGATGCGGGCGCGATGAAGGATCTCGTCGCCGTAGATGTTTCCGATGCCCGCGACCAGATGCTGATCGAGAAGGGCGGCCTTCACCGGTCGTGCGGTCGACGACAAGAGAGCTGCGAGCGCTCGCCCATCGAGCCCCTCGGCGATCGGGTCGGGTCCGAGTCGCGCGAGTTCGGGAACCACGACGTCGGCCATCGAACGCTCGTACACGACGACCTCACCGAATGTTCGTGGGTCGACGAAACGCAGCTCTTCATCGCCATCGAGGGTCAGAGCGACATGACAGTGGTTCGGTCGCGACCGACGCACCGAATCGATCAGAACCTGACCACTCATGCGGAGATGGATCATCATCTCGTCGCCCGAATCGAGGTCGATCAACAAATACTTCCCCCGTCGACGCGCCGCGATCGCGGTGACACCTGTGAGGCGAGCGATCACCTCCTCGCGACTCGTTCGACGCACCGACCGTTCGCGGCCAACGTGGACCGCGCGCACCCGACGACCGACGAATCTCGCCTCGAGTCCCCGTCGAACCGTCTCGACCTCGGGAAGTTCAGGCACGGCTCGTGTCGATGCCCCGCGCGCTGAGCACACCGAGCGCCGCGACCGAGGCAACCTGAGCCGCCATTTTCTTCGACCGCCCCTCGTCGCGACCCATCTCCTCGCCGTTGATGACGACGACGGCGGTGAACACCGGTTCGTGCGCCGCGCCCTTCGAGGTGATCTCGACGAGTGGCGGACGGCCCCACTCACGCACGCACACGCGAATGAGATGGCTGCGTGCGTCGAAGTCCTCGAGTCGTTCGAATGACCCGCCAAGGCGTTCCTCGACGATAGATGTCACGAAGGCCCTGGCTTTCTGTGCGCCGCCGTCGAGATACAACGCACCGATGAATGCTTCGAGCGCATCGGCGAGGATCGAGGTTTTGTTGCGTCCACCCGCGTCGTCCTCGCCGGCTCCGAGAAGGAGCTGAGGTCCGAGGTCGATCTCGCGCGCGATCTCGGCGAGCATATCGGCGTTCACCAGACTCTTGCGAATGTCGGTGAGGGCACCTTCGTCGCGATCGGGGAACTCCGCGTAGATCAGATCGGTGACGACCCACGGCAGGATCGCGTCGCCGAGAAACTCGAGGCGTTCGTTCGATGGCAAGCCACCGTTCTCACCGCACCATGAGCGGTGACTCATCGATCGCAGTCCGAGTTCGCGGTCGGAGAATCGATGCGACGCGGTCGCCATCGTCCAATCGTCGAAGCCGACGGCAACGGGGCGACGACGAGAGCGGCGTTTCGATGCGAGTCGCGCTCGATTCTTCAACCGGGACAGGACGCCGGCCATGTCGTCGATCAGGCGGGGTTCTTCTGCACGTGGCTCAGCACGAAATCGACCGCGTCGCGCACGGTCTTGAGATCGGCCAGATCCTCGTCCTCGATGCGGAATCCAACGGTGCGCTCACTGAGTTCCTCTTCGAGGGCCTCGACGAGTTCGACGAGGTCGAGTGAGTCGGCGTTGAGATCGTCTTTGAACGACTGCCCCTCGGAGATGCTGTCGGGATCGACCTCGAGAATGTCGACGAGTTGATCGCGGACGATGGCGAAGATCGCGGCGCGATCGAGAGGCGACTCGACGACATGGGTTTCAGCAGGCACGACTTCCTCCGTTGCTCGAACACCCGAATTCTAACGACGCCGATGGCGCCGCACCGATCGTCCGAAGGATCAGGCCGAGATCGCCCGACGAATATGGCCGACCATGTCGGATTCGACCATGTCGGCGGCGACCTTGATGCCGTTCACCATGGCCCGCGCCGACGACGACCCGTGGGAGATGATGCACACGCCATCGACACCGAGCAGGACCGCGCCACCAGTGGAATCGGGGTCGACACTGTCGTACAACGGCAGGAGAGCGGGGAACAACGCGTCGGCGTGCGGCTTGTACTCGTCCTTCGACCCGAACGCGGCGATGAGCGCCTTCACCAAGGTTTTCATGCCGCCTTCGAGGGTCTTGAGCACGACGTTGCCGGTGAATCCATCGGTGACGACCACGTCGACGTCGTCGGTCATGACGTCACGACCCTCGACGTTGCCGATGAAGTCGATGCCGGGCGCCGACACGAGCAGTTCGTAGGCCTCCTTGCGCAACGTGTCGCCCTTGCCCGGCTCCTCACCGATCGACAACAGGCCGACACGCGGGCGTTCGACCCCGTAGCGGTGATGCGAATACACCGAACCCATCACGGCGAATTGCACGAGCCATTCGGCTTGAACCTCGGCATTGGCACCCGAATCGAGTAACACGGTGGGACGCCCTCCGGGCACCGGAATGGGCGTGGCGATCGCGGGGCGCTTCACGCCGGACACACGACCCATCTTCAGCAAGGCCGACGCCATCGTCGCCCCGGTGTTACCGGCCGAGATCATCGCCGAGGCCCGTCCGTCGCGCACGGCTTCGGCGGCGCGCACCAACGTGGAGTCCTTCTTGCGACGCACTCCCCCAGCGGGGTCCTCGTCCATGTCGATCACTTCGGAGGCAACGATCAGATCGAGACCGGACGTGTCGAGACCTTCGGGGCCAACCAATACAACGGGAAGACCGGAATCGGCGGCTTGACGCGCACCAGCGACGATTTCGGAAGGGGCGCGGTCGCCGCCCATGGCGTCGACGGCGAGGGGCAACATCGTCGACGAATCAGACTTCGACGGCGACGCGGTTCTTGTACCAACCGCAGGAGTTGCACACGGTGTGCGGCAACTTGGCCGATCCGCAACGCGGGCAGAGGCTGCGCGAGGGGGCGCCGAGCTTCCAGGCACCGGCCCGGTGGCTCCGCGACTTCATCTTCGACTTTTTCTTCTTCGGAACGGCCACGTCGATCTTCTCCTCGTAACAGCCCCGAAAGAATAGCGGTGAACCTCGCGTTTCCCCCTCGGTCGCCCCTATTCGGGCAATTGGTCGCGGATCGCGTCGAGGGCCGCCCACCTCGGGTCGGGGCGCGTCTCGATGCAGCCGCATTTCTCCTCGTTGCGGTCACGTCCGCAGGTCGGGCACAGACCGGCGCAGTCGGGACGGCACACGGGCCCGTCGGGCAGATCGAGGAGCACCGACTCGCGGACCATCGCCGCCAGATCGATCTGGTCGTTCTCGATCGGGAAGGCGTCGGGATCGGTGAGCACGACCTGATAGAGCTCGTGGACCTCGACCTCGACGCTTCCGGTCAACGGCACCAGACAGCGTCGACAGTCACCTCGAAAGTCAGCCCGAACAGATCCGTCGACCACGATGCCGTCGGACAGGCTCTCGCATCGCAGAGTGACGACGATGTCGCGATCGGGAACGAGTCGCGCGTCGTCGATGTCGAGAGCATTCGCCGGCACCGACAACTCGACGGACTTGATCGTGCCCGGACGCCGCAGCATCTCGTGGGCGTTGACGAGGAGCGGGTTCTTCACCGGTTGCGGGTGCTGTCCTGGTCGAAGAAGATCGCCTCGGAGTCGTCGCCCGAGGCTTCGTCGTCGTCGAAACGTTCGGCGGCTTGGGTTTCGTTCGGCGTTTCGCCGATGGCCAGACGGCGACGACCTGTGGCGACGGTCTTGGCCAACTTGTCGAGGAGGATCTCGAAACTGGCCAAGCGCTGATCGAGAAAGTCCTCGGTCTCGTTCTTCAGGCGACGTGATTCGTCCTCGGCCGCTTCGACGATTTGTCGGGCACGTTGCTCGGCCGCGCGCACCACCTCGGAGCGTTGCACGAACCGCTCGGCTTGAACTTTGGCGGCGTCGATCAGTTCGTCGGCCTCGCGGCGTGTGCGCGCCACGAACTCCTCGCGCTGCTTCATCATCCAACGGGCCTCGCGCAACTCGTTCGGCAAACGGTGCAGAGCCTCCTCGAGGATCTCGATGATCACGTCGCGGTCGATGCGGGGCGTCGAGGAAAGCGGCATGTTGGGGGCTGTGGCGATGATGTCGATCGCACGGCGCAACAACACACCGGACGATCCGATCTGGTCGTCGGGTCCGCGGTCGTACGAACCGGTGTCGTCGTCGAAGTCGTCGAAAGTTGAGTTCATGCTCGTCCTTGGCCCTTGCCCGAAGGCTTCCCAAAGATACCCGCCAACGCCGAGGCCACCGGTGCGGGCACCATGTGGTCGATTTTCCCACCGTATTGGGCGATTTCCCGGATGAAGCGACTGCTGATGAACGCGTGATCGGCGCGACAGGGCACGTACACGGTGCGCACCCCGGACACCGAATGATTGGTGTGGGCCATCTGTTGTTCGACCTCGAAGTCGGCCGCGGTGCGCAGACCCTTCACGATGAAATCGGCGGCGGCGGTCGTGGCGGCATGAACCGCTAGTCCGGGGAACGCCTCGACCCGAACCGACGGCATGTGCGCGACACTCGCTCGCGCGAGTTCGACCCTTTCGGCGAGATCGATCAATCCACTCGGCTTTTCGGGGTTGTGCATGACCGCCACGATCACGTTGCCGAACAACTCGACCGCTTGGGCGACGACATCGAGGTGCCCGTTGTGGAACGGGTCGAAACTGCCCGGATAGAGCACCTTGAGCGCGGGCGACGTGGCCATCTACGACCCAACGGTAGCGGTCGTTGGACCGGACCGCTCGAGGAACGCCACCCAGGTGCGGCCGTATTTCCGGGCTCGACGCACCTCCCAACCGTCGGGAATCTCGATCTCGCGACCACTTTCGGCGACGACCAGACCGCCGGGAGCCAGGGCCGGGGTGAGCACCCGCAACAAGTCCGACCACTGTTCGAAGTCGTACGGCGGGTCGGCAATCACGAGATCGGCGAGCCGTTGAGCCACCACGTTGGCGAACACATCGCCAGCGACGACGTTCGCTCGGTCGGAAACGCCGAGCTTCGCGACGTTGGTGCGGATCGCATCGAGCGCCCGGCGATCCCGCTCGATGAACGTGCACCGTCGGGCACCTCGTGACAACGCCTCGATACCCATGGCGCCACTGCCCGCGAAGAGATCGATCACCACCGCGTCCTCGACGACGTCGAGACTCGCCAACGCATTGAAGACCGCCTCTCGCGTGCGATCGGTGGTCGGTCGTGTGGAGTCGCCGTCGGGAGCGACGATCGAACGGCCGCGCAAGGTTCCGGCGACGACGCGCATGCGCTCATGCTACGGCGGGACGAACGGGCAGACTGTGGCGATGACGCCGGAGCCGGAGATCGAATGCATCGACTGCGGTGGTCGCTGCTATCTCACCACCCACGCACGCGAGGACGGCCGTTGGTATCCGGGAGACATCGTCACCTACAAGTGTCGTGATTGTCTCGATCGCTGGGACCTCGTGCTTCCCGACGACGAACCCGACGACACGACGGACGAGCGGTGAACCAGACCGCAGAGGTCGTGCGACGCGACCGCTCGCCGTGGGTGTTCTCGATCGGCGTGCTCGTTTTCATGCTTCGCGTCGTCGGGCCGTTGTGGCGAGGAGGTATTCCCTCGTTCTTTCCCGACTCGGCTTCGTTCCTGAAGGTCGCCCGCATCGGACCTTTCGCCCCGTCGTTCTGGTTCTCCGAGCGACCGGTCGGAATGCCGTTGATCTACTGGTTGGTCGGCTTCGATGTTCGCTGGCTCGTGGTCGTGCAAAGCCTCGCCTACGCGTTGGCGGTCGTCTTGGTCATCTCCACCCTGTTGCGCTTGCTCGATTCGCGACCACTCGCCTGGCTCGGCGGGCTCGCGGTGACGTTGATCGCGATCCAACCACGGTTCGCGGTGTGGAGTGTCGAAGCACTGAGTGAATCGATCGGCCTCACCACGTCGATGGTCGCCATCGTTTGCTGGCTACGACACGGGCACTCTCCCTCGCGACGATCGATGATCGCGGCGACGATCGCCACGATCGCGTGGCTCCTCACACGGGATTCCCACGGGCTACCACTCGTCGTCATCATCGTCGTTCTGGCCGTGACCGGGTGGCGTTGTCGCGATGCGGCCGTACGCCGATCCGCACTGCGTTGCGCGCTCGCGATGTCGATCTGTTTCACCTACGTCACGGTGTCGCAAGGCGTGAGCGAGCGCAACCAGTACCCGCTCATGAACAACGTCGGTCTGCGGATCCTGCCCGATGAGTCGATGACCGATTCGTTCGTCGGCAAGGGGATGCCGATGTCCGAGACACTGCTCGATCGAACCGGGCGCAACACGTGGGACGACGGCGAGGCGTTCCTCGTCGCTCCCGAACTCGAGGACTTTCGGTCGTGGGTGCGCGGTCCCGGTCAGTTCGACCAGGTGACCTCTCTCGTGACCGACGCTCCGTTCTGGATCGACGTGGTTCGGCGCGAGTTGCCGGGAGCGTTGCGCTACGACTTCGCCGACTACGACCGCTTCGGCGTCGGCGAACGTTTGCCGGGGAACTCCTGGTTCGGCGGCATCGATTCGACCGCGTCCCTGTGGTGGTTCGTTCTCCTCGCGACTATGGGCATCTGGGTGATCGTTCGTCGATCGCGATTGCTCGCACTTATCCTCGGCACCGGTCTCGTCGCCGGTCTCGTCGAGTTGTACGCCTCGATCGCCACCGATGCGGTCGAGGTGCAACGACACACCATCGGTCCGGTGTTACGGATCAACCTGCTGTGCCTGTTGAGCATCGTTCTAGCGATCGACGTGTTGCTACGCCGAAAATCTGCGGCGAGAAAGATCGTTCGCGATAGTTGGGCGCACATCACGGCGGGAGCATCGGTCGCGTTGATGGCGATTGTTTGGTTCGCCCTCGAACGACGCAGCCAGGATTACGACCCTCAGTTCGCACGAACGATCGTCGAACGAGCCGCGCGCCTCGGGGGCACGTACTACGAGAACGGACTTCACAACAAGGGCCCGCTCGAGATGGTCGTCTACGACTCGGCCCGCCTCTTCACGTCGTACGACACCTACTGGTTCGCCGTCGCCGCCTACTGCATCGCCATTTCGATGATCCTCGGAGCGACGGCATGGGCCGTGACTCGTCGCTACGCAGGACAGCGCACCGCTGCCGCGGTCGCGGCAGCCGTGACCATCGCCCACTTCGCGGTGTCGTCGAGCGATTACGCCGGAGTGGTGTACAGCCGCAACATCACGACCGCGTTGCTCGCTGGCGCCACCCTCATCGCGGTGTTCGATCGAGCGTGGATCGAACCACGACGGGCCCGCTCGATGTGGATCGTTTCGTTCGTGATGCTCGGTCTCGCGATTCAGACGTTGTTGACGACCGTGTTCGCCGCCGTGGCGGTGGTGATCCTGGTCGTCGCATTGAGACGGCGAACGAGTGGCTTCGAAAGACCACTGATGGTCGGCGCGATCACGCTCGCGACCACCGTGATCTCGGCACCGGCGTGGTACGCGCTCCGCGGGAGTTTCGCCGAATTCTGGTCGGGCTGGTGGACGTACGCGTCGTTCATGAGCGCTGGCACGGGTCGCGGCTACATGGAGCAGTTCGGCCTCGGATGGAACACGATGATCGACTACTACTCCGAGCGACCCGAGTCGGTGTTCATCGTTCTGGCGTTCATCACCCTCGCGTGGGTTCGCAGACACAGGTTCGAGCCGATCCAACGAGTTCTGACGTTCGTGCTGCTGGGATGGTTCGTCGGTGGCTGGATCGAATTGATCCTGGGTCAGCGCTATTCGAGCCACTACTTCTCCGTCATCGCCGTGCCAACGGCACTGATGTTCGCCGCTCTCATCGCGTCGATGTCACCACTCTTCGCCACCATCGGCCGATGGTGCGCCGAACCTCGTGAGCCGAACGATCGACGCGTGGCTCACGCTCCCGTGCTCCTGGCGTTGCTGTTGACCCTCGCGACACAATGCGCCGACTTGTTCTGGGACGGGGCGGCCCGAGCGGGCAACTTCCGCAGTTTCGCGACCGAGACCAGCAACCAGCAATCCGGTATCGATGGCCAATCACGCACGGTGCGCGCCGTTCTCGACCTCACGTCGAACGACGGCGATCCACTTCTCGCCTGGACGATGTACCCGTGGACGTACCTCAACAACGAACGCGTTCCGGCGACGCGATTCAGTTGGAAATCATTTCTGCTCGGTGAGATCTATCTCGGGCGCACCTCCGACGAGTACGTGTTGCCAAGAACGTGGGAATGGTTCGCCGAAGACATCGAACGCACGAAACCGACCGCGTACGTTCGCCCACTCGAAACCGCGCTCGTCGGCGAGACACCATTCGCCGATCTCGTGAACACCGAGTTCACCCCGGTCTTCACCGGCACCTCGGTCGAGGTTTCGCTGCGCGACGATGTGTGGATCGACCTGATCGATTTCGACGGAACACCGGACACCCGAGCGGTGATCGACGACGGAACGTGTTGGCGTTGGCGCGGCTCGATCGGTGAACTCGGTGACGACGCCGTCGTCGGATTCAGCTTCTCGGACGGGGTGCACGAGACGGTTCACATGTCGGTGTCGTCCGAGCGCGTCTGGTCGTCGAGCGACACCGTCGAGTTCTTCAGTGTCCCACGACTTCGCTCCGACTCGGCGAACGCCGACATCATTCTTCTGGTCGGAACGCGTTCGGCCGTTTTGGTGGTCGACGACGCCGTGCTGGCGGCGGTGCGACTGAGCGGGACGTCGACGATGTCGCTCAGCGATCCGAGCGGCGTCGTGAACGATGCGCGCGTTGCGCCGATGCCCGAACTGGCCGGGTGCGTCAACTCTTGAAAAGGAATTCCTCGTCCTCGGGACGCAGGAACAAGTTCGATTCCTCCCGAAGTTCGGCGTTGACGGAGAGGTCGGGATCGGCGTCGATGATCGTGTGGGCGGCCTCGCGCGCGAGTTGCACCAACTCACGATCGCGTCGCAACGACGCGAGCTTCAGGTCGGTGCGCCCCTTTTGTTCCTTGTTCATGAGGGTTCCTTCGCCGCGCAACTCGAGATCGACCTCGGCGAGATAGAAGCCATCATCGGAATCGACGAGAGCGTCGATGCGCGGATTGGTGTCGGGCAGGAGTTCGTCGACCTTCTCGGCCGGCGTCGTGACGAGCCAGCAATTCGAGGCGTGTCGACCACGACCGACGCGACCCCGCAACTGATGCAACTGGGCGATACCGAATCGGTCGGCGTCGAGGATCACCATGACCGTCGCGTTCGGCACGTCGACACCCACTTCGATGACGGTGGTCGCCACCAGCACGTCGGATTCTCCGGTGCGGAAGCGTTCCATGACGGCCTCCTTGTCGGCCGACGACATGCGACCGTGCAACAGCCCGATGCGCAAACCCGACAGCTCGGTCGCCGACAGTCGCGCGACCGTTTCCTCGGCGCTGGCGACCTCGAGCTTCTCGCTCTCTTCGATGAGCGGGCACACGACGTACGCCTGTCGTCCGGCCGCCACTTGGGCGCGCACGTCGGACCAGACTTCCTCTTCGGCCTCGGGTCCGATGGCCGCACGGGTGACGATCGGCGTGCGACCCGGAGGTTTCTCGTCGAGCACGCTCACGTCGAGATCGCCGTACACGGTCATGGCCGCGGTGCGAGGGATCGGAGTGGCGGTCATCACCAACACGTCGGGTATCGCGCCGCGACCCTTGTCGCGCAGGGCCGCGCGTTGCTCGACACCGAAGCGGTGCTGCTCGTCGACCACGACCACGCCGAGGCTATGGAAGTCGACGGTCTCCTGGATGAGTGCGTGGGTGCCGATCACGATGTCGACCTGCCCGTCGGCGAGACCCTGCAGGATGTCGCGGCGTTTTTCCGCACCGACGCTGCTCGTGAGCAATTCGACGCGAACCGATCGCTCGCCTTCGAGAGTGTCGCTCGCCGGAACGCGCAAGTCGTCGAGCAGGCGACGAATTCCGACCGCGTGTTGCTCGGCCAGCACTTCGGTGGGCGCCATCAACGCCCCCTGATGACCGCCTTGAACCGCGACCAGCATCGCCGACACGGCAACGAGTGTCTTGCCCGCACCGACGTCGCCTTGCAACAAGCGGTGCATCGGTGTTGGTGAGGCGAGATCGGCCTCGATCTCGGCTATCACTCGCGTTTGGGCGCTGGTGAGTTCGTAGGGCAGGTTCGCGTGGAAACGACGCACGAGAGCACCGTCGATCACGTGCCGTAAGCCGACGGAGTCGCGTTCGAAAGCGCGCTTGCGCGCGACCAACACGAGTTGCACCCGCAACAACTCGTCGAACGCCAACCGTCGACGTGCGGCCTCCTTGTGCGCGAAGGTGTCGGGAGTGTGGATGCCGATCAACGCTTCCTGGCGACCAATCAGCGAGTATGCCGAACGCATGCGCGCGTCGAGCGGATCGCTGATGCCACGCGCGCGACAGCGCACGAGAGTCTCGTCGATCGCCTTCAGCACGAGCCACGACGGCAGGTCGACCTTCTCGCTCTGCGGATAGACGGCGATCGGACGCGGTCGTTCAAAGGGGTCACCCAAGACGTCGACGGTCGGATTCACCATTTGCTTCTTGCCGTTGAAACGTCCGATGCGTCCGAACACGGCAACGAGAGATCCCGGCTTCAACTGCTTGGCCCGGTACGGCTGATTGAAGAACACCAGATCGAGGCGACCGCTCGGGTCGACGACGCTCGCCGTGACGCGCGAGGGACCACGACGAGGGCCGGGAGGGGGTCCGTTCACCGACTTCAGTTCGCCGATCACCAGCACGTCGACGCCCTCGGCAGCTTCCGAGACGGGGGCCTCGCGTGTGCGGTCGATCCATCGGCGCGGATAGTGCGTCAGCAACTCGAGCAGGTTTTTGATGCCGAACTTGGCGAAGTTCTCGGCTCGTTTGCCGTCGCCCACCGCCTTCAATCGCGTGATGGGTATCATGGCCAACTCGGCCAATGTGATCGGGGGCCGGTCGTCCGTGTCGGCCACGTTCACTCGACGCCGAAGAGGTACGGATACAACGGTTGTCCGCCGCGATGACGTTCGATCTGGGCGCCCGGGCGCTCGCTCGCCATCCACGCCTCGATCGCCGCGGTGGCCGACGATGTGGCGTCGACCCCTTCGATCACCGTGACGATCTCGTGTGTGTCGTCGACGAGATGCGACAGCAGTGCCACGACCGCACCGTCGAGCGAACCGCTCACGGCGACGATGCCGTCGCCTCGCACCAGACCGATCCAGTCGCCGGCCGTGACCGGACCCGCGTCGCTCGCCGAATCGCGCACCGCTTGGGTGACCTCGCCGGTCACCATCGCCTCGGTCGACGACACCATCGACGAGTGATTCTCGTCGACCTCGGCTTCGGGGTCGTACACCACGAGCGCAGCGAGGGCCTCGGGCATCGAACGCGTGGGCACCACGCGCACGTCCTTCGTCGTGAGCGCATCGAGTTGCTCGGCGACCGGAATGATGTTCTTGTTGTTCGGAAGCACGATCACTTGTTGCGCATTGACCGCCTCGACCGCCGCGAGCAATTCGGCCGTCGACGGATTGAGCGTTTGACCACCGGTGACAATGCCTTGAACGCCGAGTTGTCCGAAGAGTTCCTCGAGGCCTCCCCCGCTGCACACCGCCACGACGGCGGTGGTCACCGCGGGCAAACCAGCGGCCGATCGGGCGGCATCGTTTGCCGCGTGACGTTCGGCGACCTCCTCGAACAAATCGGTGACGCGAATCTGCTTGGGACGACCACCGAGATCGATCGCGGCTTCGATCGCCGCGCCGATGTCGTTGGTGTGCACGTGACAGTTCCAGAGTCTGTCACCGCCGACGACGACGATCGAATCACCGATCTCGCCCCAATCGGCCTTGAACGACTCGATCTTGTCGTCGTCGAGATGCAGGAAGTACATGACCTCGTACCGCAGATCGGCCACCGAGAGTTCGCCGTGCTCGTCGGGTGCCGTGACCGCGAACGCGAGTGGTTCGTCGAGCGCGTCACCTCCGATCGAGTCGGCCGGTGCGGGAATCGGTTCGCCGTCGACCACGTTGAGCGCGGCGTCGAGCAACAACAAGAATCCCGCTCCGCCCGCATCGACGACACCAGCGTCCTTCAGGACCGGGCAACATCTCGGGCGTGGCATCGAGCGCACGCCTTCCGGCGTCGCGCGCCGCGCGCAAGGTGGCGCCGAGTGACGCACCGGCGGCTGCCGACGACTTGGCCGCTTCGCTGGCTTCGCGCACCACCGTGAGGATCGTGCCCTCGATCGGTTTCAAGACCGCTTTGTACGCGGCCGAGGAGGCCTCGCTGAGGGCCTCGGCGACCTCGCTCGCCGTGCTACTGGCGGTCGACGAGAGGCGTCCCGCCAGCCCGCGCAGGATCTGCGACAAGATGACCCCCGAGTTACCCCGAGCCCCCATCAGCGAGCCGTGCGAGATCGCCTGACAGGTGGGTTCGATGCCCGGCTCGGCCTGATCGAGTTCGGCGACGACCGCATCCAGCGTGCGGGCCATGTTCGTGCCAGTGTCGCCATCGGGGACCGGGTAGACGTTCAGACGGTTGATGCGCGGGGCGTGTTCACGCACCGCGTCCCGAAAGGCCACGACCGTGCGCCGCAACCGATCGGCGTCGAAACGCTCGTTCGTCCCCTCGGGGGCCTGAACTGGTGGGTTCACCCGCCTGATGGTAGTGGTCGGGGGTGAGCCGAACGTGACCGCCGACGTCGCGAATCGGGGCATTCCTCGTGGGTGGGGCGACGAATCCGCTGGTAGCGTTCGGGGGTCGAGATCGCCCCTCGGGTCGACAACAAGAATCGTCCCCCGGACGACAGAGAACGCGGAGATCGTGTCATGGCATCAGTGTGTGAAGTTTGCGGAAAGCGCCCGTCATGGGGCATGTCGGTGTCGCACTCGCACGTGCGTTCGAAGCGCCGCTGGAATCCGAACATCCAGCGCATCCGCGCCATGGTGAAGGGCTCCCCCACCCGACTGAACGTCTGCACCGGATGCATCCGCGCCGGCAAGGTGACCAAGGTCAGCCGCGGCACCGCCGCCTCGGACAAGTGACCGCCTGAGCGATGCAAGGCGTCGTCAAGGCCTTCGATCCGAGCACCGGAACCGGTCTCATCCTCCGCGACACCGATCTGAGCGAACTCGAGCTCGCGGAGAACGCTCTCGACGGCAGCATTTTTCGCATGTTGCGCCCCGGTCAGCGTGTCGTATTTGACGTTGACGATGAGGGTCTGGCGACCCGACTACGTCTAGGTTCTGAGTCCGACATGGGAACTCCGGGTCACTGACCCACGCTTCCCCACACGTCTCACGGCGACCCCGCGCCGAAGGAGCAGAACATGGCCGGCACGAGCAGTAACGAACGACTGAAGAAGTGGGTCGACGAGTGGGTCGCGGTCATGCAACCCGACTCGGTGTATTGGTGCGACGGATCGGCCGAGGAATACGACCGCCTGTGCACGTTGCTCGTCGACGGTGGCACCTTCACCAAACTCGACGAAGCCAAGCGCCCCAACTCGTACTGGGCGCACAGCGATCCGGGTGACGTCGCGCGCGTCGAGGATCGCACCTTCATTTGCTCGGCCGATGCCGACGACGCCGGCCCGAACAACAACTGGCGCGAGCCGTCCGAGATGCGCGCCGAGATGACCGGGCTCTACGCGGGCTGCATGAAGGGTCGCACCATGTACGTGGTGCCGTTCAGCATGGGTCCGCTCGGCTCGCCGATCGCCCACATCGGTGTGCAGCTCACCGACTCGGCGTACGTGGCCGTGAGCATGCGCATCATGACCCGCATGGGCCAGGGGGCACTCGACGTTCTCGGCAACAACGATTGGGTGCCGTGTCTGCACTCGGTCGGCGCACCTCTGACACCGGGTCAGAAGGATTCGGCGTGGCCGTGCAACCCCGACAACAAGTACATCGTGCACTTCCCCGAGACCCGCGAGATCTGGTCGTACGGTTCGGGTTACGGCGGCAACGCTCTGCTCGGCAAGAAGTGCTTCGCGTTGCGCATCGCATCGGTGATGGCTCGCGACGACGGTTGGCTCGCCGAACACATGCTCATTCTGAAGCTGACGAATCCCGCGGGTGAGTCGAAGTACATCGCGGCGGCGTTCCCGTCGGCATGTGGCAAGACCAACCTCGCGATGTTGGTGCCGACCATTCCGGGCTGGAAGGCCGAGACCATCGGCGACGACATCTGCTGGATGAAGTTCGGCCCCGACGGACGACTGTACGCGATCAACCCCGAGGCGGGGTTCTTCGGCGTGGCACCGGGAACCGGCTACGACACCAACGCCAACGCCATGCACACGCTGTGGGGCAACTGCATCTTCACGAACACCGCGCTCACGTCCGATGGCGACGTGTGGTGGGAAGGCATGAGCGACGATGCTCCGGCTCGCGCCACCGACTGGAAGGGCAACGCCTGGACGCCCGAGACCGACACACCAGCCGCGCATCCGAACGCCCGCTTCACCGCACCGGCGTCGCAGTGCCCGTCGGCCGCACCCGAATGGCAGGATCCCGCTGGAGTGCCGATCTCGGCGATTCTCTTCGGCGGTCGTCGTCGCACCACGGTGCCGCTCGTGACCCAGGCCTTCGACTGGGAGCACGGCGTGTTCCTCGGTTCGATCATGGCCTCGGAGACCACGGCCGCTCAGCAAGGCGCGGTGGGCAACCTGCGCTTCGATCCCATGGCGATGTTGCCGTTCTGCGGTTACAACATGGCCGACTACTTCGCGCACTGGTTGGCGGTGGGGTCGAAGTCCGATCCCGCCAAGTTGCCGCAGATCTTCTTCGTCAATTGGTTCCGTCGCGACGAGGATGGTCGCTTCTTGTGGCCCGGCTACGGCGAGAACAGTCGCGTGTTGAAGTGGGTGTTCGAACGGGTCGATGGATCGGCCGATGCGGTGAAGACGCCGATTGGACTGCTCCCCGCTCCCGGGTCGCTCGACCTGAACGGCCTCGAGGTCAGCGACGACGATCTCGCCGAGTTGCTGAAGGTCGACGCCGACGGATGGAAGTCGGCTCTGCCGCAGATCAAGGATCACTACGCCAAGTTCGGCTCGAAGTTGCCCGCGCGTCTGGCTGGCCAACTCGACTCCCTCGCCGCCGCCCTCTAATTCACCCACAAAGCGACAATTTGTCGCGTTTTGGTTGTTAGGAGACTTGGCCGACGAGGAGGGCGCGGATGCCGAGCCCCATGATGAACAAGCCGCCGAAGCCGTACAGCAAGTACAGCCGGTGCTTCATCTGATTCCGGTACGAGTAGATGATCGCCACCGCGATGATCCCCACGAACCCGTAGAACGCGTGGAACTGCGGGAACTCGAGCTTGTACTTGTTCACCACGATCACGCCCAGGATCACCTGCACGAACACGGTCAGTTCCGCGAGCAACGTGAACCACCACAACGCCCGCGAACGCAACGATTCGACCTTGTGCGCGGCCAGCGCCCACGACCCCGCCAACCCGTTGGCGATGATCACGAACCAGGCCCACGACTTGTGCAGATCGAGCAACATCACGGCGTTCATGTCTGTGAAACCTTAGAGGACATCGGTCCTCGAGCGAGGATTCAGATTCCGCTCGACCACTCGCCACAGGTGACGCCGCCGAACATCGCGAGCGTCACACCGTTGGGCGAGTCATCGGAGAGCGAACCCGACACCAGTCCGCGAGTACCGAAATCGATGTCGAAGCCGGCACCGTACACATCGTCGGTGTACACGTCGGCCCCCGGGTGTGCCGCCAGCACCTCGTTCACCGTCGAACCCAGCGTCACGCCACCTTCGGTTGCCGGGCCGATCGGCTCGGGCAGAGCCCCCGACACCGGTCCGTACTTCCATCCGTAGAAATGAAGGCGCCCCGACGCCACTTCACTCTCGTCACCGAAGAGCAACAAGAGGTCGCCCCAACGCACGCCACGTACTTGCTCGCCGGGACACAGTCCGAACTCGGAGGTTGCAGCCACGTATCCGCTGTCGCTGTCGGGCGCGCCGAGCAACGACTCGACGTAGGCGATCGCGCCCTCCGCATCGACACCGAAGCGGACTTCGCCGAGCGCATCACCGCGCAACACCAACTTGGCCGCTTCGGGCAATGTCGTGGTCGTCGAGGACGCGACGCTCGTGGTGGTCGTCCCCGTCACTCCGGTCGTGCTCACCATCGGCGCGAGCGTCGACTCGGCGGTCGTGGAAACATTGGTCGGCAGCGGCGCCAGGGTGTCGTCACCTCCGCCGTCTCCCCCGCACGACGCGATCAACAGCAGTGCACCCACCGCTCCGCTCAACATCACTCGACGTCGCATGCGATCAGTCTGCCCGATCAGCGAATCAAAGTGTCGGCGACCCGTCCGACACGTGCGAGAGTGAGATGCCCGGTCTCATTGACGTCGACGATCGTCACCGAGGCGTTGTCGAGGCTCGCGATCACGAGGCGATCATCGTTTTGACAGGCGCCGATCACCGCGTTGATCGCAATGAAGTGGCTGAAGATCACCGTGTCACGACGCAGCCCGGAGACGAACCCGACCACGTCGTCCCGGAACGCCGTGTACCGCGGTCCGAGGTCGGCCCACGAGCCCGCCATCGCACCTCTCAACCACGCGACCCGCTCCCCCATCGGCACGCCCTCGGGTGACGGAATCTCGGCCACGCGCGGTTCGATGTCCACCGACGCGGCGTTCCATTTCGCCGACAGGAACCCGGCGGTCTCACGGCAACGCTTCAGCGGACTCGACACCAGGTCCATGTCGGGCAGGATCGACAAGGCCGACGCGGTCGCTTCGGCTTGTCGCTGGCCCTCGGCATCGAGTCCGGGATCGGGATCGGTGTCCCATCCGGCGGCGGCGCGACCATGACGCACCAAAAACACGCGCGTCACAACAACCATCCCGGCTTCGCGCCACCGGGCGCTCCCGGCTCGATGAACCATTCGGTTCCGAACGCGATCGCGAACACCTCGGGTGGCATCTGCACGAAGAATCCACTGTCGGTCATCTGACTCGCGTGGCACATGATCGAACGGCGCTTCTGATCGATGTACGCCGACACGTCGACGGCCATCGTGATCTCGTCCTCGGTCGAACCGAACGGGTTGCCGTCATCGGCCGGACCCTCGGGATCCCAGTCGTCGGGTCGATCGGCGTTCTCGCGCATCATCGCGACCATCCGCGTGCGATTCATCGTGCTCTCGAAGAGTCGCACCGAGCCGTGCATTTCTGCCGCGCGGTGCCCGACCCGATGAACCTGTATGTGATCGGGGTGCCCGTATCCACCATGCCAGTCGTAACAGGTCATGACGTCGACGTTCTCGGCACGAAGAATGGCCACCAAGCGGTCGGCCGCCTCGTCGATGTCGGCGCGCATGAACGCTCCGGCCTCATCGTTCTGCGACCAACCGGTCATTCCACTGTCGCGATAGCCCAACCAGTGAACGGCGTGCGCGCCGAGCACCTCGGCCGAGCGTTCGGTTTCGGCGCGGCGTCGATCGACGAGGGTTTCGCCCGTCTTCAAATCGACGGGTGTCTCACCGTGAGCACCATCGGTGGCGATGACGAGCACCACGCGATGACCCTCGTTCACCGCCCGCGCGATGGTTCCTCCGGTGGCGATCGATTCGTCGTCGGGATGAGCGTGGAAGCAGAGCAGCGTGCTCACGCGTCGACCACGGCACCGGCGGCGATCAAACGGTCGATCTCGGCCGCGGCGAATCCCCACGACGCGAGAATCTCGCGCGAGTGTTGACCGGGGTGCGCGGGCGCGGACGCGACCTCGGGAACCGTGCGCGAGAATCGCGGTGCCGGAGCAGGCTGCTTGATGCCGCCGACCTCGATGATCATGTTGCGCTCGACATTGTGCGGGTGGGCCGCGGCCTCGCTCATGGTGAGAACCGGCGCGAAGCACACATCGGTCGCCTCCATGATCGCGCACCACTCATCGCGCGTCTTGGTGCGGAACACATCGGCGATGCGTCGCTTCAAGTGGGGCCACTGCGACTTGTCCATCTGCTTGGCGAACTCCGGATCTCCGTCGAGTCCGGTCAACTTCAGCAGCTCGGCGTAGAACTGCGTCTCGATCGATCCGATCGAGACGTACTTGCCGTCCTTGCATTCGTAAGCGTCGTAGAAATGGGCTCCGGTGTCGAGCAGGTTGGTGCCCCGGTTGTTCTCGTCGTGAGCACCCATCTGCGAGAAGGCCCAGAACATCGTCATCAACACCGCTGTCCCGTCGACCATGGCCGCATCGACCACTTGACCCTTTCCGCTCTTGGCCGCCTCCAACAGGGCGCACACCACTCCGAAGGCGAGGAACATGCCACCGCCGCCGAAATCGCCGACCATGTTCATCGGCGGCACGGGACCTTCACCGGCTCGCCCGAAGTGGGCGAGGGCGCCGGCGAGCGAGATGTAGTTGATGTCGTGTCCGGCCGCGTTGGCGTACATGCCGGTCTGACCCCACCCGGTCATGCGACCGAACACCAACTTCGGGTTCCGCGCGAGGCACACATCGGGTCCGACACCGAGGCGTTCCATCACGCCGGGTCGGAAGCCTTCGATCAACGCGTCGGCCGATTCGACGAGCTTCAGCAACGTCTCGACGCCTTCCGGGTTCTTCAGATCGATCGCGACGTTGCGACGGCCGCGTTGCAGGATGTCGAAACCCGGAGTGTCGGGGGCGGGTCCACGCACGGCCTGACTGCGCTCCACACGGATCACTTCGGCGCCCATGTCGGACAACATCATCGCCGCGAACGGCCCCGGTCCGATTCCGGCGATTTCGATCACGCGATATCCAGCAAGCGGTCCGGGCATGGCAGTTCTCCTTGTTCTCGTCAGTCGATGGTATTCAGCGTCGACCGGAGCGATGCGATTCGGCGAGTCGAACATGGGAGCCAATCGCGGCCACGACCATCGGCTGCAACGGCTCGGGGATGTCGTGTCCCATGTCGGCGATCATCAGCAACGTCGATCCGGGAGTGACCTCGTGCGTGCGCTTTCCTCCGCTCGGAGGAATGAGCGTGTCGTCGGTGCCGTGAATCACGAGCGTCGGCACGTCGAGACGAGCGAGTGCTTCATGTCGCCGACCGCTCGCGTAGATCGCGGCCAACTGTCGCGCCGAGCCCTCGGGATAGAAGCTGCGGTCGTACGAACGAGCGGCCTGCTCTTTCACCTTCACCTCATCGAAGTAGCGCTTCGACTGCCACACTCCGTACCTCGGGCTGGCGTCGATGTAGGCCTGGCGTTCGGTCTCCGGAGGCGCGAGCAACACCTCGGCCGCTTCGGGTGTGGGCGATCCGTACTCGGGCTCTCCGGTCATCGACATGATCGAGGTCAGCGAACGCACGCGGGTCGGATGTTCGATCGCCATGTGTTGAACGATCATGCCGCCCATCGACGCTCCGACGATGTGTGCCGAGTCGACGCCGAGATGATCGAGCAATCCAATGGCATCGCTCGCCATGTCGGACAGCGTGTAGGGCACCGCCGGCGCCGGTTCGTTCGCGAACACCGCGGCCATCACGGGGCCGGGGTCGACCGACATCCCGTCGAGTTTGGTGGACAATCCACAATCTCGATTGTCGAAACGAACCACGTGCAGACCCAGACCGGCGAGGGCGTGGCAGAACGCGTCGTCCCAGGCGATCATCTGGGCCGTGAATCCCATGACGAGCAACAAAGTGGGATCGGCGCTCGACCCGAACGTCTCGTATTCGAGTTCGACGACTCCGATGTTGGCGGGAACGGACGCTCTGGGCATGGGCTGACATTACTCGGGAGCACCGGACTACCGTTGAGCCATGACCTCTGGCATGTTTCCCAACGTCCGCTTCGGCGTGCACACCGGTTTGCAACACACGTCCTACGCAGACCTGCGCCCGCTGTGGAAGCGCATCGAGGAATTGGGTTTCGACTGGATCTCGATCTGGGACCACTTCTACGGCGCGACCGGCAAGCCCGACGACGCGGCGTGCTTCGAGGCGGTCGCGATGCACAGTGCGCTCGCCGAGGTCACCTCGAAGGTCCGCGTCGGCTCGCTCGTGTACTCGGTCGGCTATCGGCATCCGGCGGTGTTGGCCAAGATGATCACCGCGATCGATCACATCAGCGGAGGTCGCGCCGATCTCGGGCTCGGTGCCGGCTGGGCCGTCGTCGAGTACGACGCCTACGGAATTCCGTTCCCCGGCGTGAAGACCCGCATGGACCAACTCGAGGAATCGATTCAGTGCGTGCGCGGATTGTTGCACGACGACGTGACCTCGTTCTCCGGTGAATGGTTCTCGATGAAAGAAGCGCGCAACGAACCGCGTCCGGTGCAGAAGAAGCTTCCGATCTGGGTCGGTGGCGGCGGCGAGAAGCGCACGTTGAACATCGCCGCCCGTTTCGCCGACGGATGGAACGTTCCCTTCATCGCGCCCGAAGCATTCGCTCACAAGAGTGCGGTGCTCACCGAGCACTGCGTGCGGGTCGGACGCGATCCCAAGGCCGTGATGCGAACGGTCAACGTCGGCATCGCATGGACCGAGGAGAGCCTGCGCGCACAATTCGGCGCGCTCGCCGACGGCGTGCGACCCGGGGTGCTCACCGGATCCGACGAACAAGTGATCGACCGCATCGGTCAGTACGTCGCGGCCGGAGCCGACCAGATCAACCTCGCTCTTCGCGCACCGTTCGATCGCGACGCGCTCGAGCGCTTCAGCGTCGCGCTCGCTCTGACATGACCATCGTCCGGGTCGAAGCGCCCGGGCGAGTGAATCTGATCGGTGACCACACCTACTACACCGGCGGACTCGTGCTTCCCATGGTTCTGGAACAAAACACGATCATCGAGGGCGAGGCGATCGACGGAGACGCGATCTCGATCGAATCGGCCGACGAACGCGGAGTCGTCGAGTTCGATCGCCACGTCGAGGATCCGTCGCGGGTCGAACCCTCGTGGGGACGTTACGTGGCGGCGATGGTGCGCGAGGCCGGCAATGTCCCCGCTTTTCGGGCTCGGATCACCACGACTCTCCCGATCGGATCGGGCCTGTCGTCGAGTGCCGCCCTCGAAATCGCCGTGGGTCGGTTCATCCGTGATCTCACGGGCCGTGAGTGGGACAACGTGGCCATGGCCGAAGCGGCGCGACGAGCCGAGCACGCGGCTTCGGGCGTTCCCTGCGGGATCATGGATCAGCTGTGCATCGCGGTCGGTCGCCAACGAGAGGCAACTTTCATCGATTGCCGCGATCTGACGTTCCGCCACATCGCGCTTCCCGAACATGCCGACATCGTCGTGCGATTCGTGGCCCATCGCACGCTCGTCGGCAGCGAATACGCCGAGCGCGTGGCCGATTGTCGGGCAATCGAGTCATTGATCGGACCCTTGCGCGACGCGACTTCCGACGATGTGGCGTCGATCGACGACGAGAGATTGCGACGCCGAGCTCGTCACGTGACGACGGAGAACCAGCGAGTTCTCGAATCGGTTCGTGCTCTCGAAGTCGGCGATCTGACCACGTTGGGGCGTTTGATGACGGAGTCGCACGCATCCTTGGCCCGCGATTATGAGACATCCACTCCGACCATGGATCGCGCCGTGGAGGAACTCATGGCCGAGCCCGGTGTGCTCGGAGCGCGCATGACCGGCGGCGGTTTCGGTGGATGCGTCGTCGCGATTCGCTCAGCCGAGTAGACGCTTCTTCGCGCGCTGGAAATCATCCTCACTGATGGTTCCGCGCTCGCGCAGGGCTTCGAGTTTCTCGAGTTCGGTCGCGATCGAATCGTGACCGGCCGAAGTCGATGCCGGGCGATCGTTCTCCTCGATCTGAGCGTGAATCAGGCGTTGCACCTGATCGGGCCGCCGCACGTCGCTGAACCGTTGCTGTCCGTCCTCACCACCTGATTCGATCAACAGATCACCCGCACCGATCATCTTCTCGAAGATCGACTGATGGAAGTTGATGTTGTTCACACGCTCAAGAGGAATGGCGATGCCGTTCTTGGCGAACACCCCGCTACGAAAAATGAGGCGGTCGGAGGTGACCACGAAGTGCGTGCTCCTCCATTGCAGCCATCGCACGCCGAGCCACAGAACCGCGTACAGCGCGACCAACCCGGTCAGCCATCCGGCGACTGTGCCGAAACCTCCGTCGAGGCGCGCGACCGCGACCAACCAGAGCGGCACGCTCACGATGGTCGCGGCGAACGGCTGGGCGAAATGCCACCAATGTGGTTTCAGATCGAGACAGACGTACTCGCTGTCGAACAGCAACTTCTCGGGGAAAGCCGGGTTGAAGAAGGATGGTTTCGGGGTGCTCGACGGTTGATCCGACATGCCCCGAGAGTAGTCGGCAGGTCGCGCCTACGATGACGAGCGTGTCGGAGATCGAAGTCGAGCCCAACGAATCTCCGGCGTCGTCCGCCGACCTCGTGAACGACCTCGACGCACGACAACGTCGTGCGGTCACGAGCGCCGCTCCACTGATCGCCATCATCGCCGGAGCGGGATCGGGAAAGACGCGGGTGCTGACCCGTCGCGTCGCCTGGCAAATACTCGAGGGGGTTGCGGCGCCCGAACACACCGCGGTGCTCACTTTCACACGCCAAGCCGCATCCGAGTTGCGTCGACGTCTGCGAACTCTCGGGGTGCGCGAGGGTGTGATGGCGGGGACGTTCCACTCGATCGCATTGTCCTTGCTGCGTCAACACTGGGATGCGACTGGTCGATCTCATCCGACCGTCGTCTCCGATCGACGACGTTTGATCGGAGAAGTGATGGGCGCCAAGCGATCGGTCGACCTCTCCGCGCTCTCGAGCGACATCGACTGGGCGCGTGCCCGCAACGTCGCACCCGGTCGCTACGCGGCCGCGCTCAGCGCCGCCGGACGGCGTGGTTCGGCCCCCGCCACCGAGGTCTCGCGCATCATGGCCGATCTCGAAGCCCTCAAGAAGAAACGGGGTGTCGTCGATCTCGATGACCTGTTGTCGATGTCGATCGAGTCGATGACGCACGACGAGGGATTCGCCTCGGTTGTTCGGTGGCGCTTGCGTCACTTCTTCGTCGACGAGGCCCAGGATCTCAACCCACTCCAACTCGATTTGCTGCAATTGTGGCGAGGCGACCGCGATCAGCTCACGCTCGTCGGCGATCCGAGTCAGTCGATCTACGGATTCAACGGAAGCGATCCCACGATCCTGTCGCACCTCGAGACCAACTTCCCCGGAATCGAAGTGGTTCGACTCGACACCAACTATCGCTGCACCCCGCAAATCGTCGCGGCCGGACTCGGCGCCCTCGCTCACGGGCAGGCGAGCGTGCCGTCTCTCGCGTCGGCCCGCTTCGACGGTCCCGACGTGCGAATCGCGGGATTCGCCGACGAGGCCGCCGAAGCAGCAGGGATCGCCACGATCGTCGACGAATTGAGCGTCGATGCGCGCCGTTGGGGATCGACCGCCGTGCTCACGCGCACCAACGCCCAATTGATGCCGATCCTTCAAGCCCTCGAAGCTCGGCGTGTCCCCGCTCGCATCGTCGGATCCGCGGCCGCGGATCCGATCCAGCGCGCCACACGGGAAGTCGGGGAACTACCGAGCGCGGCGCGCATCGCGACCTGGATGCGCGACGCACGCGAGTTCGATCTCGACGAGTTCGGCGAGGGTCTGACCCCCCACGAACTCGACGATGACGATCGCGCGCGACTGCGGGTCGCCGAGGTGGCCGAAGAGTTTCTTCGCCAAGGTGGCGGGGATGGTCGGGCCTTTCTGGCGTGGGTCCGCGCCAATCGTCCCTTCGACGACGACTCGTCGGGCGAAGTCGTCGAACTCCTCACGTTTCATGGCTCGAAGGGACGCGAGTGGGACAACGTCGTCGTGGGAGGGTGCGAGGTCGGTCTCATGCCTCATTCCTCGGCGAAGAGTGTGGCCGAACGCGACGAGGAAGTGCGACTCGCGTACGTCGCCATCACTCGAGCCGCCGACCGCCTCGTTCTCACGCACGCATTGAGTCGACGAGGTCGCGACCGCACACGCAGCCCGTTCATCGACGGCGCCGACACTCGCCGGGTCGGAGTCGCGCCAACGGAGGACTTCGTGCGAGGTGCCGAAACGCGACGCTCGCATCCCTCCCGAAGGGATCTCGTGCTCGCCGAATTGCGTGCGTGGCGAGAGTCGGCGGCCCGCGCGTCGCTCATCGACGTGCGCGCGGTGTGCACCGACGAGACTCTCGCCCGAATCGCTGACGCCGAACCCTCGACCGTGGACGAACTCGCCGACATCGAAGGAGTCGGACAGATGCTGGCTCGGCGTGCTGGATCGAGGATTCTCGACGCGATTCGACGCGGTGTCAGTCAGTCGACTGATTTCGCTGACGATTGAGATCGGCGAACTTGGCCGCGTTGACGGTGATGAAGGTGCCGATCGCTTCGGCGCACAGTCGATCGCCCGCATGGATGGTGCCCGAGGTCATGATCTTGCGACCGTGCAAACCATCGAATCGACCGACCACTCGAAGCGGTTGATGCAATGGGGTTGGCGATCGGTACGTCACTTCGAGGCGACCCGTCATGCCCGGTGAACCCGAAAGAGCCTGAGCGAACCCGAGCACCTCGTCGAATATCGCCGCGATGAGTCCTCCGTGCAGACATCCGGGAGGACCTTCGTACGCTGAGCCATAGGTGACGGTGGCGACCACCTCGTGTTCGGTCGTTGCGATGTCGACCAGTCCGGCGAGCGCGTTCAGGGGACCTGTGACCGGACTGTGGCTGATGAAGCCATGCGTCGCTCCACCGACGGCACCTTCGGCGCTGGCGTGATAGCCGCGGCCCTGTGGACCTTCGCCAAGTATCTGCGCGGCCTGCTCGAGCAATTCGGCCGCACGGGCGAACACTTCGGGATCGGCCACCGACGTGGCCGAGTGCTGCAACACCGCGCGCGTGGCGTTGGCCAGCCGCAAACGTGGATTGGTGGCTTCGAACATGACCGTGCGGTGCTTGGGCAGGTCGAGCGGATTCCCCGAACCCAATCCTTTGGGGTCGGACCACACCGAGGCGTCGTCGTCAGACATCGATGTCCACCACCACGGGAGCGTGATCGCTCGGCTTGTCACCCTTGCGGGCCTGACGGTCGACGGAGATCCAACGGCATTTCGCCGCCGCCGACTCGGTGGCCATCACGAGATCGATGCGCATGCCGTGACCCTGATTGAAGGCCCCGGCTCGGTAGTCCCACCACGAGAAAAGTTTCTCGTCCGAATGGTGCCGACGAAAGACGTCGCACATTCCCCACTTCTCGAGCGCGCGCAACGATTCGCGCTCGGCCTCACTGACGTGAGTGGCGCCGATGAACTTCGACGGATCGTGCACGTCGCGGTCGTCCGGCGCGATGTTGAAGTCGCCGGTGACGATGACCGGTGCATCGGATGATTCGTTCGCATCGAGGTGCGCGACGAGTCGCTTCATCCACGCCAGTTTGTACCGATAGTGATCATGATCGAGTTCGCGTCCGTTGGGCACGTACACCGACGACACCCGAATGCCCGCGCACGTTGCCGACACCAGACGGGCCTCCGGGTCGGCGGGTTCACCGTCGGCGAAGCCGCGCACAGGATCGACCAAGCCGACCCGACTCACGATCGCCACCCCGTTCCACTGCCCTTGGCCGTGATGAACGCTCTCGTACCCGAGGGCCTCGAATGCAGCGGTCGGGAAGGCATCTTCGGCGAGCTTCGTCTCCTGCATGCACACCACGTCGGGACCCACATCGGCGAACCATTCCTCGACGCGCGGCATACGGGCGCGCAGGGAGTTGACGTTCCAGGTGGCCAAACGCACGTCAGAACCGTAGGCGACGAGACCGGTCCGCGTCACACGCGCCGAGAGGCACTCTTCTTGGGAACTGCGGCCTTCTTCGCCGGCGCCGCTTTCTTCGCGGGTGCCGCCTTCTTGGCCGTTGTCGCTTTCTTGGCGGGTGCGACCTTCTTGACTGGCGCGGCTTTCTTGGGAACTGCGGCCTTCTTCACCGGTGCCGCCTTCTTGACGGGCGCGGCCTTCTTCACCGGTGCCGCTTTCTTCGCCGTTGTCGCCTTCTTCGCGGGCGCCGCCTTGGAGGACGGCTTCAAGTCGATACTGCGACGACTGGCGACGATTTCGATCACTTCGAGAGTGATCGTCTCCCCCAGTTTCATCACTTCGCGCGCCGAACGCGGCGGAGGCTCACTGAAGGTGCGCAACGGAACGTAGCCCCGCACATCGCCGATCGTCACGTAGGCGCCATGAGACGAGTACGACTCGACGACCCCCTTCACCACCGAACCTTTCTTGTGCTTCTCGACGAACTGGATGAAGGGCACCACATCGTTCAACGCTTTGCTCGCGGCAGGAGCCGCTGCCTTCTTCGCCGGCATCCTCGCGCCCGGC